>DATLXM010000019.1:0-42583 GCA_035575835.1 Gaiellaceae bacterium
TACCAGACCTCCACGTTCGTCCAGGACGAGGTCGGCGTCCACAAGGGCTACGACTACGCGCGGGTCGCGAACCCGACCCGAAGCGCGCTTCAGACGGCGCTCGCGTCGCTCGAGAACGCCGAGTACGGGATCGCGTTCTCCTCCGGCCTCGGCGCGACGACGACGCTGATGCACCTGGTCAACCCCGGCGAGCGCGTCGTCCTGATCGCGGACGTCTACGGCGGGGTCTACCGGATGACCTCGCAGGTCTACGAGCCCAAGGGCTACCTCTTCGACTACCTGCCGGCCCCGGACTTCGCCCGCCTCGGCGACCACCTCGACGGAAACACCCAAATGGTCTGGGTCGAGTCGCCCTCCAACCCGATGCTGAACGTGGTCGACATCCGCGCCGCCGCAGATGCCGCGCACGCGGTCGGCGCAATCCTGGTCGTCGACAACACCTTCGCGACGCCGTACCTCCAGAATCCGCTCGACCTCGGAGCCGACGTCGTCCTCCACTCCACCACCAAGTACCTCGGCGGCCACTCGGACGTCGTCGGCGGCTTCTGCGCCACCAACGACCCGACGATCGCGGAGCGCCTCTTCTTCCTCCAGAAGTCACTCGGCGCCGTACCGGGCCCGTTCGACTCCTGGCTCGTCCTCCGCGGGATCAAGACACTCGCTGTCCGAATGCGCCAGCACTGCGAGAACGCGCGCGCGATCGCTGCGTGGCTCAAGGAGCAACCGACGGTGACGCAGGTGCTCTATCCCGGCCTGCCCGAGCATCCCGGTCACGAGATCGCGCGCCGGCAGATGCGCGACTTCGGCGGGATGATCTCGTTCCTGACGGAGACCGAGGAGGAGGCCGTCGCGCTCGTGGCGCGGACGAAGCTCTTCCAGCTCGCCGAGTCGCTCGGTGGGGTCGAGAGCCTGATCGAGCACCCCGCCCGGATGACGCATGCCTCGACTGCGGACGCACCGTTTGCGGCCCCACGCAACCTCGTCCGGCTCTCGGTCGGGATCGAGTCGCTCGGCGACCTGCTCGCCGATCTCGAGGCCGCGCTCGTCCCTGCGGCCTCCGCCGCCAAGTAACAAACCGTCTCTTGGTCGCGCGTGAGCCGATCGACCTGCTGCACGCGGGCGCCGAGAAGACGGTCGGCTCGTACCTTCTGGACACGTCCGAGGGTCTGGCCCTCTTCGACTGCGGCCCGGCGTCGTGCCTCCCCGCCTTACGGGCCCGGCTCGCGGGGCGGGGGCTCGAGCTCGGCGACGTGCGCAACCTGCTGCTCTCGCACATCCATCTCGACCATGCCGGCGCGGCGGGGACGCTCGTGCGCGAGAACCCGGCCCTGACCGTCTGGGTCTCGGAGGTCGGCGCCCCGCACCTCGTCGACCCGTCGCGGCTCGAGCGGAGCGCCCGCCGGCTCTACGGGGAAGCCTTCGACGAGCTCTGGGGCGAGCTCGCGCCCGTGCCGGAGACGAACGTCCGGATCGTCGGCGACAGCGTGCTCGGCCTCGACTGCTTCCCCACGACCGGCCACGCCTCCCATCACGTCTCCTATCTGCACGAGGACGGGACGCTCTACGCGGGCGACGCGGCCGGAGTCCGAATCCAGCCGCACCGCGGGGTCTTCCCTCCCACGCCGCCGCCGGACATCGACGTGGAGGGCTGGCACCGGACGCTCGACGAGATCGAGCAGCGTGCACCCGAGCGGCTCGCCCTGATCCATTTCGGGGTGGCGGACGACGTCGCGCGCCATCTCGCGGAGCTGCGCGAGCGGCTCGACGCCTGGGCGAAACGCGTCGAGGCGGGTGCGACCGAGGCCGACTTCGTCGAGGCGGCGAGAGCGGACCTGCCCGGGGAAGCCGACGCGTACGACCGGGCCATGCCGTTCTGGCAGTCGTATGCCGGGCTCAGCCGGTGGGCCGAGAAGCGCCGTGAGGGCTGACCTCGCGCCGCTCCAAGAGCGAGAGTTCCGGCTCCTCTTCGCCGGCCGCACGGTGTCGTTGCTCGGGAGCGCGATCGCGCCGGTCGCACTCGCCTTCGCCGTGCTCGACCTGACCGGCTCCAAGACCGACCTCGGCCTCGTCCTCGCCGCGCGCCAGATCCCGCTGATCGTCTTCATCCTCGTCGGAGGGATCTGGGCGGACCGGCTGCCCCGGAACAGGGTCATGGTCGGGGCGAACATCGTCAGCGGCCTGACGCAGGCAGCGGTCGCAACACTGCTCATCTCCGGAAGCGCCGAGATCTGGCACCTGATCGCGCTGGCCGCCCTCAACGGCAGCTCGACCGCGTTCTTCTTCCCCGCCTCCTCGGGTGTGATCCCCCAGACGGTTCCGGCCCAGCTCCTCCAGCCGGCCAACGCGCTCCTGCGTCTCGGGATCAATGGAGCCACGATCGGCGGCGCCGCGGTGGCCGGGTTCCTCGTGGCCGCATTCGGCTCTGGAACCGCGATCGCGATCGACGCCGCCACCTACCTGCTGGGAGCGGCGTTCATCGCGCTGATGCGACTCCCGGCGAGCGTCCGGATGGAGGCGCAGCACTTCCTCCGCGAGCTCGGAGAGGGCTGGCGCGAGTTCCGCTCCCGCACCTGGCTGTGGGTGATCGTGATCCAGTTCGCCTTCGTCAACGCCGTCGAGTCCGGATCGCTGAGCGTCCTCGGCCCGGTCGTCGCCGACCAGGATCTCGGCGGCGCCCGGGACTACGGGCTGATCCTGATGTCGCAGGCGATCGGTCTCGTCGCCGGCGGATTCATCGGCCTCCGCTACCGACCGAAGCGGATGCTGCTCGTCGCGAGCGCGGCGATCATGCTCACGCCGATCCTCGTGATCTCGCTCAGCTTCCCCCTCACGCTCCCGCTCCTGCTCGCCGCGGGGTTCGTCGCGGGTATCTGCATCGAGACGTTCGGGATCCTCTGGGATACGACGATGCAGCAGGAAATCCCGCCGGAGGCGCTCTCGCGCGTCTACTCCTACGACATGCTCGGCTCGATCGCCTTCGTCCCGATCGGGCTCGCGGTCGCAGGGCCGGTGGCCGACCTCGTCGGCGTCCGGGAGGCTCTCTGGGGGGCTGCCGCGATCGTCGTCCTCTCAACGCTGCCCGTCTTCGCCGTGCGCGACGTGCGCACGCTGGAGCGGCGCGCCGTACCCTCCGATCCGTGAAGTCGATCCCGCCAGACCTCGACGCATTCCTCCGCGAGCCGAACCCAGCGGTCGTCGCCACGCTTCGTCCCGACGGCTCGCCCAACTCGGTCGCTACCTGGTACGACTGGGAGGACGGCCTCGTACTCCTGAACATGGACGCGACGCGGAAGCGGCTCGAACACCTCCGCCGCAACCCGCGAGCCTCCGTGACGGTGCTCGACAAGGACGACTGGTACACCCACGTTTCGTTGTTCGGCGTCGTCGAGCGAATCGAGGACGACGAGGGCCTCGTCGAGATCGATCGCCTCGCCGTCCGCTACACGGGCAACCCCTACCGCAACCGCGAAAGCCCTCGCGTGAGCGCCTGGATGCGCCCCACGAGCTGGCACCGCTGGCCGCCCCCGGGCTAGGCCCAGCCGGTGACGAGCCAGCGGCGGCTCGCGAAGCGCCGCCACATCAGGACGAGACGCACGACGATCAGGACGACGAGCGCCGCCCAGACGCCGACGATCCCCCACTCGAGCGCATAGGCGGTGATCGCCACCGCCGCCGAGGCCGCAAACGACGCGACCATCGACCAGGCGAGATACGGACCGTCACTCGCCCCGATCAGGATGCCGTCGAGCGCGAAGACCGCTCCGTTCAGCGGTTGCATCAGGGCGAAGAGGAGCCAGATCGCTGCGACCCGTTCGAGCACGAGATCGTCGCTCGTGAACGCCCGCGGGAGGACGCCCATGACCGCGACCAGGATCGCCCCGAAGACGACGCCCGCGTAGACGGCGAGCCAGATCATCCGCGCGCTGGCGTCGTAGGCGCGCTCCGTCTCGCCGGCCCCGAGCGCGCGGCCGACGATCACCTGCCCGGCGATCGCGACCGCGTCGAGCACGAGCGCGAGGAAGAGCCAGAGCTGGAAGACGATCTGGTGCGCGGCGATCGAGGCGTCGCCGAACCGCGTCACGAGCGCGCCCGCGAGCGTGAACGCCGCCATCAGCGCCGCGGTCCGGACGAAGATGTGGCGACCGACCCTGATCAACCGGCGCATCAGCACGACCCGCGGGCGCATGTCGCCGCGTGCGGAGCGGAGCAGCAGGACGACGAACGCGGCGCCCATCCCGGCCTGCGCGAGCACCGTCCCCCACGCCGAGCCCTCGATCCCCCAACCGAAGCCATAGACGAAGACCACCTCGAGGATCGCGTTCGCCACGTTACCGGCGATCAGGACGAGCAACGGCGTCCGCAGGTCGGCCACCCCGCGCAGGTAGCCCTGCGCCCCGATCGCGAGGAAGGCGAACGGGAGCCCGAGCGAGACGATCCGAAGGTAGGTGACGGCGTAGTCAGCGGTTTGACCCTCTCCGCCCATCGCTCCGACGATCGCCGGCGCAAGCGCGATCACGAGCGCCGTCAGCGCGATCCCGACGCCGAGGCAGAGCCAGAGCGCCTGGGCGCCGAGCTGCCGCGCCGCTCGCTCCTCGCCCGCGCCCGAGGCGCGGCCGACCTGTGCGGTCGTCCCGTACTGGAGGAAGTTGAAGACCGCGAAGAGCGCGGTCAGAACCGTCGCCGCGATCCCGAGCGCCGCGAGCTGCGGCCGCCCCAGGTGCCCGACGATCGCGGTGTCGACCAGGATGTACGACGGTTCGGCCGCGAGCGCGCCGAGCGCCGGCACCGCGAGCCGCAGGATCTCGCGGTCGTACGCGGAGCGAAGCCGCACCGATTTCACTCCTACGGGGTGTCGCGGAGGATCCGCGCGCCCGAGCTCTGCGCGAGCGCGGTCACGACGATCTCGTCCACGTTCACGTTCGCCGGGCGCGTGAGCGCGAAGAGGATGCAGTCGGCGACGTCCTCCGGCCGCATCGGGCCGCCGAGCGCCACGTCCGCGTAGACCCCGCGTGCCTTGTCCTCGTCACCCCGGAAGCGCACCTTCGAGAAATCCGTCTCGACGAGGCCGGGCGCGACGTTCGTGACCCGGATCGGCCGCCCGAGGACGTCCTCGCGCAGGGCCTTCGTGAACCCGTGCACCGCGAACTTCGAGGTCACGTAGAGCGACCCGTTCGGATAGGCCGCAATCCCGGCGACGGAGCCCATGTTGACGATATGGCCGCCGCCCTGGAGGTGCGGGAGGCAGAGCCGCGTGATCCTGATCAGACCGTGCACGTTCGTCGCGAGCACCGTCTCCTCGTCGGTCTCTGTCGAGTCGTCGAACGGGTCGCGCCCGAGCGCGAGGCCAGCGTTGTTGACCACGATCTCGAGCCCACCGAGCCGGGCCACGGCCTGCTCGACGAACGTCTCGCAGCCCTCGGGATCGGTCACGTCGAGCGGCAGCGCCACGTCCGCATCGACCTCGTCCACCCGCCGCGCGCCGCCCGCCACCGTCGCGCCGGCGCCGCGGAGTGCCCGAACGACTGCGGCCCCAATCCCGCTGGAGGCGCCGGTCACGATCGCTCGCTTCCCATCGAGGCTCACGTGACGAGCCTAGATGATCGATTCGGCCTACGATCACGCGATGGCGACGACGATCCGGTTGACGGTGGCTCAGGCACTCGTCCGCTTCCTCGCCGCCCAGGTGGTCGAGCGGGACGGGATCGCGCGACCGTTCTTCGCCGGATGCTTCGGGATTTTCGGCCACGGCAACGTCGCGGGAGTCGGGCAGGCGCTGCACGAGCGGCCCGACCTCCTCCGGTACTTCCAGGCGCGGAACGAGCAGGCGATGGTGCACACGGCGGTGGGCTACGCGCGCATGAAGAACCGGTTGGAGACGTTCGTGTGCACGACCTCGGTCGGGCCCGGGGCGACGAACATGGTCACGGGCGCGGCGCTCGCCACCGTGAACCGCGTGCCCGTCCTCCTCCTGCCGAGCGATGTCTTCGCAGCACGCACCGCGGATCCCGTGCTGCAGCAGGTCGAGTCGCCGAGTCGCGGCGATCTCTCCGCGAACGACAGCTTCATCCCCGTCTCGCGCTTCTTCGACCGGGTCGAGCGGCCGGAGCAGCTCGCCTCCGCGGCCCTCGGCGCATTGCGGGTGTTGACGAGTCAGGCCGACACCGGCGCGGTCACGCTCGCCCTCCCCCAAGACGTGCAGACGGAGGCCCACGACTTTCCCGCGGAGCTCTTCGAGCGCCGGGTGTGGCACGTCCCGCGCCCGCTCCCGGATCCGGCTGCGCTCGCCCGCGCCGTCGAGCTGATCCGGGGCGCCCGCCGGCCGCTTCTCGTCGCGGGCGGCGGAGTCATCTACTCCGAGGCGACCGCAGTGCTGCGCGCCCTCGTCGACGCGACCGGGATCCCCGTGGGAGAGACTCAGGCAGGCAAGGGCTCGCTCCCGTTCGATCATCCCGGTGCCGCCGGTGGAATCGGGGCGACGGGCACGCTGGCCGCGAACAGGCTCGCCGCCGAGGCCGACCTCGTGATCGGCGTCGGTACGCGTTGGAGCGACTTCACCACCGCATCGCGAAGCGCCTTCCGGCAGCAGGACGTGCGCTTCGTCAACGTGAACGTCGCCGAGATCGACGTATTGAAGCATTCGGGCGCGTCGCTCCATGGCGACGCGCGCGCGACGCTCGAGCGCCTGACCGAGCTGCTCGACGGCTGGTCGGTCGAGGCTTCGTACCGCACCGAGGTCGCCGGCTTGGCGTCCGAGTGGGATGCGGAGGTGACACGGCTGTACACGCTCGAGCACGAGCCGCTGCTCGCTCAGAGCGCGGTGATCGGCGCCGTCAACGACTTCTCCGACCCGACGGACGTCGTCGTCGGCGCGGCCGGCTCGCTGCCCGGAGACCTGCACAAGCTCTGGCGGACGCGCGACCCCAAGGGCTACCACGTCGAGTACGGCTTCTCGTGCATGGGCTACGAGATCGCGGGCGGGCTCGGCGTCAAGCTCGCTGCCCCCGAACGCGAGGTCTACGTCCTCGTCGGCGACGGCTCCTATCTGATGCTCGCGCAGGAGATCGTCACCTCCGTCCAGGAGGGCTGCAAGCTGACGATCCTCCTGCTCGACAATGAGGGCTTCGCCTCGATCGGCAGCCTCTCGCGCTCCCTCGGTACCGACGGCTTCGGCACCCGTTACCGCTACCGGCGGGACGACTCGCTCGGCCTCGACAGCGAGGAACGTGACGACACGCTTCCGGTCGACCTCGCTGCGAACGCGGCCTCGCTCGGGGCGCACGTGCTCCGAGCCGGGACGATCGAGGAGCTGCGCGCGGCGCTCGCGCAGGCGAAGGCGATCGAGCGAACCGTGCTGATCTACATTCCGGTCGATCGGTACGAAGGCGTGCCGGGCTACGAGGGCTGGTGGGACGTCCCCCCGGCCGAGGTGTCCGAGACCGAAGCAGTGCAGGAGGCGCGCCGCTCCTACGAGGATGCTCGCCCGGAGCAACGGCCGTACCTCGAACCGTGAGCGAGCCGTCGTGGTGGCGGACGGCGGTCGGCTATGAGGTGTACCTGCGCTCGTTCTCCGACAGCGACGGGGACGGGATCGGTGATCTTCCGGGGCTGCGGGGTCGGCTCGATCACCTCGCCTGGCTCGGCGTCGACCTCCTCTGGGTCACCCCGTTCTTCACCTCGCCGATGCACGACCACGGCTACGACGTCGCCGACTACCGGAACGTCGACCCGACCTATGGGACGCTCGCCGACTTCGACGGGCTGGTCGCGGACGCGCACGAGCTCGGGATCCGCGTCCTCGTCGAGCTGGTCCCGAACCACAGCTCCGCCGAGCATCCGTGGTTCCGGGAGTCGCGCTCGTCCCGCGACAACCCGTATCGCAACTACTACCTCTGGCGCGACCCGGCGCCCGGCGGCGGCCCGCCCAACAACTGGGTCAGCGTGTTCGGCGGCCCCGCCTGGACGTTCGACGAAGCAACGGGCCAGTACTGGCTGCACCTCTTCATCTCCGACCAGCCCGACCTGAACTGGCGCGACGAACGCGTCGTCCGCGAGTTCGACGAGATCATGCGCTTCTGGCTCGATCGCGGGGTCGACGGCTTTCGGGTCGATGTCGCCGACGCCCTCCTCAAGCACCCCGACTTCCCAGACAACCCGGCCTCCAGTGCCGTCTGGGTCGGGCCGCCGGCGGGAATCTCGTCCGACTGGGGCTCGCTCGAACATCTCTACGACGTCGGTCAACCCGGTGTCCGCGACATCCACCGCCGCTGGGGGGCGATTGCCGAGGAGTACGACGCGCTGCTCCTCGGCGAGATCGGGCTCGCCGATGCGCAGGTGCTCGCCCGCTTCGTCAACGACCAGGACGGCCTTCACCTCACCTTCTGGTTCCACCCGATGGAGATGGAATGGGATCCGGCAACGGTGCGCGAGACACTCTCGATCGCCGCTGCCGCGAGCGATCATCTCGCCTGGGTTCAGGGCAGCCACGACCGGCCGCGCGCCGCGACGAGGTTCGGCGGCGGCGACGTCGGGCGCGGCCGTTCGCTCGCGCTCGCGGTGCTCATGCTCGGTCTCCCGGGAGTGCCTTTCGTCTACCAGGGCGAGGAACTCGGCCTCGAGAACGGTCTCGTCCGGCCCGAGGAGGCCCAGGATCCGATCAGCACCCGGAGCGGCGAGCACGGTCTGGGCCGGGACAGCTGCCGGACTCCAATGCCCTGGGAACCCGGGCCCGGCCTCGGCTTCACGACCGCGGAGCGAGCCTGGTTGCCGTTCGGCGGTCGCTCCGCCGCCGACACCGCAGCCGTCCAGCGCGACGATCCCGACTCGATCCTGCACAGGTTCGGGCGGCTGCTTCGGCTACGCGGAACGCTTCCCCTCGCGAGCGCACCGCTCGAGTGGCTCGTCGAGGAAGGCCCGCTCGTCGCCTACCGGCGGGGAACCGCGCTCTTCGCTGCGAACTGCAGCGACGATCCAGCGACGCTCGAGCTGCCGCCTGGCCCGTGGACAGTGGCGTACTCGACGGTCTCGGTCGCAGACCGAGCGACGGGTGCGCTCGAGCTCGCGGCCTCCGGGGCGGTCGTGCTGGTCAGCTCCGCCTGAGCTGGACGGTCCGGATCTCCCAGGGACCGAGCTCGAGCCTCAGCGTGTCGCCGTCGAGCGCGATCGCTGAGCCCGGACGGCCGAGCAGGTCGGCCTCGCGCGCCTCGAGCACGCCGTCCCGGAGGACGACCGTGCGCGGCTCGGGTAGCTGGCAGACGAGCCGGAGCTCGAGCCAGTCGTCGCGGCGGCGCAGGGAGGAGAGGACGACCCCCTTGCCCTCGAGCTCGAGCCCGGTTCCGCCCGTCTCGCTGCCACCGCCCGTTCCCGGGGCGACGAGGAACGGGTGCTGATAGCGCTCCATCTGCGCGAGCACGTCCGCGTCGACCCAGGAGCCCTCGTACGGGAAGAGCGCAAAGCCGGCGCGGCAGGGCCCGTGGAGCTGACCGTCCGGCATCGCGATCTCGGGTCCCGCCGGATCCTCCCGGTACGGGTTCGCCGACCGGCTGATCAGCCCGATCGAGCGCAACAGGGTCAGCGCGAGCTCCCGTCCCTCGAGGAGCTCGTACTCGAGCACGTGGTCGAGGAGGACGGCGACTCCGCCTGCCGCGACGAAGCCGCGCGCGGGAGCGGTTGCGAGCGGAACCTCGCCGTGCCCTGCCTCGACCTCGACACCTCGCTCGACGACGCCGAGCTGGCCCTCGGCGCACGCGGTCTCGGCGGGCGAGGCGAGGGGGACGTGGAAACGGAGCCGGTGATCCGAGCAGGGATTGTCGAACGAGACCTCGAGCCGGACGAACGGCTCCCCTGCCCTGAGCTCGACCCGAGTCGTCACCGGAACGAGCGCGGTCTCGTCCTCACGCGACGACCCATCCGGCTTGACGGCGAGCGGCCAGCGATAGGAGCGAACGACGGCGAGCTCGGCGCGAATCGGGCCGGCGGCAAGGACCTCGACGCTCACCGTCTCCGGCTCGGAGACGAACGTGTCGCTGCGAGGAGGGCCGTAGTTGTAGCTGTCCCCGAAGTCGCCTCCGTCCACGAGCCTGCCGACGCCCTCGAGTGATCCGACGCGGAGCGTTCCGTCCGCGTCGACCCCCACCTCGAGCAACCCGTTGCCGATCGTGTGGCCGTTGACCCGGACGTCGCCGCGAAATCGTTCGCGCGCCCGGGCGGGCCGGGCGGACGTCCATCCGAGTGCAGGCGCCGGAACCGCTGCCGCGAGGGAACGACGCGGCCGCGCCACGATCCGCACCCCCCACTCCTCGTCCGGCGCCTCGGCAACGGCCTGCGCGATTTGCTCCCTGAGTGACGCGAGATCGAGCCACTCCGGATCGGGGTCCGCGCCGACGTCGAAGGTCAGAGAGCGACTGCTTCCATCGCCCCCGACGGAGAACCCGTTGAGCCAGAGGCCGAAGAGCTCGCGCCCGTGCACCCGGCGGAGAAGCGCCTCGGGCAGCTCGCGGCCTGGCACGGTCGTGTCGAGCAGGAGCCCGTCCGCCCGCGCAAGCTCCTGGGTCGGCACGACCGTTCCATCCCCGAGCGTGAGCTCGACCTCGTCCCAGTCCGCCGGGATCTCGAAGTCGAGCTCGACGACGTCCGTGCGCTCCACCGGCGAGGGGTTGACGATCGCGACGGCGCCTCGGGAGACGCCGGTGGCGATCGTCGCGGCGGCCCGCTGCGCGAGACCGCTGGCGATCTGCTCGGCCTCCGCGTACCGAACGAGCACCTGCGTCGAGACGGCATCAACCGAGCAACCGCAGATCGAATCGTGCGCCGCGTTGTCCAGCACGCGGCTCCACGCGAGCCGCAGGAACGATCCCGGCCATTCGGGTGCATAGAGCGCTGCGAGGGGCTCCGCGTAGCGCTCGAGCGCACGCTCGGCGCGGGCGCACGCCGCCTTCAGGTCGATCCGTGCCGAGGTCACCCCGGTGAGCAGGTTCGCCCGGGCGGCCGAGCGCATCTCTCCGCGCCACCGGGTGAGGACCGCGCCGTTCTCGGGCCGCGCCAGGTAGTCGGCGAGCGTGACGAGCTCGAGCCGGAACCCGTCCTGCTCCTCGTTCAGCCGCGCCACGCGTTCGGCGAGGTCGAGGGGAGGGAGCATGTGATCCGTTCCGGTCATCGCGAGCGACTCGTCCTCGCCGAAGAACGGGCGCATCGACGCGTCGAAGGCGGCGACCGCAGCGGCGAGATCCGGCTCGTCGAACAGATGGGCGGCGTTGCCGTAGCCGTTGACCAGGTACTCCGCCCGTACCGCGGATCCGTCCGGCGACTCCCAGAGGAACGCGTGCTGGTCGATCGCTGCCGGGACGCCGCGCCAGACGACGGCCTGCTCGATCCCCGACCGGCGCAGGATCTGCGGCATCTGGGCCACGTGCCCGAACATGTCCGGGAGGTAGCCGATCGGCATCGGCCGGCCGAGCTCCTCGGCGCGAGCCCAGCCGACCTCGAGGTTGCGGATGATCGACTCACCCGAGACGAGAAACTCGTCCACGAGCGTCTGCCAGGGGCCGATCGCAAGCCGCCCTTCCGCGATCAGGCGCCGAAGCCGGGGCTCGGACTCGGGGCGGAGCTCGAGATAGTCGTCGACGGTGGCGAGCTGGCCGTCGAGCGTGAAGACGAACCCCGGCTCGGACTCCATCAGGTCGAGCACCCGGTCGACGAGCTCGACGAGCCGCAGGCGAAATGTCTGGAAGGGGAGGTACCACTCGCGATCCCAGTGCGTGTGCGGGACGACGTAGACGGTCTTCACGCGGCAGCAGCCTCCCCGCCGAGCTCGAGCCCTCGTTGCTCGGCGAGTCGCCGCACGATCCGTTGGCACGTGACGATGTCCGTCCTGCCCTCGGCGACCCCGGCTGCGAACGGCTCGCCCTCTGTGACCAGCCGATGGAAGGCCACGAGCTCCTCCTCGAACGCCTCCACGGTCGACCGGAGGACTGTGTTCCGCTCGCTCCCGGCATCGCCGCCCACGACCGCGAGCTCGGTCGGCGCGTGCAGGAGATACGGTGACGGAAAGGTCAGGCTCACCGTTCCCTGCTCGTCGTGGACGCGGATCTCTTCGCGATACACGGGGTGACCTTCGAGGTAGTGCCACCGGATTGCGAGCCGCGCCCCGCCGGGGAAGCACCCGTGGATCGCCACGGATGGCGGGCTGCTGCCCTCCGGCCAGACGTCGACGTGCTCGAACGAAACGGGGTCGCCGACGAGCGCCCGGACGACCGCGAGGTCGTGGACGACGCTGCTGAGGAGCACGTCGACGTAGAGCCGCCGCAGCTCGGGAGGCGCTGCTCCGAGTGCCTGCTCCTCGAGTCGCCGACCGGCGTCCACGAGCGCCGCGAGGACAGCGTCCGGCACGTCTCCTGCGGGAGCGGCGAGGCGGGCGTGCGCAAGCTGCGCCGGGCTCGACGGATGCAGGACGGTGACCTCGACCGACCGCACCGCTCCGCGCTCGCCGAGGAGAGAGCGCGCCCTGATGACCGCGGGGTCGTAGAGCTTCATGTAGCCGACCGCGACGCGTCCGCCGGGCTCGGCGAGCACGTCTGCCTCGGCCACGGTGTAGGCCAGCGGCTTCTCGCAGAAGACGGGAACCTCGGCGGCGAGCGCCTCCGCCACGGCCGAGCCGTGCGAGCCCGAGGTGAGAATCGCAACCGCGTCCACCTCACCGTCGGCCAGCAGCGCCGACAGCGTGTCGTAACGCCGCCCGATTCCGTATCGCTCTCCCACGAGGCGGGTCGTCGCCGGGGAGAGATCGGCCACCGCCTCGAGCCTGAAGAGGTCTGGGAGCCGCGAGAGCAATGGCAGGTGGACAGCCTGGGCAACCGCTCCGAGACCGACGATCCCGATCCGAACGCGGGCCTCCTTGTCGAACGTGGCGGCCCCCATCTGCATAGAGTCTCGCACAAGGTGGTGGCACCGGAATCGCAGCAACTCGAGGCTGTCGTCCTCGGACGAGTCGGCGTCGACCTCTATCCAAACGAGCTCGAGACACCGCTCTCGCAGGTTCGAACCTTCACCCGTTTCGTGGGGGGATTCGCCGGCAACGTGGCCACCGGACTCGCGCGGCTCGGGATTCGCACCGCGATCGTCTCCCGCATCGGCGAGGACGGTCACGGCGAGTTCGTCCGCGCCTTCCTCGCCTCCGAAGGCGTAGACGTTCGCTTCCTCGCGACCGATCCGGACTGGCTGACGCCGCCGACCTTCTGCGAGATCTGGCCGCCGGACCGCTTCCCGCTCACCTTCTACCGGCGTCCGACCGCTCCCGACTGGCAGCTCGCCCCGGCCGACTTCGACGCCGACGAGGTCGCAGCCGCTCCCTTGCTCTTCGCCACCGGTACCGCGCTCGCCCAGTCGCCGAGCAGGGAGACGACGCTCGCCGCGATGCGCACGCATCGGGGCACGACCGTCTTCGATCTCGATTGGCGCCCGACGCTCTGGGACCGGCCGGAGGAGTACGCGGGGCTCGCAGCCGAAGCCGTCGCCGCAGCCGATCTCGTCGTCGGGAACGAGGAGGAGGTCGCCGCGGCGGAGATCGGAGCGATCGACCGGCTCGTGCTCAAGCGGGGCGAGCGTGGAGCCACGGTCTTCGAGAACGGCGAAGAGCTCGACGTGGCCGGTTATCCGGTAGAGGTCGTGAACGGGCTCGGCGCCGGGGACGCCTTCGCGGCCGCCCTCGGTCATGGACTGCTCCGAGGGCTCTCGACCGCGGAGGCCGTGCGCCGGGGAACCGTCGCCGGTGCGCTCGTCGCGGCCCAGCTCGCCTGCTCCGAGGCGATGCCGCGACTCGAAGAGCTCGAGCGTGCCCTGCGTGACGGCGCGACGGCGTCCACGTGACCCTCTTGCTGCGACGAGACGACGGCGTCACCGTGACGCCCGAGAGCGCCGGCTGGAGCCATCTCTCGTTTCGTGTCGGATCGGGCGTCGTCGAGTACGAGGCCAGCGACGAAGAGGTGTGCCTCGTCCCGCTCTCCGGACGCTGCCGGGTCCGCGCCGACGGCGCGGACTGGGAGCTCGGCGGCCGGAGCAGCGTCTTCGACGGGATGCCCTGGGCGCTGTATCTCCCGCGGGACACCGCCTACCGGATCGAGGCCGACGGTGAGGTCGCGATCTGCGCCGCTCGGTGCGAAAAGCGGCGCGAGCCTCGGCTGATCCGCCCGGAGGACGTCGAGATCGAGGTGCGCGGTGCGGGCAACGCGACCCGGCAGATCAACCACATCCTCAAGCCCGACTTCCCCGCCGAGCGCCTGCTCGTCGTCGAGGTCTTCACGCCGGCCGGGAACTGGTCCAGCTATCCGCCGCACAAGCACGACGTCGATGCGCCTCCCGGCGAGGTCGTGCTCGAGGAGACGTACTACTACCGGACGGAAGGCTTCGCGGTGCAGCGGCTGTACAGCCCCGAGCGGGGCGTCGACCTGACCGAGACCGTCCGCGACGGCGACCTGATGCTCGTGCCCTGGGGGTATCACGCGACCTGCGCCGCGCACGGCTACGACCTCTACTACTTGAACGCGCTCGCCGGTGACCGCCGCTCGATGGCCTCCGCGGACGACCCGGAGCTCGCCTGGATCCGCGAGTCGTGGAAGCACCTGGATCCGGATCCGCGCGTCCCCCTCGTCTCATGAAGGACATTCGGATCGGCAACGCACCGGTCAGCTTCGGAGCTTTCGAGGCGACCGGCGGGCCGCTCGTCCCCGCCGCTGAAGACGTTCTCGCCGCGATCGCGGCCGGAGGCTACGAGGGGACGGAGCTCGGCCCGGGGGGCTACCTCGGCGACGCTGGATCCCTGGGCGAGAATCTGGCCCGGCACGGGCTCGCACTCACCGGCGGTTACGTCCCGATCGCGTTCTCCGAGGTCCACGATCTCGACGAGCTCGACCTCGTGCTCGACCTCTTCGAGGCAGCCGGGGCGCTCGACGCGAGACCCGTGCTCGCCGACTCCGGCCCGCGGGCCGGCGAGACCGACTGGGGCCGGCTCGGCGAGGGCGTCGCGCGAGCCGCCGACCGCGCCCGGTCGCGCGGCTTCTCCCCGACGTTCCATCACCATGCCGGCACCCGCGTCGAAGGGACCGCGGAGATCGAGCGCCTGCTCGAGCTGACCGACGTCCCGCTCCTGCTCGACAGCGGTCACCTCGCGCTCGCCGGCGGAGACCCCGTCGCGGCGCTGCGCGACTGGCGCGAGCGTATCGACTATGTCCACCTGAAGGACGTGCGGGTGGAGGCGACGGGGTGGCCGCTGGCAGACGTCTGGAGTCGAGGCGGCTTCTGCGATCTGGGAGACGGCATAGTCGACCTCGACGGCTTCCTCGCCGAGCTCGAGCGCTCCGCCTTCACCGGTTGGATCGTGGTCGAGCAGGACGTGCTTCCGGGAGACTTCACCGCAGCGGCGCTGGCCGCGAAACGCAACCGTCAGTGGCTCGCGAGTCGCTCCTTGTAGCGCGCCCCGGTTCACCAGTTTATGATCTTCGAACCTTGGCGAGCGTGACGTTCGAGGACGTCAACAAGATCTACCCCGACGGGACGAAAGCGGTCTCGGGTCTTGACCTGGAGATCCAGGACGGCGAGTTCATGGTGCTCGTCGGCCCCTCCGGCTGCGGGAAGACGACCGCATTGCGGATGGTCGCCGGGCTCGAGGAGATCTCCCAGGGCGTGCTCCGGATCGGCGACCGGGTGGTCAACCACGTGCCCTCGCGCGACCGCGACATCGCGATGGTCTTCCAGAGCTACGCGCTCTACCCCCATCTCACGGTCTTCGACAACATGGCGTTCGGTCTGAAACTCCGGAAGACGCCGAAGGCGGAGGTTCGGAGCCGGGTCGAAAAGGCCGCAGACCTGCTCGGGCTCAGGGATCACCTCGACCGCAAGCCGCGGGCCCTCTCCGGCGGCCAGCGCCAGCGGGTCGCCATGGGACGCGCAATCGTGCGCGAGCCCGCCGCGTTCCTGATGGACGAGCCCCTCTCGAACCTCGACGCGAAGCTCCGGGTGCAGGTGCGCGCGGAGATCAGCCAGCTTCAGACCTCGCTCGGCGTCACGACCGTTTACGTCACCCACGACCAGGTCGAGGCGATGACGATGGGCGACCGGGTCGCAGTGATGCGGAAGGGCGAGCTGCAGCAGGTCGCAGCTCCCCAGGAGCTCTACGACCGTCCGCTCAACCTCTTCGTCGGCGGTTTCATCGGCAGCCCGGCGATGAACCTGCTCGAGGCGACCCTCGAGCGCAAGAACGGCGGTCTCGTCGCGGTCGCGGGCACCCAGCGGATCGAGCTCGGGGAGGAAACCCTCTCCGTCCGTCCCGGGCTCCGAAACTACGAAGGCCGACCGGTCGTGCTCGGAATCCGGCCGGAAGATCTCGAGGATGCGTCGCTCGAGGACGGCGAGGCGACCGGACGCACGCTCCACGGCAAGGTCAGCTTGCGCGAGGCACTCGGCTCCGAGGTGATGGTGCACTTCACGATCGACGCGCCGCCCGCCGTCACCGAGGAAGTGCGTGAGCTCGCGAAGGACGCCGGCAGCGATGCTCCCAAGAGCGATCGCGAGGCCACGCTCGTCGGGCGCTTCGGCGCCCGCACGAAGGTGAGTGACGGAGGTTCTGTGGAGGTGGCCGTAGACACGCGGGCGCTCCATTTCTTCGAGCCCGAAACCGGGCTCGGAATCTACGAGGGAGACGAAAGGAAGGGAACCGCGTGATGAGGAAGCACCGCTTGCTCTTGCTTCTCGCGTTGCTCGTCGGGGCACTCTCGCTGCTCGCAGCAGGGTGCGGCGGCGGGGACGACGAGTCAGACGAAGGCGCCGCAGGGACAACAGAGGCGGCGACGACCGAGGCGGAGGAGAGCATCTCCGGCTCGATCAGGATCGCCGGGCTCTGGACGGGAGGCGAGGGCGACTCGTTCAAGGCCGTGCTCGACGGCTACCGGGCGAAGTACCCCGACGTCACCGTGACCTATCAGCCCGCCGGCGAGGATCTTCCGACGATCCTGGCCACCGGGGTCGAAGGCGGAAACCCGCCCGACCTCGCCTCGCTCTCGTCTCCGGGCGTGATCAAGGACTTTGCCGAGCGTGGAGCCCTCCAGCCGATCGACTTCGCCACCGAAGGGATCCTGGAGAACTACTCGCAGAGCTTCGTCGACCTGACTACGTTCGACGGCAAGACGTACGGCGTTGTTTTCAAGGGCGCCAACAAGTCGACCATCTGGTACAACACGAAGGCGTTCGAGGACGCCGGGGTCGAGCCTCCCACGACGTGGGACGAGTTCCTCGAAGCAGGCGAGACGCTGAAGGCTTCCGGCGTGACGCCGTACTCGATCGGGGCGGCGGACGGCTGGACGCTGACCGACCTGTTCGAGAACGTCTACCTCCGCACTGCCGGGCCGGAGAAGTACGACCAGCTCGCCACCCACGAGATCCCCTGGACCGACGAGTCGGTCAAGGAAGCTCTCGGGGAGATGGCGAAGGTCTTCGGGACCGACAGCATCGCGGGCGGGACGAGCAGCGCGCTCCAGACGGACTTCCCGACTTCGGTCACTCAGGTCTTCACCGACCCGCCGAAGGCCGCGATCGTGATGGAGGGCGACTTCGTCGGCACGTTCATCAACACCGAGACGAAGGCGAAGGTCGGTGAGGGCGCGGACGTATTCACGTTCCCGTCGATCAACGACTCCCCGCCGGTCGTCGTCGGCGCCGGTGACAGCATCGTCATGTTCAAGGACAGCCCCGCCGCACGGGCCATGATCGAGTACCTGGCCACCCCGGAGGCTGCAGAGCTCTGGGCCAAGCGGGGCGGCTTCTCCTCGCCGAACAAGAGCCTGGACGACAGCGTCTATCCGGACGACACGACGAGGAAGCTGGCCTCGGAGCTGGCGCAGGCGGAGACGTTCCGCTTCGACCTCTCCGACCTCCAGCCGGCAGCTCTGAACGACGCGCTCTTCACGGAGCTCGCCAACTTCGTCAAGAACCCCGCCGACATCGACGGCGTGTCGAGCAAGCTCGAAGCAGCTGCAGTCAAGGCGTACAAGTAGTCACTCGTGTCGAGCACGGGTAGCTCGACGGTCGCGGCGGTACCTCCGGTAACGGAGGTGCCGCCGCCGCCGTCACGCTGGCGAGGCAAGGCGATCGCGCTCGCGTTTCTGACGCCTGCGATCTTCTTCCTCACCGTCTGGGTGGTCTACCCCGCCTTCCGGACACTGATCCGGAGCTTCTACAGCGATCAGGGCGGCAACTTCGTCTGGTTGGAGAACTACGAGGCGCTCTTCACCGACGAGCAGGTTCAGACCGCGATCAAGAACAACGTGATCTGGATCCTGGTCGTGCCGGCCGGAGTCACGGCGCTCGGGCTCCTCTTCGCGGTCCTGACCGAGCGGGTGCCGTGGGCCTCCGCGTTCAAGGTCGCCGTCTTCGTCCCGCTCGCCGTCTCGCTGTTCGCGGTCGGCGTGATCTGGCGGATCATGTACCAGCAGGATCCCGATCGCGGCGCGATCAACGCGGGCATCGTCGCCGTGCAAGGAATCTTCACCGAGCAGGGGGCGCTGACGACGGCGAAACCGTCGACCGACGACCTGACTGGCTCGCCGCAAGGCGGGCTCAGGCTCGAGCGGACGCTTGCGCCGGGCGGGGTCGCGCTTCTCGGCCTGACCGCGATCAAGGCCGGCGAGCTCCCGGCCGAGCCCGAGCAGGCGGTGACGCCGCAGGCGATCCCGGATGGGATCACCGGGGTCGTCTGGCGCGACTTCAAGCCTGGAGGCGGCACGCCGGGCGAGGTCGAGGCCGACGAGGCCGGTCTCGGCGGCGTCACGGTCAAGCTCCGGTCGGCCGAGTCCGGGGACACGCTGGGCTCCACCACCACCGAGAAGGACGGCAGCTTCGCCTTCGAGGGCGTCCCGGCGGGCAACTACCGCGTCGCGATCGGCAGAGAGACCTTTGCCGAGCCGTTCCAGGGCTTCAACTGGCTCGGCGACTCTCTGATAACCCCGTCGCTCCTGATCGCGTTCCTCTGGGTGCAGGCCGGGTTCGCGATGGTGATCACCGCCGCGGGGCTCGCAGCGATTCCGCGTGACCTCCAGGAGGCGGCGCGGACGGACGGCGGCAGCGAATGGCAGGTCTTCAGGCGTATCACGGTGCCGTTGCTCGCGCCCGTCCTGACGGTCGTGCTGGTCACCCAGATAATCGGCGTGCTCAAGGTCTTCGACATCGTGATCTCGATCGTGCCCGCGTCGGGCCGCGACAGTGCGACGGTGATCGCGGTCGAGATGTACGAGAAGTCGTTCAGCGGCCAGAACCGCTTCGGCTTCGGCGCCGCGATCTCGGTCTTCATGTTCCTGCTCTTCGTCCCGTTCCTGATCGCGAACATCCGCCGCTTCCGGAGGGAGAACTGATGGCGACCGTGGCAGAGCCCGCCCGCGAGCGGATCGTGATCGAGGAGGGCGTCGCGACGCGGATCCTGCGCGTGCTGCGGCGTGCCCCGGTGCACATCGCCCTGGCCGTGATCGGCGTGCTCTGGCTGATGCCCACGATCGGCCTGCTCTTCACGTCGCTCCTAACGCCCTCCGACGCGCAGGCCGCGGGCTGGTGGCAGGTGTTCTCGGAGCCGAGCATCGTCACGTTCGAGAACTACGCGAACATCTTCCAGGACGAAGGCATCGTCAGTGCTCTCTGGGTCACGGCCCAGGTGACGCTCGGAGCAACGATCCTGCCGATCCTGGTCGCGTCGCTCGCGGGCTACGCGTTCGCGTGGCTCGAGTTCCCCGGCCGCGACTGGATCTTCCTGGGCGTCGTCGCCCTGCTCGTCGTGCCGCTGCAGCTGTCGCTGATCCCGATCTTCGAGCTCTACAACGCGACCGGCCTCTACGACACGATCCTCGGCCTCGTCTTCTTCCACAGTGCGTTCGCGCTCCCCTTCGGGATCTTCCTGCTCCGGAACTTCTTCGCCGGAATCCCCCGCGACCTTCTCGAAGCGGCTCGGATCGACGGCGCCTCGGAGCTGCGGATCTTCGCGCGCGTCGTGCTCCCGCTCGGGATCCCGGCGATCGCGTCGCTCGGGATCTTCCAGGTTCTCTTCGTCTGGAACGACCTGCTCGTCGGGCTCGTGCTGGCGCAGGACAACAAGCCGATCGCGCCCGAGATCTTCTCGCAGCTGCGCCAGTTCGGAGCCAACCTGGAGATCATCGCGCCGGCCGCCTTCTTCTCGGCGCTCGTCCCCCTGGCGATCTTCGCGATGTTCCAGCGCTACTTCGTCGAGGGACTGCTCGCGGGCTCGGTCAAGTAGCTCGGATGCCGGCCCGCTGTGCCATCGTCGGCGCAGGGCTCGGCGGGTTCGTGGCCTATGCGACGCTCCGCCACGGGGGGCTCGAACCGTCGGAGATCGCCGTCTTCGGTGACGACGCCGACCCCGCCGGTGCCTGGCGGCCGCGAGCCGCGGCGATCCGCCAGCAGCTGATGCGCTCCGAGAGCGATGGCCATCCGTACCCGAGCTCGTTCCCGGGCCTCGCGGCGCGCGAAGCGGCGAGACGCCGAACACTACTGCCGCTCCTGCGCAGCGTCACGGATCGCTACCGGCCGACCGTCGCCGAGTTCCTGCGCCATGTGGACGAGCTGCGGCTTCGTTGCGGCTGGGACGAGAGCATCGTCCGGGCGCGCGTCGAACGCATGAGGGCGGTCGAGGAGGGGTTCGAGCTCGACGACCACGGGGTCTTTCGGCATGTCCTCCTGTCGCCGGGACATCCCGGTCTGGCTCTCCCGCCCGAGCTTGCGGGCGACCCACGGGTCGTGCACGCCTACGAGCCACACGAGTACGCGAGTCGCGTCGCGATCGTCGGAGCTGGGATGGCGGCCGCCACCGAGTGGCTGAACGCGCTCGCGGCCGGAGCCGAGGTCGTGTCGGTTCGCCGCCGCGAGCCGGCGCGTCGCCCGCTCAACGTGGCCCGTCCGCTCTTCAGCAAGCGCGGCCTCGCCGACTTCCACATCAGTCCGCCGGCGAGACGGGCCGAACTCCTGAAAGGCTTCGGAGCGCCCTCGTATCCACCGGGCCGAGCCTGGGACGCGCCGCTCGAGCGGGCAGCACGCGAAGGGCGGTTTCGCGTCGCCGGAGAGCCGAACGGTGTCGATCAGGTGATCTGTGCCACCGGCTTCAGGAAGGGATTCGAGCACGACCCTCTGCTGCGCGAGCTCGTCCGAGAGCACGACCTCGAGACGCACGAGCGCTGGATCGTCCTCGACCGCGATTCGACCGTGCCCGGGCTCACGGACCCCTCCCGGACGCTCTCGCTCGCAGGCGTCCCGGGCCAGTGGGCCTATCCGGCCGCGGATACGCTCGTGGGCATGAAGTACGCCGCGCGGCGATTTCTCCGGAGGGTGGAACGATGTCCTACACGCTGAGAGGCAGGCTCGAGACCCGCCTCGCGGGGGTGCTGCTCCCGTTCGTTCTCGCCTGCCTGCTCTCCGCGGCCCTCCGCGAATGGTGGCCGCTCCAACTCGCAGGCGTGATGATCGCGGTCGGTCTCGTCCTCGATGTGACGCTCTTGCACCGGCTGCTGCCCTACCAGCCCGGCTGGGTTGCGGTGCCGCTCGGGCTCCTCGAGCTCGGCGCCACGATGGTGCTCGTCTTCCGGCTCGACATCGAGGCGCCCCTCTGGCCGGCGCTCGGGTTCTTCGCCGCGTCGTGGTTTCTGGCGCAGGTGCTCGGCCACGCCGGGTTCCCGTTGCTCCGGCTCTCCTACGGGGACGACGGCGGCGAGCTCGGTCGGGGCGGCCGGGCATTGTCTCTCGCAGCCCCTGTGGCCGCCCTCGCGGTGCTCGGCGTCGCCTGGGTCGCACAGCCGCCCACGGTTCATCTCGCGGCAGGAACCCACGCTGGGCCTCTGATCCTCGACCATGCGCAGACGCTCGTGGGTGAGCCTGGAGCGGTCGTCCGCGGTGGGATCGTGATCACGGCGGATGACGTGACGGTGCGCGACGTCTCCGTCTTCAGCGGCGAGATCGGGATCGAAGTGCTCTCCAGCGAGGACGTCGTGCTGGACGGGGTCCGAATCGCGGGAACGACGATGGACGGAATCAACGCTCGCCAGAGCTCTCTTGCGATCCGCGACTGCAGGATCGAGCTGCCGGAGGTGGCAGGCCCACAGGGAATCGACATCTCATTCGCGGGCACCCTGCCTCCGAGCACCGTGGAACGCTGCGAGGTGACCGGCGGCAGCGAGGGCATCGTCTCGCACATGGCGATGGTGATGATCAGCGAAAACCGGGTCAGCGGCTCTCGGATGCGCGGGATCGCGGTGACCGAGATGTCGATGGGCTCGGTCGAGCGCAACGTCGTCGAGGACTCGGTCGGCGTCGGCATCTACTGCGGCGACTACTCGCATTGCGAGATCAACGAGAACAGCGTCAGCGGCACCCGCCCGGACGCCTCCGGAAATCCCACTCGCGCGGGCTTCGGGATCCTCTCGCACTACGGAGCGGTTGCGACGCTCGACGACAACCAGCTCGATCGCGGCGCGGCCGCCTTCATCGATGCGCGGCTCGAACACCGCTGAGCTGAGCGAGCGCGCCGTCGAGACGATCCTCGCCGGCCAGTCGAAGCAAGGCGGTTACGTCGCCGCACCGACCTTCCCACCGTACGGCTACTCCTGGTTGCGGGACGGCTCCTTCATCGCGGACGCGATGAGCCGCGTCGGGGAGATCGGGAGCGCCGAGGCGTTCTTCGACTGGGTGTCGCGGATCGTCGACGGGGGCCTCGGGTTCGAAACCCGCTATTCGCTCGCCGGCGAGCGGGACGAGGGCGAATGGCCCCGCGTCCAGCACGACGGTTGGGGCCTCTGGCTCTGGGCGGTTCGCGAGCATTGCGACCGGCATGGGCGCTTGCATCGCTGGCAGACCGCGGCCGAACGCACGACCACGCATCTCGAGCGCATCCGCTTCGAGCCGTGCCACGACTGGTGGGAGGAGCGGGAAGGCATCCACGCGGCCACGCTCGCCTGCATCGCAGCCGGGCTCGGCGACGACCTCGATCTCTCGCGGGCCGAGGAGCGGCTGGATGCCAGCCTGCTCGTCCTCCCGTTCCTCGGCTTCGGGGAGGTGGACGTGTCCGCCCTCCTCAGCCCCGGCGGAGGGGTTCATCGCCACCTCGACGACACCTACTACGGCGGGGGTGAATGGTTGCTGCTCACCGCGTTCGTCGGCCTCGCGAACCGCGACCAGGCCTCGGAATGCCTCGATTGGATCGTTGCGCACGGGCGGCCCGAAGGGCTGCCCGAGCAGTCGCAGGATCACCTCCTCCACCCCGAGAGCTACGAGCCCTGGGTCGAGAAGTGGGGCCCGCCGCCGTCCCCCCTCCTCTGGTCGCACGCGATGTACTTGACGCTCCACTCGGAGCTCGAGGGCTGATGCCCGCGCGCCTCCAGCTCGTCGCCCGGACCGGCCACCCGGATTTTCTCGACCTGCCCTGGGAGGTACCGCTCGAACGGTGGACGCACGAGCGGCTCGTGAACGTGGTCGCCGGGATCCACCGCCACGTCGTTCGCTTCGTCGAGTACGACGGGCGGCTGTACGCGCTGAAGGAGCTTCCCGTGCAGCTGGCGCACAAGGAGTACCGGTTCCTGCGCGCGCTCGCGGCGGACGAGATGCCTGTCGTCGAGGTCGTCGGCGTCGTCAGCGAGCGCCCCGACGACCTCGACGCCGTCCTGATCACCAGGTACCTCGACTACTCGCTTCCCTTCCGTACGCTCTTCGCGGGCCGCGACATCGCCGAGCTCCGCGACTCGCTCCTCGACGCGGGCGCGGAGCTCCTCGTCCGGATCCATCTCGCCGGCTTCTTCTGGGGCGACTGCTCGCTCTCGAACATCCTCTTCCGTCGCGACGCGGGCGCCCTCGCGGCCTACCTCGTCGACACCGAGACGGGCGAGCTCCACCCCACGCTCACGGACGGCCAGCGGGGTTACGACCTCCAGATCGCGGAGGAGAACGTGACCGGCGAGTTACTCGACATCGCGCAGGAGCTCGGCCGCCCCGAGATCCAGGCCGAGGAGACGGCGGCGGAGCTCGTCGCCCGCTACGAGTCGCTCTGGACCGCGTTGACGAGCGATGAGGTGTTCGGAGCCGAGGAGCGCTACAAGATCGACGAGCGGCTGCACCGGCTGAACGAGCTCGGGTTCGACGTCGAAGAGCTCGAGCTGGTCGCCGGCGACGAGGGGTATCGGCTCCACCTGAACCCCCGCGTGGTCGAGCCCGGCCACCACCGCAGACGTCTGCTCTCGCTGACTGGGCTGTACGCACAGGAGAACCAGGCGCGGCGGCTCCTCAACGACCTGGCCCGCTTCCGTGTCGCCCTCGAGAAGAAGGAGGGAAAGCCCGTCCCGGAGACGATCGTCGCGTATCGCTGGCTCGCCGAGGTCTTCGAGCCGGCGATCGCAACCGTCCCGCCGGAGCTCTGGGGCAAGCGCGAGGCGGCCGAGGTGTTCCACGAGATCCTCGAGCACCGCTGGTACCTCTCGCAGGGCGCCGGGAGCGACGTCGGGATCATGAGCGCCGCGCGGGACTACGTGAGAAACGTGCTCCCGCAGGCCCGGGACGAGCGGACGACCGTGCTCGCCCCCGAGCCCGCGGAGGAAGACGAGGCCTAGCTCTCGCCAAGCTCGACGCTGTTGATCGTGATCTCGGTGCGCGGCATGTCGCGCCCGTCGCGGTCGGCGGCGGAGATCTTGTCGACCACGTCCTGCCCGCCTCGCACCTGGCCGAAGGCGGTGTGCTTGCCGTCGAGCCACGGAGTCGAGTCGGCGGTGACGATGAAGAACTGGCTTCCGTTCGTGTTCGGGCCCGAGTTCGCCATCGCGAGCGTGCCCTTGACGAGCTTGTGCTCGTTGAACTCATCCTCGAACTGGTAGCCGGGGCCACCCGTGCCGGTGCCCTCGGGGCAGCCGCCCTGGATCATGAAGTCCGGGATCACCCGGTGGAACTTGAGCCCGTCGTAGAAACCGTCCTTGGCGAGCTTGACGAAGTTCTCGACGGTCTTCGGCGCCTCGTTCGGAAAGAGCTCGATCTCGACGGGGCCTTCACTGGTGTGGAGCGTTGCTGTGGTCATGCCCGGCACCGTAGCGAATCCCTCTCGGGCCCTTAACATCGAGCTAACAGTCGTTGTCAGATCCAGGATTAAGATCAGCGAACGGGTGGATCGACGGGGGCCGGAAGCTCGGGGAGCGCCTCGGTCGTCGTGGCGACGAGCGGCGGCATTGCGGCCGGTTGGGGCTGGGCAGTCGGTGGCTGCGGCTGCTCCGGGGCGGCGGCAGCAGGGGGCGGTGCTGGGCCGGGTACTGGGCCGGGCACTGGGCCGGGCGAGGGATCGGGCGTCGTGGGGAGCGCCGGAACGGCGTCTCTGGCGATCACCACCGGCGCCGCCGGAAGCGGACGCGGCGAGACGCTCGTCGAAGCGCTCTTCAGAGCGGGAGAGGCAGCCGGGTCGGTCTCCGTCGTCTGCGCAACCGTGACCGCGCGAGTCGACGGGGTCGAGCTCGGCGCGACAGGGGTGCTGTCCCTGAGCGGCCGCCGCTCCGGCGCATCGGCGCGCTCGGCCGACGGGCAGATCGCACCGATCGCTCGTCCGCGGCAGGAACGGTCGTGACGGCGATCCCGGTGCCGAGCGCTGCAACCGCCACCACGCCTGCAGCCCGGAGGCGGGCGTCCCCCCGGCCCGACGCGAAGAGGCCCTGAAAGGGGAGGAGCGAGGCGAGGCCGTTTCGGCCGTCACCGAGCTTGACTCGGATCGCGGCACGCGCGCGGAGCAGCAGGTGCCTGACGACCTCGGGCTCCGTCCCCAGCCGGTCAGCGATCTCTTCCGGACGCAGCCCCCCGATCTCGCTGAGCGCGAGCGCGGAGCGTTCGACCGCTGGGAGTTCGGAGAGCGCTTCGGCAAACCGCGCCTCGGCGGAGAGCGGCGCGTCCTCGTCCGCAGTCTGCGGCCGGAAGAGCCAGTCGAATGGGCGTGAGGTACGCGGTCGTCTCATCTCGGGTTCTGTCGCCTGTCGATGAAACGCTCCAGATCCCGATTCGGGTGCGTGCCTAGCGTTCGAGCTCGTCGCGTCGGACGGCCGTCAGAAGTCCCTCGACGAGATCCTCGGGCACGATCGCGTCGCGGCGGCGGATCGCCACTATCTGCCTGCGCACGGGCTCGTAGCCTTCGATCGAGATCTCCTGAAGCGCCCCGGACGCGAGCTCGCCCCGGACTGCCGTGTAGGGCAGGAACGCGATTCCGAGCCCGTGCTCGACCATCTTCTTGGTCGCATCGACGTTGTCGAGCTCCATCACGCCGCGTGGGACGATCCCCGCCTCACGGAAGAACGCACTGGTCAGGACGAAGTAGCTGGACGTACGGTCGAAGAGGATCAGCCGCTCGGTGGCGAGATCGCCGACCGCGATCGTCGGCTGCTCGGCGAAGCGATGGCCGGGATGCACCACGAGCACGATCTCGTCCTCGTAGAGAGGGGTGCTGGTGGTTGCGGCGTGCGGGAGGTCGCGGACGAGCCCGAGCTGAACCTGCTCGCGCAGCACCATCTCGAGGATCTCCTCGGAGTGCCCCGTGCGGACGATCAGGTGCACGTTCGGGAAGGCCGTCTGGAAGCGGCGGAGGACGAGGGGCAGGACGTAGGTCGAGATCGCCGGCGCGGCGCCGAGCTGGAGCTCCCCCAGCCTCCCCTCCCTCAGCTCGTGTAGGAGCTGCCGCCCCTCTGCGAGCGACTGGACGGCGCGCTGCGCGTGGGAGCGAAAGGCACGGCCCTCGGCGGTGAGTCGCATGCCCCGCGGTGTCCGGACGAAGAGGGCGACGCCGAGCTCGCGCTCGAGGTTCTTGATTCGCGTGGTCACGGCGGGCTGCGTCACGAAGAGGACGGTCGCCGCCTCGCTCACGGACCTGCGCTCGGCGATCATCAGGAAGGCTTCGACCTGGGAGAGCAGCATTCTTCGATATTAACGCGGTTGATGGATCAAATCCAAAGCTTCGATTTGCCGAATGGCAGCCTGGCGGGTCAGAGTTCCTCGACCCGTCCCTCGCCGAAGGAGTGCCCGTGAACGCGATCGCCGCCAAGGAAGCCATCGATCTCTCCCGCGCCTGGGCCGAGGAGCCCCGTTGGAGCGGGATCGAGCGCGACTATTCCGCCGAGGACGTCGTCCGGTTGCGTGGCTCGGTTCGGATCGAGCAGACGATTGCGCGCCGCGGAGCCGAGAAGCTGAGGCAGTTGCTCGCCGAGGAGCCGTACGTGCCCACCCTGGGCGCGCTCACCGGTGGCCAGGCGGTGCAGATGGTCAAGGCCGGCTTGAAGGCGATCTATCTCTCCGGCTGGCAGGTCGCCGCCGACGGCAACCTCTCCGCCCAGGTGTACCCAGACCAAAGCCTCTACCCGGCGAACAGCGTCCCGGCGATGGTCAAGCGGCTGAACAACGCGCTGCTGCGCGCCGACCAGATCGAATGGGCGGAAGGCGGCGAGGTCGATTGGCTCGTCCCGATCGTCGCGGACGCCGAAGCCGGCTTCGGCGGCCCCCTGAACGCCTTCGAGTTGATGAAGGGGATGATCGAGTCGGGCGCGGCGGCCGTGCATTTCGAGGATCAGCTCTCGTCCGAGAAGAAGTGCGGCCATCTCGGCGGGAAGGTTCTCGTGCCCACGTCACAGTTCATCCGCACGCTCCTGGCCGCCCGGCTCGCCGCCGACGTGCTCGACGTGCCCACCCTCGTCGTCGCTCGCACGGACGCCGACTCGGCAACGCTCCTGACGAGCGACGTCGACGACCGCGACGCCCGCTTCATCACCGGGGAACGCACCGCGGAGGGCTTCTTCCGAGTCACCTCGGGTGTGGAGGCAGCGATCGCACGGGGACTCTCCTATGCGCCGTACGCAGACCTCGTGTGGATGGAGACGTCGACCCCCGACCTCGGCGAGGCGCGGGAGTTCGCCGAGGCGATCCATGCCGAGTTCCCCGGGAAGCTCTTGGCCTACAACTGCTCACCCTCCTTCAACTGGCGCCGGCATCTGGACGACGAGACGATCGCGCGCTTCCAGTCGGAGCTCGGGACGATGGGCTACCGCTTCCAGTTCATCACTCTGGCGGGCTTCCACTCGCTCAACGAGTCGATGTTCGAGCTCGCTCGCGGCTACGCCGCGGAAGGGATGAGCGCCTACGTGCGCCTGCAGGAGCGGGAGTTCGCGCTCGAGGAGCACGGCTACACGGCGACGCGGCACCAGCGCGAGGTCGGCGCCGGCTACTTCGACGGCGTCGCGCAGGCGGTTTCGGGTGGCGCCAGCTCGACGCTCGCGTTGAAAGGCTCGACGGAGGAAGCGCAATTCGAGGGGAACGGCGCCGCCGCCCACTGATCGAACGGGACGTGTCCCAGGGACGTGTCCCCGGGGACACGTCCCTCAGAGACGGGTGGCTCGATAGCCGTGCGTGCGGTACGGGAGCTCCAGGACTCCATCGACGGACTCGGTGTCCCAGAAGCGGGCGACCGCGGTGAGGAGCTTGGCGCGGTCTGCGGGGTCGAGTGCCGCGACCGACGACTGCGTCCCGAATCGCTCGACGAGCTCCTCGCGCCCGTAGCGGCGGATCCAGTCGAACATGGCCTCGTCGAGCGGGCCGAAGAGCTCGCTCCGGACGACTGCGTCCTTCGCTCGCCGGAACCGCCGAACGGCGGCAGGAGGTCGCAGAGAGCCGAGACGACGGCGTTCTCCTCGTTCCAGAGGTTCCAGACGAGACCGAGCGTGCCGCCGGGACGCAACACCCGGGCGATCTCGGGAGCGCGAGCTCCGGGTCGAACCAGTGGAACGCCTGCCCGGCGGTGACGACGTCGACCCGCCCGTCGGGCACGGGGATCCGCTCCGCCGCGCCCTCGATCGCCTCGACTCCCGGCGACGCGAGCCGCAGCTGCCCGATCATCTCCGGCGACGGCTCGACGGCGATCACCTCGTGTCCCAGGGCGACCAGCGAACGGGTCAGCTTGCCCGTTCCGGCACCGAGATCGAGAACGCGCTTCGGTGCGGCCCCGACGGCCTTCTCCGGGTACGAGGGCCGGGTGCGCTCATATGCATCGGCGTTCGCGCCGAAGGAGCGGGCTCGAGCGGCCCACTGTGCCGCGTCGCTCAGACCCTGCCCTTGAGCGAGCGGATCGCCTCAACGTACGTCCTCGTCTCGGCGAAGAGCCCGTGCTGGCGAACGGCCTGCGCGCCCTGGTAGTAGGCGGCGAGCGCGAGCCGCTCATCGCCGCCGAACTCGCGGAGTAGGTGCCGGAGGTAGACGATCCCGACCTGGATGTTCCCCTCGGTGGTCTTCGCAACCTTCATTCCGAGCAGAACCGTCTCGACGAAGTCCCAGGCCGGGGGCGTCACCTGCATGACACCGAGCACGCCGGCGGACGAGACGACGTGCGGCTGGAAGCCGGACTCCATCCAGGCGACTGCCCGGGCCAGCGAGGGATCGACGCCATAGCGCGTCGCCGTCACAGTGATCTCCTCACGGACGGAGGACGGGGGCGCGGCGATCGGGGCCGAAGTGGCGACGGGAATCCGGAGCGTCACCCCGATCGGGAGCGGGCGCGCCGGGTCGATCCGGTTCGCGCTCGCGAGCGAGCGGAGCGTCGTCCCGTGCCGCTCCGCGATCGCGGTCAGCGAGTCGCCCGACCGAACGGTGTAGCTCCGGTCGGGCAGCTTGGTGCTGCGCGACCGGGCGCCGAGCGAGCGGAGGGTCGCGGGACCTGCGACCCCATCCACTGTGAGCCCCGCCCGGCGCTGGTACTGCCTGACCGCAAGCCTCGTCTCCGTCCCGTAGTACCCGTCGATCACCCGGCCGACGCCGTGTCGCGCGAGCAGGAACTGGAGCACCGACACATCCCAGCCAACGCGGCCCTGCACGAGCGTCCGCTTGCCGTACAGCGGCGCTCCGAGCCGACCGAGTTCCTGGCGGGTCGTCGAGCCCGGGATCCCATCGACCGCAAGCTTGCTCGAGCGCTGAAAGGCGCGTACGGCGGTGGCGGTACCGCGACCGGAGACTCCGTCGATCGGCCCGAGGTAGAAGCCATATGCGCGCAGGGCGACCTGCAACCCGGCGATCTGCGGGTTGGCGGCTCCAGCCGGCGCGGCGAGAAGAAGCGCGACAGCCGCGACGGCGACGGTCGGACGAAGGCGCATGGGACCACGGGGATTCGCGCTGCCGGCTGCTGTTCCTCCTCCTGGCGCGGCGGCTATCCTCCCCGGGCCGCCCCCATCGACTAGCGGCCTAGGTCACCACCCTTTCAAGGTGGCTGCACGGGTTCGAATCCCGTTGGGGGCACCTATTCCGACTCGCACGGGCGGTTAGCTCAGCTGGGAGAGCACCTGGTTTACACCCAGGGGGTCGGGGGTTCGAGCCCCTCACCGCCCACCTCGGGAAGACGCTGCTAGGAGGCTGTTTCTGCCTCCAGCGGCGCTGCTCCGACGATCGACTCGACCGTCACCTCCGCGTCGTTTGTGCCCATTCGTGCCCATTCAACGGCCCTATCGAACGCAGCACGCTCGCCGGCGGTCAGCCGATCGCGCCGCTTCACCGCGGCCGTGTAGGTACGCAGCGTGAAGAGGGCGTCCTCGTGGCCGATCTGCGCAGAGGTGTAGGCGACGTCGTCGCCGGCGGCACAGCGGAGGCTCGCGAACGTCCGTCGGAGCCCGTGGAGGCCGACGCTCCCGATCGTCTCGATCCCCGCGTCGGCGAGCTTGACGTTCGCCTTCTCGATCGCCGGGAGCAGGAGACGCTGCCTGACGTTCTGGCGGTTGTCCTCGGTCCCCCGGAGCGTCGGGAAGACGTAGTCGTCCGGGCTCGCGTGCTTCGAGGTGTCTCGCCAGAGCGTCAACTCCTCGCGGAGCGCCGGGGTGAGGTCGACGATCCGGACTCCGGCCGCCGTCTTCGCCTGGCCGACCGAGAGCGTGCCGCGGGCGAGGTTGACGTCCCGCCAGCGGAGCGCGAGCGCCTCCCCGATCCGCAAGCCCGCTCCGGCGAGCGTCGCGAGGAGCGGCCTGCCTCGCTTCTGGAGGATCGGCTCGGCCGCCTCCAGCAGCGCCATGAGCTGCTCGGGCTCGATCCACGGCCGCCGCGGCTTCGCCGCCTTCAGCCGCCGCCGACGCCCCGCCGCGACGTTCCCCGTGACGAGCTCGTACTCGAGCGCGTCCGCGAGCACCTGCGAAAGCAGCGTGATCGTCTTGTTGATCGATCCGGCACCGAGGACGCCCTCCTGCAACTTCGCGGTCGCGTACGCGTCGACGAGCTGCTTCGTGATCGCATCGAGCCGTCGCGACCCGAAGTCGGGCAGGAGATGCAGCACGAGCGCCCAGCGGTAGTACTCGATCGTTCGCACGCCGAGCCCGCGGCTCTGCATTCTCTCGAGCCACGCCGTGGCGAACTCATGGAACGTCGGCACCTCCGCCGGAGTCTCGACCGTCTCGGTCACGGGCGGACGCCAGATGCCGCGGCGGACGTCGGCGAGCACGTACTCGAGTTCCTGCTTCGCGTGGTCTTTCGTGAGCGGATCACCGCAGAGCGCGCACTTCTTACCAATGGCGCCGAGCGTCATGTATTCGCGCTTGCCGTATGCGCGGAACCTCAGCGCGAACGTGCGGTCCCGCGTTCCGTCTCGCTCGACGACGCTTCCTTTCGCTGGTCTAGCCACTTCCCTCCTCCTTCGGTTGAGGCGTCCCGGCGACCTCGAGCTCGCGCGGGATCTGCTGTCGTGCCGCGGCTTGCGCCAGCTCGAGTAGATCGGCGACACGGCGCAGGTCGTTCACGTCCTGGTCGATCGAGTCGACGTGAGCGGCGATGACCGCCGCCGCTCGCTGCGAGACGAAGCGGTTGACCCGATCGTCCATTTCGCCGCGCAGTCCGGCCGGAACATTTTCGGTGATCGTCTCCAAGCGTTCGGTCAGTTCGGGCTTCGGCCCGTAGGGCATGAACGCGTCGAGCAGGTTCCCGATGTTCAGCGGCCGCGGGCCGCCGCACGTGACCATCACTGCCGGCGCTTCGTCGATCGGCAGGAAGAACCAGCTGACAGTCACGTCGAAGGCTGATGCGAACGCGAGGATGTCGTTGCCTGAGAACTCGCGTACGCGTTTCCCCTCGATCGAAGTCTCTGCCGCGGAGAACGTCGCTTTCGACCATCGCTTGCCGAGGTACGGCTCGAGGAGTCCCGCGGCCTGCTCCTGTGTGAGCCCTCGCATTTGTCGGGCTCGTCGCAGGTTGTACGCGACGAGCTGGTTTGCGCTGACGATTTCGTTTGGCATGGCCGGAGTGTACTGTCTCAGTCAACGCTGTGCAAGATCTAGGTTTGCACCACCCCCAACAGCCTGATAGTATGGGACTGTGCAAACGAGGTGCGTTCCCAACCCGACTCGCCGCCCGCCTCTGCGCGCCGTCCGTGAGGCGCAGGGGTTAAGTCTCCGAAAAGCGGCTGAGCGTGCCGGGATCGACATCGGTCACCTCTCGCGTGTAGAGCGCGGGCAGGCGTCCCTCTCGATAGACGCGCTCGCGCGGCTCGCGCACGTGCTGGGACTACGAGAGCTGGCGCGGCTGATCGAGCCTTACCGTCGGCTGCAAGCGCTCGAGGAGGTGGGGAGCTCGCCGTGACCGAGCCCCAGACAGACGAACGGCGCCCCGCTAAGAACGCCGATCGCGACTCGCTACAGCTCTCCGGTTCCATGCTAGCGAAGCCTCGCGACGGGATCATCTATCGCCTGCGCATGGCGCTCTCGTACGCGGCCGGCGTGACGGACGCGATCGGCAGCTTCGATCCGCACGCATACGACCTCGCCGCCCAATTGGAGGATGAGCTCGAGGCGCTCGTCGGTCTCCTCGAGCAGGCAATCGCGCCCCCGTCGTTTCGGCTCCGCGCGCTGCGCGTCCTGCGCTGCACGAACTGCGGATGCGAGCTCGCCGACACGTCGCTTGGGAGCGTCGACACGTCTGCGCGCGCCTGCCCAGCCTGCGGCTCCCGGCAACTGCATCCGATCAGGGTCGATCTCTTCACGCCCGCCGAGGCGGCATGATCCCGCTGCGCCTGATCTCCGTCAGCTTCGAGCGCGTCACCCTGGCGGCGGAGTTCGCGGCCGACGACGAGGTTTGGCGTCGCAACTGCTCCGTCCTCGTCTCGAGCGGCGCTTGCCGCTTCCCTCACGGCCACGACGAGAACGGCAAGAGTCTCGGCGACCCGGCGGCGGATGAGCAGGTGCGGGAGCGCGCGGCCGAAGAGCTCGTCCGGCTGCACGCCGCCCTCGAGCTGATCGAGGGGGCTCGCTGTGCTGCCTGAGCTGACGGCGGTCCGTGAGGCGTTCGAGCGCTGGCTCTACCTGGCAGACGCGAGTGCGTTCTACGAAGAGCAGCAGTCCTCCTCGGACCATTTCCTTCGCGAGACGACAACGTGAGCACGAGGGCGCCGCAGACCCTGTCGACGCTCTCGCTCGCCGACGTCGAGATGCGCTCGATCGAGTTCCTCGACCGTCCGTTCGTGCAGGCATCCGCGTTCCACCTCCTCGTCGGGAAGAAGGGCAACTTCAAAGGAACCTGGCTCGCCCATCTGATCGCTCGAGTCACACGCGGCGAGCTCCACGGGCAGCCGCGACAGGTACTCGTCGTCTCGAGCGAAGACTCCGCGTCCGTCGACCTGAAGCCGCGCGTCGTCGCCGCCGCCGGCAACCCGAACCTCGTCGCGATCGTGAAGAGCGACTTCCTCCTCCCCCGAGACATCGAGCCGCTCAAGAAAACCGTCGCCGACCTCCAGGTCGGACTGTTAATCATCGACCCGATCGCGAACCACGTTGGCGGTACGGACACCAACCAGGAGAGCGCCGTCCGCGACGCGATCTCACGCCTCAACGAAGTCGCCGACGAGCTCGACTGCACCATCTTCGGTATCCGGCACCTGAGCAAGGACGTCTCGAAAGGCGCTCTCGCCTCCGTGCTCGGCTCGACCGCCTGGACAGACACGCCGCGCGCAGTCCTCGCCTGCGCAATCGACGACGAAGACGAACTGCTCTTCCACCTCCAGGTCATCGCCGGCAACCGCGGCCCCCGCAACGAAGCCGGCCGCACCTACACCGTCGACCTCGTCACCCTCACCGGCCTCAACGAGCCCGTCACGCGCGCCACCCCAGGCGCCGCCTCCACGAAGAACATGGACGAGCTGCTCGACCGGCGAGATCAGCCGCACAAAAGCAGCAGCCACACCGCGCGCGAGCTGATCCTCGACCTCCTCGAGACGAACGGCCGCACGGAATCCGACACCCTCGACGCCGAAGTCGCACAGCAAACCGGGCTCGCCGCCAAGACGATCCGCAACCTCCGTGCCGAGCTCCGCAAAGACGGCCTCATCAGCGCGATCCCAGACAAGGACGAGCACGGGCAAGTCCAACGCTGGCTCGCCGCTCGCACCGCCGCACCACGCCCCCCCCGTGACCTGGACACCGTCGCCACAAAGCTAGATCCCGACCAAACCACCGACACCACGGAACCCACGCAACCAAGCCATATCCCAACCACATCCCTAGACAGAGAGAGAGAGGATCTGGACGACACAAAGGATCAGGAAAACACACCCACATCCCGACCCCCTCTCTCCAAGGCCCTGGCAGAGGACATAGAGAGCGACCAAACGGCTACGAGCGCGACCTGCGCTCAGAAAAAAGGGGATCCGCTACAAGCGCTCTTCGGCAGGGGGTCGGAGTTGTGATCGAGCTTCCTCCGGAGCAGCTTGAGCAGCTCGCAGACCTGGTCGCTAGCCGGTTGCAGCGTCCTGTCGGCGCGGCGCTCGTCGGAGTGCGGGAGGTCGCGGCCTACCTTGCTGTCGAGCCGTCATGGGTGTACGAGCACGCGTCGGAGCTCGACGCGCGCCGGCTCGGGTCGGGTCCGAGGGCGCGCCTTCGGTTCAGCCTGGCCGACGTCGACGAGCGGCTGAGTACCTGCAGGGCGGGCAGGGGGTCATCTCTTCCCGATCTGGCTTCCGAGCAGGCTTCCCGCCCTCCGCGTCGCCGCCGATCGGGCACAAGCGCTGATCTGCTGCCCATACGAGGACGCAAGGTTCTGTCGTGAGGACGCTCACGCCTGAGGAGGGAGAGGGGGCCGGGTCGAGAAAAATCGCTAGTGGATCGTTCCATCCGCGGGACTTAGGTTCCGCTGCCGCTCTTGTTCGGTGTGCTGCAGGAGAGGCCCCGGTCGACCAGATCGGAGTCCCGGACGCAGCGGTTCGTCGGTGACTGATTATGCCCTGAGCGTGTCGGATGCGCGTCGCCGGGCGGTGGTCGCTGGTTTTGATGCTCGTGATGCGATGGAGTTGCTTGCGGAAGCGGTGCGGGAGGGCAGGTTGGCGGAGGCGGTGCGGATGGTTGCGGATTTTGCGGCGTCGCCGGCGGAGTTTGAGGAGGCGTTCGCGGGGGCGGCCGTGATTTTGGAGCCCTTTTTCTTTGGGCTTGAGGGCCGGTTGCGGGACGAGCTGGCGCCGCTGCCTGGCGGGACGCCGGAGGCGGTCGATGCGGCCGCGGCGGCGTGGGTGCGGGAACTCAAGCAGTTGCTTGCGCTCGTCGATGCGCGTGTTGAGGTCGACCATCGCTCGCCGGAGGAGAGGGTGGTCGAGGCTTCTCATGGTCGGCCTGACGATCTTGGGATCCGGCTGATGCGCGAGTACGCTGTCGCACCGCCGGGGGTGCAGGCGTTGTGGCGGCGTCGCGCCTCGAACGAGCGCGATCGGCAGGAGCCGTGGACGCGGGCGGAGCGGCGGCTGTGGGCCAGGTATCAGCGTGAGCTCGCCCGGCGCCATGGTGGTCTCGTCGAGACGGATTCTTGAGCGTCCGCGGGGTCGAGGTCGCCGTTCCGAGAACGACGCGGGCGGCCTCGATGTATTTCGGCCGGCGTGTACCACTCCTCCGACTCCGACGAGCCAAGCGTGCCCGTCGTCCCAGATCGGCTCAGGCTCTCACGGATCGCTGTCCAGGACTTCAAAGTGTCTACGGCCGTAGACACTTCCTCGCGGGTCGCGTACGTCGAAGCGAACTGCATCCGCCGGAAGCGGTCGTTACGGGAAACCGACCGTAGGCTTTCGTGTAGAGCGATGATCGCCCCCGACGTCACCGAACTCGAGCAGCTGCGGCAGGCCGTCGCGTCCGCGGCGCTCCTGGAGGTGGGTTTCGAGGCGCTCGTCGCTGGGACCCAGGCGCTGCTTCGCGAGTCCGACGTCGACCTTCGGGTTGCCCGTGGGGAGCTCGACGAGGCGGAGGCGGAGGAGCAGCGCCGCCGGATCGCCGAGGCCCGCGACGCCCATCTGGGAGTCCTCGCATGAACCCGGTTTCGAGATCCGACATGGCAGCGCGCGGACTTGCCCTCTTGCGTGCGCCCGTCGGATGCCCGCGCGCGGCCGCCGTCCTGGCCACAGTCGACGCCGCGCCGGGCTCCACTTCCCCCTTCGAGCGAGCGAGGTATCTATGCGCATCGAGCACGAGTTGACGCCCCCGAGTCTCGAGGCTCGGCTTGCGGCGATGGAGCGTGAGCTCCGCATCATCGTCGCCGCGTTGAACACGGGCGGGTACGCGGCCGCGCTGGACAACTCGCGGCGCGAGGCGGAGGGCCAGGAGCGGGCGAAGCGACTGCAGACCGCGGCCGGCGGTGTGCGTGTCACCTACAGGACCGGCGAATCCCCGAAGTTGCTTTCCGTCCCGGGCCGTGCGGGCGACGCGGCGATCGTGTCCCGGCGCGGGCAGACGCATCTGTCGGGGGAGCCGGGGCCGCTTGTCGAGCACCATTTCGTATCGCTCGCCGACGCCGCGTTTTTCGTAGACCAGGAGCTCGGCGACGAGAAGCTGACGTTAATCGTGGACGGCGGCGACGACGTCGAGATCGACCTGACCGACCCGCGCATCGGCGGCGTGAAGTTCGCGCCACTGAAGGGGTCATGAGCGAGATCGTTCCCGAGGCGGTTGTCGAGGCGGACGGCGCGTTCGTCAGCGAGGCGGGGTTCGCCGACGAGGCGGCGGCTGCCGCAGCGTTCACGGAAACCGAGACGGTCGCCCCCGACGCGGCCGCCGAAGCTCCGGCGGAGATGAGCGTCGCCCCCGAAGAGCAGTCGGCGCTCAACGAGTTCTTCGCGCAAGCGCTGGACCCCGAGGGTCCCGACTTCGAGGAGAACATCAGCACGACGATCGAGCTGATCCAGACCGGGGTGCTGACGGTCAACGATGACGGCGAGATCGTTCCGGGGCCGGCCGCGTTCGACGAGTCCGCGATCGTCGACCCTGCAGCCGATCCCGCTGCCGTCGAGTTCGCACCGCTCGAGTCGGAGCCGCTCGGGAGCGCGGAGATTCAGTTCGTAGCGACGCAGGCGGATGGGATGATCGTCCGCCTCGCCGGAGACACTGACCGTGCGGCGCTGAACGAGCGAGCTGAGGCACTGCTAGATCCTGTGCGTGACGCAACCGGGTTGTCGGGAGCGGAGCTCGTCGAGCGCGTGATCCGTATCGCTGCCGACGATCTACGAGAGCCCGCCGACGAGGCGGCCGTGGCGCAGCGGATGCTGAAGCTCGCCGCGGCCGGTCTCCCCCCGCTCGTGGCCCCGCCGAGCGGCGCACCTCACCGGAAAACCACGAAGCGCGAAGCGTCCCTCGCCGCGCGTCGCGCCGAGCAGGCCGCTGAAGAGTCGGTGCGACGTGAGCGGCTCGCGTCGCTCGACCCTGACGAAGACGGCCTCACCGAGATCGAGGCGCTCGAGCGTGTCCTCGCGCGCCGAGCCAGCTAACGAAAGGACGCCCGCATGTCGACCATCACGACGCCGCTCTCGAACTTCATCGAGGTCGTCACCCTGCCGCCCCCAGGCGTGTCCCCGAACTGCGCTGCCTGCCAGCAGGAGACGCCGCGGAAGCTTTCGCTGGGCGGCGCAAAGATCGTCCTCTGCTTCTACTGCGGCACGGCGGCGGCGCGGGCGTTCGGATACCTGTCCGCGGAGGAGAGCGCGGCACTGCGCGAGGAAACGTCGGTGGCGCAGACGGAAGCGCGGGACGCTCGCGAGGCGGCTGAGCGGGCACAGCAGGACGAGGCGCTCGTCGCCGAGGCTGACAAGGTGCTCGCCGGCTTCATGGCGATCGTCGAGGTCGCGGTGAGCCGCGGGACCGGGACCGGCTGAAATGCGGCCGCGCACCCTGACCCGCCCCGAGTTCCTCCTTTCGTCGGCCGCGAAGAAGCCCGGGGCAACCTACGAGGGCTACCTCTCGTATGTCGCGAACCGACGCGGCGCCGCCCAACAGTCGCGCCCCGTGGATCCGCTCGCGCCGCTCTCTGACAGCACGCTCCGCCAGCAAACGATGAGGCCGTTCGACGCGTCTCTCGCGCCGACCTCCGACAACATGATCCGTCGGAACACGACGGAGAACGTGCGCGCCCAGATCGACCCGATCATCGCGGAGATCAGCCGGAGCATCGAAGCTCGCGCGAAAGCGGGGATGGGCGCGATCGGCGGGTACACGAACGAGCTTGCCCAGAACCTTGGTGGCTTCGACGTGAAGGCCCGCGACATCTATGCGGATGCGCAAGGCAGGCAGGCGTCTGTCAACAATGCGCTCGCGGAGAGCGCCCGTGGTGAGGGTGGCCGGTTGCAGGCGGAGCTGGCCGGGAAACTGGGTGCGGCCGGGATCACTGACACTGGTACGTCGGGTGAGGCTGCTCGGATCGGGCAGGGCTCGGCGGGCGCTTCGTTCGCCCGGGGCGGCGCTGACCTGTCGGAGCTGATTGCCCGTTCAGCGTCAGCGCAGGAGTACGCGGCGAAGCTGCCGGGCCTCGCACGGCTCGGCGGGTTGCAGTCGGCCCGCACGTTGCAGCTTGAATCGTCGAAGGACTTGGCTGACCAAACAGGGCAGATCCGTTCGCAGGTGCCCGGTCTGATCGCGGAGCTGCTCGAGAGCGGCCGGGGCCGGGAGATCACGAAGGCGGGGGCACGGGATGCGCGTTTCAACACGGACGTCGGGCTTGCCGAGGGTGCCCGTGACCGGGAGGTGAACAAGGGGATCGCCCGTGCCGGGTTGCAGGAGACACTGGTGAAGACGGCGGCGGCTTCGGCGGCGGATCAGGCGGCCGCGACCGCCCGCGCCAGGCAGCCGGACACCTCCCTCTCGAACGCGCTCGGGTACCTCGTGACCGCCGGCGGGATCCCGATCCTGAACGCGGCGGGCAAGCCGATCCAGACGCAGGGCTCGAAGGCCGATCAGGTCGCGGCCAAGGCGAAGTCGGCGACCACGATGTTCAGTCAGACCTTGACGACCGCGAAGCTCGATCTCTCCGAGAAGCAGTACCAGCTCGCGCTCGCTCGGGAGGAGCGGCTCTCGCAGCCGACGGCGAAGACGGCGAAGGCAACCGGAGGCTTCACCGCCGCCCAGAAGCAAGACCTGTCCGCGGTCGCGTTCGACACCGCTGCGGATGATTTCAAGGCGAAGACGCGGCCGGTTGAGACGCTCCGCGACTTGATCGCCGCAGGCGTGCCGTTCTCGATCGCGGTTCGGGCGATCCAGCGGTTCGGGCGAAACGCCGCCGCCGACGAGAACTGGCAGGCAACGATCGGCTGGACGAAGTAGTGCCGCCCCGCGACACCCGTACCGTCACGGACGTCAAGCGTGAGAAGAAACGCAGGCAGCCCTCCAGACTCGAACGGGAGCTGATCGCGAACAAGGCTGAGAGGGTTGTAGGCGTCCTCAACGCGCTGAAGCCGGGCCGTCCCGACGGTGCGATCAGCCCGCAGGAGCACCGTTCGATCCTTCGTGAGCAGGTACGCACCGGGACGCTCGGTGAGCGTGTCGCAGCGCGCGAGGGGAACCGACGCGACCCGCAGCCGCTCGGCAAGAACCCCGGTCGCACCTCTCCCAGGGAGGGCGGCGACACCGCTGTGTTCCGCAAGTTCATGAAAGGTGTAAGCGTCGTCGCTGACGTCGTGCTTCCGATCACGCCGAACAACGTCAAGGCGGCGCGAGCAGCGAAGGACGTGCTCCTCGATCCGCGCACCTCCCGGCGGGAGAAGCTCGATGCCGCGTCGAACGTCATCGCGGTCGGCGGCGGCATCAACAGCGTTCCGGGCGGTGCCCCGAAGAAGCCGCCGGAGCCGGCTGCGTCGAAGAGCTTCACCCGGCCACGGACGCGGGAGGATGCCGGGGCGCGCCTCGCGGAGCTGGAGGGGAAACACGACGCGTTCTTCGAGAAGGTCTGGCGGATGGGCGACCATCGTCTCTCTGCCGGCGACAAGGTTGAGCAGGCGAGGCGGAACGCCGAATCGGGGAAGGCTCGCCTGCAGCAGGCAGGCGTCACCCGCGCAGGTCGCGTGTCCGGGTCGAGCGGCAGGAAAGCGAAGCTGTGGGGGACCACGGTGAAGGGCGAGGTTCGCGCCGAGGTCGAAATGATCGCCCGGTCGAAGATCGAGAAGCTGCCGGTTGAGCATCCGGCCCGGCGGCGGTTCGAGGCGGAACAGAACGAGATGGACGAGTTGAGGCAGGTCATCAGCGACCACGACCTCGCTGTCTTCGATGGGACGCCTGACGCCGACTTCGGAACGAAGACGGAGACGATCCTCGGGAAGCCGCGCCGCGTCGAGCTCGCCGCCCAGGAGGCTGCGCTCGGCGGCGTGAAGGCCACCTCCGCGGGGGCCGGTAAGCCGCCTCCCCCGCCGCGACCGCCGATCGCCACCGCCGCTGCGGGGCCTCCCCCGCCGTCCGGCCCACCTCTGCAAGCAGAACAGATCATCGGGGCGCTGCCGGAAGCGAGGCGGCTACGCCGACAGCAGGAACAGCTCTACAGCGCCGAGCGTGGCAAGCGGGCAGCTAAAGCCGAGCAGGCGATGCAGGTGGGCGGCCAGGAGGGCTATCGCGCAGCCCTCGCCGAGCTCAAGGGCGAGCTGCCGAAGCTCAAGTTCGGGGCGCTCGAGCACTTCGACCAGACCGCAGCGGACGAGTTGTTCACGCACGTCCAGAGGCACGAAGCGTTGCGGCCGTACGAGAAGATCAGCACGCAGACGGCGTTGCGGAAGGTGATCGAGGGCGCGGTGCCGACCCGGGGCGAGATCAAGCTGATGGAGCGGGCGTTCGGGCCAGACGTGTCGGCGCAGATCGCAGGGTCGATCCCGTTCTGGCAGAAGGCGAAGACGGCCGGCTACTCGCTCATCAATGTGCCGAGGGCGCTGCGGTCGTCGTTCGATCTTTCGGCCCCGTTCCGGCAGGGACTTGTTTTGGGGGCACGGCATCCGAAGATGTTCTCCCAGGAGTTCGCGCCGATGATGCGGTCGCTCAGGTCGGAGGGCGCCTACGAGGACGTAATGGATCAGATCGCGTCCCGGCCGACGTTCGCGAAGATGCAGAAGGCCAAGCTTCAGTTGACCGACTTGCAGGGGGTGACGACGCGCGAGGAAGGCTTCATGTCGAACCTCGCGGAGCACATCCCCGTCGTCGGCATCGGCGTCCGCGCCTCCGGCCGCGCCTACACCGGGTTCCTGAACAAGTTCCGGGCCGACGCGTTTGACAACTACGTGAAGATGGCTGAGAAGCAAGGCCTTGACATCGACGACCCCGTCATGCTGAAGAGCATCGCGTCCTGGGTGAACCATGCGACCGGACGCGGCAGCATCAAGAGCCTCGAAGGCGCGATGGTGCCGCTAAACGCGCTCCTGTTCTCCCCTCGCCTGATCGCATCCCGGTTGCAGCTGCTGAACCCCGCGTACTACGCGAAGCTCGACCCGTTCGCACGTAAGCAAGCCTTGCAGGGGATGGGGCAGCTGCTCACCGGGGTCTCGCTGACGTTGTGGCTCGCGAAGATGGCGGGTGCGGAAGTAGGGATGGACCCGCGCAGCTCCGACTTCGCGAAGATCAAGCTTGGCGACACACGCATCGACATCGCGGGCGGACTCCAGCAGTACCTGGTCGCGGCGAGCCGGTTGGTCAAAGGCGAAACGGTGTCGTCCACAACGGGTGAGGTACGGGAGCTTGAGGGCGGGTTCGGGAAGCCGTCCCGGTACGACATCTTCGGGAACTTCGCTGAGAACAAGCTCGCGCCAGTCCCCACCTGGGGCGTGGACTTCCTCAAGAACGAGAACTTCGCCGGCGACAAGTTCGACCCGGTGAAGGAGGGCGGGCGGGCGATGCTTCCGCTCGGCCTCGAGAACGCCTATGAGGGGTTCAGGAGCGGCACCACGGCTGGGATCGCGGCGGCCCCGCTCGGCAGTATCGGGTTCGGGGTGCAGACCTACGGCCCGAAGCCCGAGGAGGCGAAGTCCAGGTCGCTTCGTGCCGGGAAGGCCAGCAAATCACGGTCGCTCCGTGCCGGCCGCAGCAAGTCCAAGTCGCTCCGCCACTAACGACGCGATCGAAGGAGACCTAGCCATGGCGATCAGGAACATCGGTTTCAACAAGAACTTCTATCCGCGCTCAGGCCCCGCCGCGGGCAGCAGCTACTACCAGACCGTTCAGACCATGCAGAACCGTGGCCGGCTGGGCGGGCCTGGTGCTGCGCTAGCCGCACGCTCCCAGGCGTTGAACAAGCAGCACCAGCTCGGCGATTATGCGCGGCCCGCCTACCA
>DATLXM010000020.1:0-4459 GCA_035575835.1 Gaiellaceae bacterium
GGGGATGAGCACCCAGGAGTTCGCCGACTTCCTCTACGGCGCCTGTCTCCTCGACTGGGACGCGGAGCGCGAGCGGATGAGCCGCTACGCGGAGCGCTTCGACGCCGCAGAGGAGGTGCGCATCCTCGGGACGGGCACCGACCTGCGCCTGAGCCTCGTCGGTCGCACGATGCAGGTCGACGCGGGCGGCGCGAACATCCCCGGCGGCGAGTTCTTCGGCTGCCCGGTCGAGGACTCCGCGGAGGGGACGATCGCCTTCTCCGAGTTTCCGGGCGTGTACGGCGGCCGGCACGTGGACGGGATTCGCCTCCGCTTCGAAGCCGGAAAGGTCGTCGAGGCTTCGGCCGACTCCCACGAGGAGTACCTGCTCGAGACGCTCGACACCGACGAGGGCGCGCGCCGCATCGGCGAGCTCGGGATCGGCTGCAACCCCGGGATCACCCGGCACATGCGGAACACGCTCTTCGACGAGAAGATCGACGGCACCGTCCACATCGCGGTCGGAGCCGGCTTCCCCGACCTCGGCGGCACCAACGTCTCAGGCGTCCACTGGGACATCGTCAAGGATCTCCGGGGCGAGGGCCGGATCGAGCTCGACGGCGAGGTCGTCCAAGTGAATGGGGTCTGGACGATCTGAGCAGCCTCTTCCGCACCCGCGGCGTTCGTCCACTCCTGCTCGCCGAGGTGATCTCGTCGCTCGGCTCGCAGATGACGTTTCTCGCACTGCCCTGGTTCGTCCTCGCAACCACCGGCTCGCCGACGAGGATGGGGATCGTCCTCGCCGTCCAGCTCCTTCCGATCGGGATCCTCGGGATTCCGAGCGGAGGCGTCGTCGCCAGGCTCGGTGCGCGGCGGACGATGCTCGTCGGCGACGCCGCGAGGGCGCCGCTCCTGCTCGCGATCCCCCTCCTTCACGCGGCGGGCGTGCTCAGCTTCTCGCTCCTCCTCGTCTGCGTCGCCCTGGTCGGGCTCTTCATCGCGCCCTACTTCTCGGCCCAGCGGCTGATCCTGCCCGAGCTCGTGGGCGAGGACGAGCGCACCGTCGCTCAGGCGAATGCGTTCGTCGAGGGCGCGACCCGGGTCACCACGCTCGTCGGCCCCGCGAGCGCCGGTGTCCTGATCGCGTTCTTCGGGGCCACGAACGTTCTCTACATCGATGCGGCCACCTTCGCGATCGCCTTCGTGACGCTTCGCTTCTTCGTCCCGAACCGGCCGCCGCTCGCTCCGAGCGACGATTCGAGGGGCGTGCTCGCCGGAGTACGCTTCCTGTTTCGCGACCGTTGCTGGCCTCGCTCCTCGTCACGGCCTTGTTCCTGAACGCCTTCGGTCAGATGCTCTTCGCGTCCCTGCCGGTGCTCGCGTTCGAGCAGTTCGACCAGAACTCGCGAATCGCCGGAGGTTTCTTCGCCTCGTTCGGTGCGGGCGCCGTCCTCGGCAGCCTGATCGCCGTCAAGATCCTCCCTCGCGTCGACCCGATCCGGCTCGGCGCTGCGGCTCTGATCGCGTTTGACCCTGCCGTGCCGCTCGGTCTCCCGGCCCTCGGCGTGATGGCGGTGCTCTTCGCCTCCGCGATGTTCGGCCCGCTCGTGAACGCGCCGCTGATCGGGGTGATCACGACGAGAACGCCGCAGGCGCTGCGCGCGAAGGTGATGACGGCCGTGCTGACGTTCGCGCTTCTCGCCGGGGCCTCTCGGCCTGCTCGTCGTCGGGCCGCTCCTCGAGGGGATCGGTGTGCTCAGGGTCTTCCTCGTGATCGCCGTCGGTCAGACTCTCGCCTCGCTCCCGTTCGCTTTCGCAGCGCTGCGTCGACCGGCGGGAGCTCAGCCGGCCGAGAATCTGAAAGACGTCTCGCCGACGCCTTCGATCTCGGCGTAGTCACCGCCCGTCACCTCTCCGACGACCGTCTGCCAGAAGGTGAGCGCCGGGGCGTTTCCGTGGACGACCGCGAGGCTCCAGCGACCGGGGAACAGACGGAGCGTCGCCTCGGCGGCCGCGCGGCCTCTTCCTCGGCGCCGGTAGGGCTTCGCGACGAAGAACTCGGCGAGGTGTGCGTCGGCGTCCGCAGGCATGTAAGGGAACGGCTGGGTCGCGACGAGGGCGAAGCCAACCGCGTTCCCTCCGAAACGCACGAGCAGGCAGTGGCAGACGGGCTGCGCGAGCATGTCGTCGAGGTACGACGGGGTCCACCGAGCCTCGTCGTCGAGCGCGTAGTGGTCGGTGAACTCCGAGAGGTCGTGGAGGTAAAGCGGGTAGAGGTGCTGCAACGCTGCTCGATCAGTCGCCGAGCCGGCGCGAACGAGCTCTAGCTCGTCAGGTGCTGCCACAGGTTCTCGAGCATCCGTCGAACCGGCCAGAAGGTCGCGGAGCCGCCGAAGTCCATCGCCCCGGCCGCGAAGACCCGTGCGCCGGCAGGGCTCTCGTAATACGTCATCTCCGCGTGGCTCCCGAGCCCGAAGAGGTTGGGGATCACCGCGAGCACCTTGGTCTCCGGCGGCGAGTGCTCAGTCGTCCCGTCGATCTCGATCCCGTAGCCGCCCACGTACTCCCCAAGCGTCGACCCGGTCGTCAGCCCCGTTCCCGCCCAGAGCCACGGAGCCGCTTCCGCGTCGGTGACGTAGAAGACTCCCTGCCGCGTCCCGTCGTCGTTGCCCCGGTACTGGTTGCCGAGCAGCGCCGACTCCGGTCGGTCCAGGTCGCGCCAGAGCGAGACGCGGCGGAGGCTCGACTCGTGGCGCTCCACCTTCCAGAAGAAATTGTTTGCCGAGAGGAAGATCAGGTTGCCGCCGAGGTCGCGGTAGCGCCGGACGACGTCGAAGGCGTGCTCGGTCACGTACTCCGTGTGCCCGGGGTAGATCACCAGGTCGTAGGCCCGCCGCAGCTCGTCGCCGTCGCGAAGGCGCGCGACGTCCTCGTCGCAGAGGTAGTCGGGAGTCTTCCCCGTCCAGTGGAGCCACTTGATGAAGGGGAGGTCGTAGCGGCGGAAGCGGGGTGGGACGCCGCGGTTCAGGTAGGGCCGGTCGAGGACGACGCGCGGCGACCCACCCGCGTACCAGGTGTCGCCCCAGCCGTCGCCGTCCGCGTCCCGGAAGTTGTAGGCCTGCCAGGTGTTCGTCGGCAGGACGATCGCGATCTTGCTCGTCCCGAGCGCCTTGGGGCGGACGACGAACGGCGCGTAGCCGATGCGGCCGTCGTCGGCGGTGAGTCGTGCAAAGTAGAGGCCGGTCGGCCAGTCGCCGACCGCGAGCCGAATCGAGCCCGAGCGATTCCGGTGAGCGCGCCAGGAATGCGTCGAAGGGCCGGAGACAATCACGCCTTTGAGCTCGTCGCTGCGGTCGGTGTTCTCGAGCTCGGGCCCGGAGCGGAGTATCTCGAGCGTGAGTGCCGAGGCGTCGGCGGCGACTGTCAGCACGGCCCGCTGGCCCGGCGCGTAGCTGCGCTCATCGAACGAGGCCTCGATCCCGAGTACGCGCACGACCGGCGAGCGCGCGAGCGCGGGGCTCACCGGCCGCCGCATCCCATAGGTTCGGCGGTGGCCGGAGCCCTGAACGGTCAAGCGCATCACGTACGTGCCCGGCTTGGTGTCGCGGTCCGGCTTCCAGAGGAACCGGTGCCGGCCTTGCGGCAGCCGGGCCTGCGCCTCCCAGACGGACCGTTCGCCGCTCTGGCCGACTTGGACGGCCTCGACCCGGACGCGGGCCGGGCGGTCGAGGAGGAAGCGGAGCGAGGCGCGGTCGCGTTCGGGGGACGAGGGGCTGACGGTCGCGAGCAGCCGCCGGTCGCCGGCGAACGGCCGTGGGCTCGTGACCGAGAGGTCGTCGAGAGCGGGAGCGAGGCTGCCGGCTCCGCGGGCGAGGCGCGGGAGCAGGCCCGCTGCGATCGCGCCCGCCGCGGCGAGCCGCAGAAGAGCGCGTCGTGTCAGTCCGTCGGGAGCGAACGGGGCATCCATCGCGCCGAACTCTAGTGTGGGATCGTGACGGAGCCGTAAGAGATTCGGCAGATTCTCTACGCGCCGCCGGTGCGCTGCTCGAGCTCGTTCGACTTCGCAGTGAGCGCGCTGAAGCCGCCGAGGAGCCAGTCGTTCACCGCGCCGGCGGCGAGGATCGTGGTCAGGAGACGCCCGACGCGAGGCGTCAGGATCGTCAGCGAGGCGAGCGCAGCGCCGAGCCACGTTCCGATGCAACGGGTGCAGGTCACGAGCTCACCGATCGCCCGCTTCATCTCACCGTCCTGCGTAGTCTTCTCATCTTCGCCGTCGTACGCCTCACCCTCGACGAACGGATCTCGGACGAAGCTCGTCACCTTGTCGCGAGCCACCGTTCGCGACGCCTTGAACGTGGCCAGACCGAGCAGCGCGAGATCGATCGCCTTGTATTCCTGCGGTGGCTGCTTCCGCATCGCCGCGAGGCCGCTCACGGCTCCGAGCCCCGTGAGGAACGTCCCCATGATCACCGCATAGGCC
>DATLXM010000021.1:0-18577 GCA_035575835.1 Gaiellaceae bacterium
GAGCGAGGATCGCGAGCTCCTGGTCCCAGACGCCGACCGCCGTCGCGAGCTGTGGACTCCTCGCGTGTGGCCCGGTGCCCTCCTCGTGGCAGGGAACGTGGTGGGAACGTGGCGCCGCTCCCAGGGACGGGTGACGATTCAGACGTGGCAACGCCTCTCGCGCCCTGACCAGGAGGCCGTCGTCGCGGAGGCGGAATCATTGCCGTTGCCCGGGGGCGGTGGGCGGATCGTCGTCCACTGGGACTGATGCGAGAGACGCAAAGGCCCCGTTTCCGGGGCCTTTGGAGTAGCGGGGGCAGGATTTGAACCTGCGACCTCCGGGTTATGAGCCCGGCGAGCTACCTGGCTGCTCCACCCCGCGACGCAGCGTCGATTGTAGCACCGCTCCGGCGCGAGCCTCCCGACACCACAGCGATCTGCGTGACGCTGTCGCGTCGCGCCAGCACCAGCCCGACCCTCGCCATCAGTCGCATTCGAACACCGTTGCTAGCCTTCGCCAATGCTCCTCTTCTGGCTCTCGCTCGCATTCCTGATCGGGGTGACGATCGTCTCCTCGGTGTTCGTCACCCTCCGCGGGCTCGCAGCTTTTCGCGCCTTCAAGCGACTCAGCGCGGCGATCGGCGAGGGCCTGGACGGGATCGCCCGCTCCAGCGCAGAGATCGAGCACCATCTCGAGCGGGCCGCCCGGAGCGGGAGCGCGCTCGAAGCCTCGCTCACACGCCTGCGCTCCTCGCGCGAGCGTCTGTCGGTGCTGACCGCGGCGATCGCGGACGTGCGGGCCTCGCTCGGCCGGATCACGGCGGTCGTGCCCCGCTCGAAATGAGGGGCTCGAAGTGATCGTCGCGGCGGTCGACCTCGGCACGAACTCGACGCGCCTCCTCGTCGCCGAGGTGAACGGGACGCTCACGGAGGTCGTGCGCCGGCTCGCGATCACCCGGCTCGGCGAGGGCGTGGACGAGCGCGGCAAGCTGCTTCCGCTGCCGATCGCCCGGGTGCGCAACGTCCTTACCGACTACCGGCGCGTACTCGAGGCGCTCGGCGCCGAGCGCACGCTCGCGATCGCGACGAGCGCTGTCCGTGACGCCGACAACGGCGAGGCGTTCCTCGGCGAGGTCGAGTGGAGCTACGGCTTCAAGACGCAGTTGCTCTCGGGCGAGGAGGAGGCTGCGATGACGTTGCGCGGGATCGGCGCGCTGGCACCCGGCACGCTCGTGGTGGACATCGGCGGCGGCTCGACCGAGCTCCAGGTCGTCGGGACGGATGCACGCACGAGCCTCCAGGTCGGCTGCGTCCGCCTGACGGAGCGCTACGGCGAGGACGTGGCCGCGATCAGGGGCCACGTGCGCGAAGTCCTCCCCGACCTCGAGGCGGAGCGGGCGGTCGGGGTGGCCGGAACGGTGACGACGATCGCAGCGCTCGATCTCGAGCTGGCGGAGTACAACCCGGCCCGAATCCACGGGCATGCGATCTCGACCGCGGCGGCGACGGTGCAGCTCGAGCGACTCGCAGCACTCTCGATCGTCGAGCGGGAGGCGATCGGTGTCGAGCCCGGCCGCGCCTCGGTGATCGTCGCGGGTGCCGCGATCCTCGCTGAGATCCTCGACCACTACGGCCTCCCGGCGATCGAGGCGAGCGAGCGCGACATCCTGCACGGGGCGGCATTCGCGGCCGCCGAACTGCCCGAGCCCGAAGAGGGACTCGCTCCGCCCGGCGCCTACACCTGCTGCTAGAGCCAGGGCTCGCTAGAGCTCGGCGCCGTCGAGCGGCGGCTCGTCCTCGGCGAGGCGCCGCTGCACGACCGCCCGCGAGAGGACGCCGACGAGTCGGCCGCCCTCGACGACGGCGACTCGCTCGAGATCCTGCTCCTCGAGGTAGCGGAACCCCTCGTCGAGCGGCAGGTCGGAGGCGACGCTGTTCTCCGGCTCCTCCGCGATCTCGCGCAGGAGGGCGCTTCGCGGGTCGAGCCCTGCGGCGACGACCTCGCGGACGAGCGTCTTCCGGGTTACGACGCCCACGAAGCGGCCGCCGTCGCAGACGAAGACCGCGCGGACTGCCGGTCGCGCGAGCGCCTCACCGGCGGCCTGGGCGCTGGCACCGCCGTCGAGCCAGGGCGGGTCGGCGAGCATCGCATCGCGAACGAGATCCATCAATGGTCTCCGGGCGGGGAGGACGCGTCCGGCCGCCGCGAAACGCAAGCAGCGCAAGGACGCAGGGAGCGTTCATAGCGAAGAGCTACGGGCGCGACCGAGGACGCCGCGATGCGCCGCGTTGCAGCGAGCGGACGGGCGCGTCCTCTGCGCTCGGCGACCATTACGGGTAGAGGCCGCGAGCCTCGAGCGCACCGGCGACCTCGCGGATCCCGGCGACGAGCGCAGCGGTTCGGAGGCTGATCTCGCGTTCTGCCGAGACGTCCCAGACGCGGTCGAAGGCGTCGTTGAGCTTCTCTGCGAGCTTGTCGCGGATCTCGTCACGGCCCCAGAAGAGCCGGCCGAGATCCTGAACCCATTCGAAATAGGAGACGGTGACGCCGCCGGCGTTCGTGAGGATGTCCGGGAGGATCCGGATCCCACGCTCGGCGAGGATCGCATCTCCCTCGAGCGAGGTCGGGCCGTTGGCGCCCTCCGCGATCAGTCTCGCCTGGATCCGACCCGCGTTCTCCTCGGTCACCTGATCCTCGCGGGCAGCGAGGACGAGGATGTCGCAGGGCAGCTCGAGCAGTTCCTCGTTCGTGATCCTGCGACCCGTCGGCCAGCCCTCGAGCGAGCCGTGCTCCTTGGCGAAGTCGCTCATCGCGTGGACGTCCAGCCCCGCCTCGTCGTGGATCCCACCGGAGACGTCCGAGACGGCGATCACCGTCGCGCCGCGGTCGCTCAGCTCGTGCGAGGCGATTCCGCCGACGTTGCCGAAGCCCTGGACGACGCAGCGCTGCTCCGCGAGATTCCAGCCGAGTCGGTCGCAGGCCCGCGCGATCACCATCACGACGCCCGCCCCGGTCGCCTCGTGGCGGAAGACCGAGCCTCCGATCGAGATCGGCTTGCCGGTCACGACTTCCGGGACTGCATGCCCCACCTGCATCGAATACGTGTCCATCATCCAGGCCATCGTCTGCTCGTTCGTCGCCATGTCCGGCGCCGGGATGTCTTCCTGCGGGCCGATCACCGGCAGGAGGTCCGAGGTGAAGCGGCGGGTCAGGCGCTCGAGCTCGTCCTGCGACATCTGCTTCGGGTTACAGCGAACGCCGCCCTTGGCACCGCCGTAGGGAAGCTTGAGCAGCGCACACTTCCAGGTCATCCAGACCGCGAGCGCGGCGCACTCGCCCAGGGTGACCTCGGTGTCGTATCGGATCCCGCCCTTCGTCGGCCCGAGCACGCTCGAATGCTGGACGCGGTAGCCGGCGAAAACGACCCGCCGCTCATCGTCGAGGCGCACGGGGACGGAGAGCATGACCGCGCGCTCCGGGTACCGGAGCCTCTCGGCAATGCCCTCGGAGATGTCGGCGTAGGGAAGGGCGAGCTCGAACTGCGCGATCGCCGTCTGGAAGAGAGGGCTGTCCCACTCGAGGTGCGTGAGAGCAGCGGTTTCCTCGATCTGCGCCATCGGCGGCACAGTCTATGGAAGCGATCTAGCTCGGCGGAACGTTCTGGTTGATCCGGAAGAAGTTGTCCGGGTCGAGCTTTCGCTTCAGGGCCTGCAGCCGGTCGAACTTCGCGTCACCGTAGGCCGCGCGGATCCGGTCGGCCCCCTCGTCGCCCAGGAAATTGACGTAGACGCCCTCGTGCCACGGCTCGAGCGCCGACCAGAAGCTCCGCACCCAGTCGCGCTCGGCCTCGAACCCGGCCGCGGTCTCGGTGCAGGCGCCGATGTTGTAGGTGAAGCCGGCCGTGCGGCCGTTGAACGCGGTCTCGTCGTCTCCGACCCGGCTGACCGCCCCACCCATCTGCCAGATCGGGAACGAGGTCAGCGGCGAGTCGATCTGGAGCGAGCGCTCGACGGTGATGTCGATGATCTCGTCGCTCAGCTCCGCGATGTCGCAGCTCTTGAAGTAGTACCAACGACCGGGAGGGAAGCTCGGGTCGAGCATGGCCTGATGGGCGAGATACGGCTTCGGCACGCAGACGTCGGCGACGGGAGACCCGAACTGCCGCAGCGGCCGGAGCACCCTCTCCCCCTCCTCGAGATCGCCGATCCAGCAAGGGATCACCATCACCACCGGCTGCCCGTGCAGCTCGGCCGGGATGACCGGCAGCGGCGGAGCCTTCCGGTGGACGACGATCGTCATCAGCTCGTCGGGCGCGTCGGCGATCCAGTCGCGGTAGAAGCGGAGAACGTCCCCGGACTGGTGCATGGGCCAGATGATCGGCCCGGCGAGAACCTGGGTGCCGAGCGGGACGCAGCGGAACTCGAACTCGGTGACGATTCCGAAGTTGCCGCCGCCGCCGCGGACGCCCCAGAAGAGCTCTGCGTTCTCTTCTGCGCTCGCCTTGACGAACTCTCCGTCCGCTGTGACAAGGTCGACCGAGACGAGCTGGTCGATCGAGAGCCCGTGCTTGCGCATGATCCAGCCGATTCCGCCGCCGAGGGTCAGCCCGGCGACCCCGGTGTGCGTGACGATTCCCGAGGGGACGGCGAGCCCGAACGCCTGTGTCTCCTTGTCGAGCTCGCCGAGGAGGACACCGGCCTGGACGCGGGCCGTGCGCCGCTCGGGGTCGACGCGCACGCCTTTCATGGGCGAGAGATCGATCATCAGCGCGTCGTCCGCGACCGAGAGCCCCGGGAACGAATGGCCGCCGCTCCGAACCGTGACGGGCAGGCCGGCCGCGCGCCCGAGCTTCACGGCGGCGATCACGTCCGCGACGCCTGCACAGCGAAGGATCACCGCCGGTCGCTTGTCGAACGAGCCGTTCCAGATCCTGCGCTGAAGGTCGTAGTCCGGATCGGCCGGACCGATGATGCTGCCACGGAAAGCGGCTTCGTCGAGCTGGCTCCGTTCGACCGAGACGGTCATCCTCCGATTCTCCCTCCCGAGCGCGACGAAGACAAGCCAGAGCTGCCATTCGTGCGAGAGGTGGGAGCGAAGCGACCCTTCAGGGGTCTTCGCGCGAGCGGGATCCGCTCCCGCGGATGCTGCTCGCTGCGGGCAAAAAGGGGTCTTCGCGCGAGCGGGATCCGCTCCTGCGGATCCTGCTCGCTGCGGCAAAATCCAGTGCCGGGGGAGGGAGTCGAACCCTCACGAGCCGAAGCTCACCCGATTTTAAGTTCCCGTCAGCGTCTCGGTCGGCCTCGGCCAGTCTGAGAATCTGAGGCCCCATCGGCTAAACCGCCTCCCCGACCGCAAGCGCGTCTCGGCCGGTCTCGGCCGGTCGTGTTGCCCTCGTGTTGCCCTCATCCGAGGCGACAAGATCGGCGAGCATCGCCCCGCCCGGCAGGTCGTCGTCGCTCAGGTGAATGTACGTCGACGCTGTGAACGACCACGAGTGATGTCCGAGCGACTTCCTGATCTGCTCCTGGTCTGCCCCGCGCAGATAGAGCAGCGTCCCGCACGAGTGCCGGAGCGTGTGCAGGCCGACAGGCCACTCGATCCCCGCGCTCTCCCCCGCCGCCCTGACGACCCGGTAGAGGCACGACCGGTCGATCGTCCGCCCGTCCGGGCGAGCGAACAGGAGCGACTCGTCCGGGCTCGTCGCGAGCCGCGTCCAGAGCCGCCGTGCCAGCTCCGGCGAGAGCGACACCTGCCTGATCCCATGCCTCGACTTCGGCGCGTCCAGCGTCCCCTGCGAGAGCCGCCGCGTCACGCTCACCCGGCGCCGCCCGAAGTCGACGTCGGCCTTCGTCAGCGGCAACGCCTCCGAGATCCGCAACCCGGTCTGCACGAGAAACTCGACCATGAGCCGGTGCTGCTTCGGGATCTCGCCGAGCACCCGCACGACCTCCGCCTCGGTCAGCGCATGCGTCTCCTTCACCGTGAGGCCCGCGACGACCCGGCCGAGCCGCAACCCGGCCGCCGGGTTCGAGCGGAGCAGGCCCTCCTCGAACGCGGTCGCGAGCAGCGCCTTCACCGGGGCGACCGCGAGCCTGACCGTGTTCCGGGCGACCCCGCGGGCGGCGACGTGGGCGGCGTAGCCCTTCACGTCCTGCGCTCGGATCGCGGCGAGCGGCATCCGGCCGAAGTAGGCGACCGCGCCGCCGCCGGTCGGCTGCCCCTCGGCGTCTAGGCCAAGCTCGGCCCGGTACGCCTTCACGGTGCCCGGCCGGATGCCTCGCGCCGTCCTGCCCGCGTAGGTGTCGATCCACTGGCGGGCGTAGTCGGCGAACGCGACGCGCGACTCGGCGACGTACTCGGAGCGGGCCACGTCGGCGGTCAGCGCCGCCTTCGTCGTGCGTGCCTCGGCGAGCGTGCGCACCGACCGCTTGCGCTGCCTGCCGGTCGTGTCTCGGAAGGTGACGACGTAGCGGTTGCCCTTCCGGTAGATGCCCGGCGTGCCCGTCCTCACCATCACGGGGTGCCTCTGCTTATCCTGAGATTGCATCGGGAGTTTCGCCTCCTGGTGCCACGGCCCCGGGCGTTAGAGCGTCGCGGGGCCTTTGTGTCGACTCGACCCCGGGACGGGATCGGCCGTATGTCACCTCGGAGACTAGCAGCGCGAGCACCCGATTCCTAATCGGCGGCCAATCCGCAACGTGAGCAACCATGCGGGATTGCGGGGCAGAGGGCAACGCCGGGGCAACCGGCCAAGATCGGGTTTGAGGAGTATCGGATCGAGGCGGCAAGAGAGGCGGCCGAGTCAACTGAGCGGGTGTCTTGACGAGAGTCGGGCATACTGCGTCCCGATGGCATTTGGTCGCCGGACTGCCGAGGAGAAGGCTGCGCTGCGAGCGGAGAAGGACAAGCGGAAGGCCGAGAGTCGGGAGCGGCTGCGATCGGTGATCGACGAGAGGCGAGGGGCGGAGAACGAGAGGCGAGGGGCGGAGAACGAGAAGCGGACGCAGGTTCTGACCGGGATGCTTCAACCCGATGAGTCCGTCCTGGCGCTGTTGACGACGGCCGAAGCGGTGATGAAGAAGCTCGTCCTTTTCACGCCCAAGCGGGTTCTCGTCGCACCCGTTCATGACCCCGCCAGCGCTGAGTCGATCCCGTATCGGAGCATCACCGGTTTCGCGGCCTCCAACTTCATCACGAAGGACATCAAGCTGAACGTTTCGGGCCGCCGAGGTCAGCTCGAACTGTCGTTTAGCAGCGCCGACGATCGCGACAAAGCGCTGGCGATCCTGAGCGCGAACGCCGTCTGACCCACGGCACGGACTCATCGACCGTTGCGCCTGGTCGTCTGCAAGTACGCCTCGACCTCGGTTCGTCTGAGGAGCGTCCGGCGGCCTTCCTTGTGTCGGGTGAGCCGCCCTTGGGAGAGCAGGTCGTCGATCCGCTGTCGGGAGCATCTGAGCAGTTCGGCCGTTTCAGGGATCGTCAAGAGTGGCGACGGAGGCTGGGCGGCGGAGGGGTGTTGCAGCTCGGCGAGGACGCGGGTGGTCACGCGGTCGACGATCTCGTCGAGCATCTCTGCCGGTAGCTCCACGTGAACGTTCACCGCGCGCGGCACCGCCGCGAATCCGGTCGCGCCGTTGCATCCGATGAGCGCGTCACATAGCTTGGAGCGGGATGGAACGGCGGTACCTCCTTGCGGTGATCGCGTCTGCGCTCGTTTTCTCGGGCGTGGCAGACGCGCGCGTCGTGGCTTCGGCTTCGGCTTCGGCTTCGGCTTCGGCTTCGGGGATTGAGCCATGGAAGGCGATCGGCGGCCTGTGGCTCGGGATGCCCGCCGAGCGCGTCGATTACGAGCTTGGGTTCGGCCGTCCGCGCAGCATCGACACGAAGTCGGCGAGCGTGGGCGCGGACGCCGCGTACCGACGCGGAGCGGGTTGGCTCTGGGTCTCGTACGCACGCGGGCGTGTAATCAGCGTCGGAACGACAGCACTTGAGTACAAGACGCCGAACGGCCTCGGCGTCGGCTCGAAGATCCCGCTCGGCCGCTGTCGCGCCACGCCGCGCGGGTGCAAGTACACGTGGCAGGGCTTCGTTTACTCGACTGAACCCTGCTGTGGTTGGTATCGGCTGTTCCGCGTCGGCGGGCGAACAGTCCGCGTCTGGCTCTTCACTGATCGTGGGCGGGTCACTGCGGTCTGGATCGCCGACACGAAGTACTACTGAGTCGCGGTGCCTGCGCCGCCACTGCGCGGTTCGGCACCGCCCGGAGCAGGTGCGGCGATGCGGGCGACCGGGCGGCAGGCAGTCGCCGCAGAAGGCGCAGACGTGCGAGCGGACGGGCCTGCCGTTGAGGGTGTCGACCTCAGCTCTACACCGGGGGCAGCGCCATACTCGGTCGCGGTGACAGTTCTCGCGCCGCGCCGAAAGTGTCACAGCGTGCCCTTTGCAGGTCGAACACGATTTCAGCGGTGGCAGGCTCGTGGTTGTGGACGAGCACCGCGTCGAACGTCTCGACGAGTGCGAGCACGAACTCGCGTTCCTCGTCGGGCAGCTCGTCAGCGAGCCGCAACGTGCGCCCGCGTCCGGCGACGGCTGCGAACCCGGCGCGCTCGATCAAGTCGGGCAACTCGCTCGCGTGCGCGCACGCGCGACCTACCCCTACCGCTCCGTTACCAGAAGGTTTGCTCTCGTTCCTACGTTCAGGGGTCTCATCTTCCGACACTTTGGCGGCGATGAGACTCCCTAACGTGCAGGCATTTTCACTGGTCGTGGGGGTCTCAGCCCTGGGGGTCTCATCGGTGCTCGTCGCGACCACCACCGACCGGGGGGTCTCATCGTCTTGACGCGACAGGTCCCGCGGGTCGTCGTAGAGGCCGGCCGCAGCCCGAAGCGACCGCCCGAGCCGGTAGGTGGAAGAGCCCTGACCACGGCGGCCACGGTGGGTTCGCGCCGTCGGCGTGTTCTCGGACGAGCGCAGGAAGCGTTCCCGTTCGAGCAGCGGGTCGTCGCCCTCGCGAAGCTGACTGAGTGTCCGGTAGACGTGGGCACGCTTGTAGCCTGACCTCGCCTGGACCGTCCCGATGCCTGGCCAGGCGTATCCGGCACCGTTCGCGTGGTCAACGTAGACCTGCATCACGGCTCGGTGTGCGTCAGGCAGCACCATCTTCCCGAGCGCCACCCGGAGCTTCGCCTCCTGCTCCTTCGTGCCGCGCACCTTCGGCCGCTCAGTCGCCCACCTGTCGCCGCTCACCGTAAAGCCCCGCCACGCGGGTTTGGGAGCCGGAGCGCGCTAGCCTGGGTCACGTCCGGCGACCTCATCGCCGGGCGGGGTTGTGACGGTCGGCGCGGTTGCCTCCGCGCCGTCGTCGTTCTTGGGGACGCGCCGAACCTTCCTGTTCTCGGCGAACGCCGCGAGATCGCGAGGGTCGACGACGCGGCGCCGCGCGGAAACCTGGACGACCGGAAGCTCACCGTCCTGCACGAGCCGTCCGAATGTGGCGCGGGAAACGCCGAGGAACGCCTCAGCCTCTCGATAGCTCAGAAAACGGTGGGGAGCTTCAGAAGCGCTCATGCCCCTACTATCGGCGTGGCGGCGCGTAGCCCTACTCGACGATCAAAACTCGTGCTGCGGGGTCAGGCGCGATCCGGCCGAAGCCGGTCGGCGAGCAGCTCCTCGACCGCACGCACGACACCGCCCGGATCGCCGCGCAGCTCCCTCGCCCAACCCTCGCCGCGCTCACGGCCGCCGTGCGCGGCCTCGTCGCTGAGAGCACCGTTGACGGCCGCCTCACGTGCCGCTGACGCCTCGATCCAGCCCACGAGGCGCTGGCGCTCGGCCTCGGTTCGGGCGGTCGCGTAGAGGCGCGTCGGGCCCTCGACCTCGACGACGACGATCACGGCCGGGGCCGCGACCCGGATCAGATGCTCGTCGACTGTGCTTCCCTCAGCCGCGCTCGACGACGCCGCTGCCGCAACCGAAGGCACGCGCGGCAGGTGCGGCACCGGCCGTAGTGCACGTTCGTGGGATCGATGAGGCTATGACCTCGGACACACTGGGTCGCGCGCATGTTTCGTGCGACCGGGGACGCGCTCGCGAGGACCAATTCTCGCCGGGTCTCGGCGCGAAAATGCTCGGGGCTGACGCACCGCCGGGTGGAACAGAGCTGCCGCAGGACACGCCAGCCGAGCGGCTCGCCGTGCAGGATTTCCCACACGAGCCGCCGGTGCGCGCCCGCGCTGCGCGAGCCGAGCCAGCAGCCGTCGCTCGTCACCTCGACGAGCGCTTCGAGCGCTTCGTGGGCCCGCAACGGGGAAGCGGCACGAGAGCGCGGGGTCGTCTCTAGGTCGTGGGGCACGCACCGGCTCGCCCGGATGTGCCGTCCGATCGGCGAGTTCGTCTGGGCGATCATCTCGCGATAGGTCTCGACGCGAAAGTGCTCGGGCCGCACGCATCGCGGCGTCGCGCAGAGCGGGCGCAGAACACGCCCGGCCAGCGACTCGCCTCCTGCTAGCTCGAAAATCAGGCGGTGGTGCACGCCCGCGCTGCGCGAGCCGAGCCAGGCCCAGCAGCCGGTCGTAGCGTCCTCCTCGACGAGCGCTTCGAGCGCCTCGCGGGCCAAGGGGGAAGCGGGACGCTCGGCCATCAGAATTTCATGCCGTACGAGAGCCCGCTGACGAGGGCGCCGCTCGTGTCCCACGGGTCGCGGACGCCGCCGCCCAGCTCGTCGCCGATCGAGCGGCCGAGGACGTGAAGCTCGCCGCGTGCGTCGCCTAGGCCGAGACGAGCGTGCTCGAAGGTCGCGAGTGCGAGCGCCTGCGCCAGGTCGCCGTGACTTCCGCCCCTTCGTGGGTTGACGACGGATGCGGCACCGGCCGCGTAGCGGGTGCGGAGACGGCGAAGCTCGGCGAGGAGGTCGCCGTGGTGGTACAGGTCGAGCCGCCCCGCGTTGAGGCGCGCGCGCAGCTCCGCGAACACGGCCGACTTCGAGGTGGCGCTCATCGAGTGCGTCCGCACCTGCAGCCCCCGGCGGCGGAGGAAATCCACCACCGGCTGCGCCGCGTACTGGTCGGTCACGACGTGGGCCCCGTAGCGCTTGCAGACCGCTGCGACCTCGGCGAGCACCGCGTCCTCGACCCGGCGGCGCTCCTCGAAGGCGAGCGCCTTCTTCTTCGGCGGCTTCCACGCGTGCGCGACCCCGAGCACCAGCCGGTGCGGGTCTGCCCGGTCGCGACCCACGATCGCGAGCCCGAACGGGTCGCTGCTAAACGCCGGGTCGATCCCGGCCACCCATCCGGTGGCCTGCTCGGGCGACAGCTCGGCGGGCAACGTGACGGCATCGGCGATCCGCTCGGGGTCGAGGAACGCGGCGCCGCCGCCCACGAATTCAGCCAGGTACTCGGACTTGAAGCCCTCCGGGTCGCGGGCCTCCTCTGCGGCCAGGAACTCCGGTGTGATCGTCGGGTTCGCGTCCGCCGTCGAAGCATGGTGCGCGACCGCGTCCAGCAGCTCCCCGCTCGTCGCCTGCGCGTGCAGGCTCGCGAACAGCCCGTCCTGACCCCACGGTGTCGACGACACGATCACCCGTCCCTCGTCGCCGAACTGAGCAGTGGACGGCACCAAGGCACGCCAGACGCTCTCCGCCGCACTGTTGCCGTCGGTGTCCACCATGTGCGCCGCCTCATCCAGCACCAACGCCGAGATCGGCCAGCCACGACCACCACGCGACGTGCACGGGAACGCCGTCAGCGCCGTCCCGTTCGCGAACAGCAGCTCATCGTCAGTGGCGTTCTCGACGAGCCCTTTGAGCGCAGGCGAACGTTCCACAATCGCACGGGCGGCCGCGACGATGAGCCGCGCCTGGCGCAGGTTCGTGGCGACGGCGACGCTATACCGACGCTCGCCCGGCCGTACCTTTGCGGCGAGGTGCGGCCTCAGTAGGGCGTCCCACAGCAGGACGAGTGCAGCGCTCGTGCTCTTGCCTGAGCGGCGACCGGCCGCGACGACGTGGAGCCGTGGCCCCTTCTCGACAGAGCCGAGCAGCCGCCTCTGAAAGGGCCAAAGAGGCAGGCCGAAACCGCGAGGATCGTCGCAGGCCGCGAGCAGCCCGCTGCTACGGGTCAGCATCGTCGCCCTCGTCGCTTTCGGGCAGCGTGGCGAACCAGTCCCGCACGACCTCGTGCGGATCGCTCACGTGAGCCCGAACGTGCAGTTCGAGCCGGGAGAGCGACAGCCTCGCGCTGTTCGCCAGGCTGACGTAAAGACGCATCACCGGTTGCGGCTCGCCGTTCGGCCGAATCAGGCCCTCCCTGTCGATGTAGGCGTCGATGGCTTCGAGCTTCGCCTGGACCCGACAGAACGTGTCGAGATAGCCGCGGCCGATCGGGTCGAGGTCGCTCGCTCGCAGCCCGATTTGACGCAAAACACGCCGTCGATGGTTGCGAGCCGCGGGCCGAATCCGGGCCTCGTTGGCCGCGCCGTGCTTTAGCGCGAGCTGGTTCCCTGGCGTCGCCGGGTGCAGGTTCGCGTTCCCGCGTGCCCGGCCGTCCGCCGCCACTAGAAGCTGTGCGAGTCGAGGGTGACGCCCAGCGCGGCCGCGGTGGCCCGGCTTCCGTCAAGCGCGCGCAGGAGGGCCTCCTGCCCCTCTGCGGCGAGCTGGGCGCGCCGCGCCTCGACCGCCGCACGCTCCCGAGGGTGCAGCCGCCCGTCGGCTACGGGGTTGCGGGCCGCCCACTCGACCGCTGCCCGCTGACCATTCTTGGCGGCCAGCTCGGCTGACGACGTGTGCGGGTCGTACGGCGAGCGCCGCCAGCGGCCGTCCTCGACAACTTGCCGGTGCGCGGCCCGAGCCTCGTTCACGATCCGCGCTGCCGCGTCGTGGGCAGCAGCGGTGCGAGCCGCCTTCGCGACGGCGAGCCGTACCAGCTCGTCCGCGCTCTCCTCATGCTCGGCCTGCTCAGCGTCGACCGCATCTAGCGCCCTGAGCCGGAGCGCCTCGACGATCCCGGTCAGCCGGTCGCGAGCCTCGACGGCAGCCGTGAGCTGCGCGCGAGCGTCGTCCTGCGCGCTGCGGGCAGCCTCGGGCTCGATCATGCCCACGCGCACGTCGGCGTCGAGCGAGTCGGCTTCGCGCACGTCGTCGGTCAGCCGTTCGATCATCGGTTCGAGCTGCGCGAGCTCCTCGCGTGCCTCCTGCCAGGCTGCGTCGATCTCGGAGAGATTCGCGACCCGCCTCGGCGCAGGGTGCCCGGCTGCGGGCTCGTCCACGCGCGGCTGCCACGGGAGGCGCCGCATCAGACGCTCGCCTGCTGGCCGAAGCGCGCCGCGAAGGTCTCTGCGTAGCCGTCGTCCTCGACCTTGGCCCCGATCGCGTCGCCGCCGAACCTGAGCGCGAACGCCCGGTCGTAGTCGGCATCCGACATTTCGACGACCTCGCCGGTCGCGGCGACTGGCGCGCGGAAGCGTGGCGGCTCGTTGCGCTCGACGATCTCGTGGAGCTGCGCGACACCGATCCGGCCGCCTTCGAGGGTCCTCGCGATCTCGCTCATGGTGGCCGGGGACAGCGTGTACGTGCGCTCGCTCATCGTCTGACTCCTTCTTTTTGTGGGCGGCGGCGCGGGGCTCCGCGCACGGCCGACGGCACGTGGCCGCGCTCGCGCGGCTCGACTGGCACCGCACCGCCGCCCATGTTTCGATGATCCATCGGGCCTAGTATCGGCGTGTCGAAAGGGAACCCGGCGCGACCCCGGGAAGGGGCGGCCCGGATCGTTAGGGGATCGCGCCGTCGTCGACGGCGAGCAGGTCGTCGAACAAGTCGTCGTCGCCCGACGTCGCGAACGACTCGAACAGGCTGCACGCGAGGATCGCTGCTCGGCGTGCTGGTGCGAGCGCCGCGGTGTCGCTGGGCCCGCTCGGTGTCGCCTTCACCGTCTGCCCGGCTGCGGCTCGACGCTCGGCTTCGATGACCAGCTCGCCGTCACCAGCGAACACGCCGTCCGCCCACACGAGCGTCGCCACACGACGGTGGCCGGTCGGGACACGGGTGGTGCCAGTCAGCTCGAACATGAGCCCCCCTCGTCGCGTTGCCCTCGGCGTTGCCCTCCGGCCCTGCCGAGCCCACCGCTGAACCCGAAAACCGCGCAGGAATGGGATGCCGGGGGAGGGAGTCGAACCCTCACGAGCCGAAGCTCACCCGATTTTAAGTCGGGCGCGTCTGACCGGTTCCGCCACCCCGGCGGGAGCGGTCAGTCTACGAGGCCGGTCTACGAGCCAGGGGTGAGCGCTTCGACCGGAATCCGCTCGGGGCCTTGACCTCGGTGCGAGTCGCGGAACTCCGAGAACGCGGTCTCGTCGAACCCGGTGCACTCGCCGAGGTAGCCGCGCCCGCGTTCCGCGGTGTTGCCGGACGTCGGCTCGGGAGCCGTCCAAGCGGTGAGAGAGATCTTCGTGCCGAGCGTGGCGAGCGGCGCGACCACGAGCCCGTTCGGGTCGTCCGCGTAGAAGTCGCGGATCTTCTCGACCTCGGCCTCCGGGACGTCCTTGCCGTAGTGGATCACGACCGCTCCGTGCTCGAGGTTGTGCGTCGTCTGGACGAGCGGCACGGGCTCGTCGTAGGAGCCCCAGACCGCGGGCGTGCCGAAGTGCGGCCCGCTCGTCGGCGGGTTGGAGTTCCACTTCGGCTTCGTCGCAAGCGTCGGCACGTCCGAGTGGTCGGACGAGTTGGCGAGGGCCGGGAAGCTCTTGAGCGTGCATCCGGCGCTCTCGAGAATCGCAGCCTCGCTGTCGTCTCCGCCACCGCCGGCGAGTGCGATCACCCCGATCACGAGGGCGAGCGCCAAGACGCCCGAGCCCGCGACGATGTAGAGAAGTCGCTTCTGGCGCGCGGTGTCGGCGGGGCTCGCAGGCGTGCTGCGGCGCTGCGGTGCCTGGACAGGCCGCTTGGGAGGGGTTGGAGCTCGATCCTTGCGGGCCATATCCGCGGCGATCGTAGCAGCGCCACCGGCTCCGTCCGGTCGACGCTCTACCGTTCGTCGGCCCGATGGTCGTTCTCACACTCATCCTCGGTCTGGCGCTCGGCGCCGGCTGCACGTGGGTCGTCCTGCGGAGCCGGGCAGCCCAACTGGAGACGGAGCTCGCGTTCGAGCGGCGCAGCGGGAACGAGCGTGCGGCGATCGTCGAGGAGGCTCGCGACGCCTTCCGATCGCTCTCGTCCGAGACTCTCCAGCAGACGACCACCTCCTTCCTCGAAGTCGCGAAAAGCCAGATCCACGGCTACGTCGCCCCGCTGAAGGAGTCGCTCGAGAAGATGGACGGCCAGATGCGAGGGATGGAGAAGGTGCGCCAGGAGGCCTACGGCGCCGTCTCCCAGCACCTCCAGACATTGCAGGGCACGCAGGAGCGGCTTCGCCTCGAGACCGGGAACCTCGTCAAGGCGCTCCGGACGCCGCACGTGCGCGGTCGCTGGGGCGAGGTTCAGCTCCGCAACGTCGTCGACGCCGCCGGGATGCTGCCGCATTGCGACTTCGAGGAGCAGTCGTCCGTGCGCGACTCGGAGGGCTCGCTCCTCCGCCCCGACCTCGTCGTCCGGATCCCTGGTGGCAAGCACGTCGTGGTCGACGCGAAGGCCCCGCTCGCCGCCTATCTCGACGCGTGTGAGTGCGAGGACGACGACGTTCGCTCAGTGCATCTCGAGGCTCACGCCCGCCAGGTCCGCGACCACGTGGGGAAGCTGGCCGCGAAGACGTACTGGCGTCAGTTCGATCCCTCGCCGGACTTCGTGATCATGTTCGTCCCCGACGAGACGTTCATCCGGGCAGCGCAGGAGCACGATCCGGCGTTGAGCGAGGACGGTTGGCGGACCGGAGTGATCCTCGCATCGCCCTCCACCCTCTTCACCCTCCTTCGCACCGTCGCAGCGACCTGGCAGCAGGAGACGGTGGCGCAGAGCGCGCGGGAAGTGCACGAGCTCGGACGCGAGCTGTACGGGCGCATCGCGACGATGAGCGGGCACCTCGCGGACGCGGGCAAGGGCCTCGACAACGCGGTCAAGCACTACAACGCGGCTGTGCGCTCTCTCGAGACGCGGGTTCTCGTCCAGGCCCGCCGCTTCGGGCAGCACGGGATCGAAGGCGAGCTTCCCTCGCCGCCCCAGATCGACCGGCAGGCGCTGCCGTTGCAGGCCCCGGAGCTCGTCGAGCCCGGCGAGCAGCTGCGCGCGATCGACGCCGCCTGATTCGACGCCTGATTCGACGCGGCCCGGCTAGAAACGCAGGATTGCTCCGATCCCCTCGACGGGATCGAGATCCCGGGAGAACTCGATTGCGCAGACCTCGCCCCCGTGCGCGAGCGTCAGCCGGACGGCCAGGTCGAGCCCGTCGTCGCGTGGCTCCATCGTCGTTCCGTCGCGAGGGCACGTGACGGCCTGGGCGGATGCACGACCGCATGCGGGGCACCGGAACGCGTCTCTGCGCACGCCGGCTCCGTAGAGCAGAGTCTCGACGCGGCCGTCGGACGCGGCCTCGAGCGTGTCCGTCCAGCCCGCGACGCCCCGCGCCTTCCGACCCGTAGCCTCCTGCCACCGCTCGAGCAGGTCGGACTGATTGCCGGCGCGCCACTCCTCGATGATTGGTAAGACCACGTTCTGGAGCGCCGCCGCCCCGGCGTGCTGCTCGGCGCTCGCCCAGCCGATGACGGCCTCCTCGACCTCCGTCGAGAGGGCTTGCGTCAACTCGGGCCTGACCTCGTCGGTGCAGACGATCACTATCCGCGGGCGCTCGAGCCTCCGGAACTGCTGCTCGAGCTCGCTCGCGACGGATTTGTAGTGCTCGTGCGCGACGTTCTCGATATGGCGCTGGAAACGCGCCTGGGACAGACCACCCTGGTCGTGCTTGCTCGGCGCCTCCTCGGTGCGGTCGGCGATCTCCTCGAGCCGCCCGTCGCGGAGCGCGAGCACGCGGCCCTGTTCGCGGTTCACGACGGCGACGAGCGCTCCATGGCCACGGCCGAGGAGCGGCACGAGCGGCGCGAGCAGGAAGTCGTCCGCGACCCGGGCTCGATCGGGAACCGACCACGGCAACGGGAGGACGCTCCAGACGTTGTCGGGCCCGGCTGCGAAGAGCGCGAGCCCCCGCGAGCCGTCACGGTCGAACTCGGCGTCGAAGTAACGACCGAGCCGCTCGAAGTCGGCCTTCAATCCCTCTCGCACCTCGTGCGCGAGATCACCCCGCGTCGCGCCGTGCGACTTCGACGCCGCGTCGAGGAGTGAGTGGACACGGGTCGCCGTGTCGGCGGCCGTGGGCGTGGTGCTCGGATCCAGATCGAGATAGAGACTGATTGCGCAACCGTTCTGGGCCTGAAAGCCCGCGAGCTCGCGCAGCCGGTCAAGGCTCACCGTTGTGGTCATGTCGCCCTTTCTGGCGGATATGGCCCCTTCTGCCAGTCTGAGCGGATCCTAAGCATCGCCGACTGCCGGAACACGACGATCCCCCGATTCGTTCTCTAAGGTGAGGGCCACGTGGGTTCAGCGAAGAAGGGTGTCTCCGTGAGCGAGGTTCGTGACGTGATCATCATCGGCGGCGGTCCCGCCGGCTACACCGCTGCGCTCTACGCGGCGCGCGCCAACCTGAAGCCGCTCGTGATCGAGGGTTTCCAGTGGGGCGGTCAGCTGATGATCACGAGCGAGGTCGAGAACTATCCGGGCTACCAGGACGGGGTCATGGGCCCCGAGATGATGACCCAGTTTCGAGCCCAGGCCGAGCGGTTCGGAACCGAGTTCGTCACGGACGACGTGACGCGGGTCGACTTGTCCGAAAGGCCGTTCAGGGTCTACGTCGGCGACGACGAGTTCCGCGCACAGACCGTGATCGTCGCCACCGGCGCGACGGCGCGCCAGATCGGGCTCGAGTCCGAGCGCGCGCTCCACGGCCGCGGCGTCACCTACTGCGCCACCTGCGACGGGGCCTTCTACCGCGAGAAGGAAGTCGTCGTCGTCGGCGGAGGCGACTCGGCGATGGAGGAGGCGCTCTTCCTGACGAAGTTCGCGTCCAAGGTGACGATCGTGCACCGCCGCGACGAGTTCCGCGCCTCGCAGATCATGGTCGACCGCGCCAAGGCACACGAGAAAATCGAGATCCTGACCCCCTACGCGGTCGAGGAGGTGCTCGGCGTCGAGACGAACAAGCTTACGGGCGTCCGCCTGAAGCACGTCGAGACGGGCGAGCCGCTCGACTTCGCCACCGACGGTCTCTTCGTCGCGATCGGTCACGACCCGACGACGGCGCTCTTCATCGACCAGCTCGACCACGACGAGTCGGGGTACCTCGTCACGAAGGGCAAGTCGACCGAGACGAACATCCCGGGTGTCTACGCGGCGGGCGACGTCCAGGACCACGTCTACCGGCAGGCGATCACCGCTGCCGGCTCCGGGTGTGCCGCGGCACTCGACGCGGAGCGGTTTCTGGCCGACGCAGACGGGCATCTCGAGGCCGCGCTGACCGCGCCCCGCGAGCAGACGCACGCGGTCTAGCTCCGGCCGACACGCTCGCTAGCCTCGGCGGGTGGCCGCTGGCTCGCGCTGGATCGATCTGCTCGACCCGACCCGG
>DATLXM010000022.1:0-13491 GCA_035575835.1 Gaiellaceae bacterium
CTCCGGGTCGCCGTGACGGTGGAGAGGATCCCACCGCCCTCGGCGTGCAGCTCCTCGTAGCTCGCCCCGGCGGCACGGAGTGAGAACTCGCTCACCCGGTCGCCGCCGAACGCGGGGTGTGTGTGGCAGTCGACGAGGCCCGGAATCGCGCACAGCCCCCGGGCCGAGAGCTCCTCGACGTCGCCGTCGATCCGCGGCAGGTCCCGCATCCGCCCGACCGAGGCGATCACGCCCTCCTCGCACAGGATGAAGCCGTCGTCGATCCAGTCGAGGTCGCCGAGCGCGCGTCCGCGCAGAGGCGCTCCACGGCCGGCGGGGCTCGCGATCTGCGCGAGATCTCGGATCAGCAGCCGCTGCACGCTCAGCTCACGCTGGGGAGGTCGAGCCCGCGCTCGGACGCCGCGGCGAGCGCCTCGGCGTAGCCGGCGTCGGCGTGGCGCATGACGCCCGTGCCGGGGTCGGCAGTGAGCACTCGTTCGAGGCGGACGGCTGCATCGGAGCTCCCGTCGGCGAGCACGACCATGCCCGCGTGGATCGAGTTTCCGATCCCGACGCCGCCGCCGTGGTGGACGCTGACCCACGTCGCGCCGGCCGCCGTGTTCAGGAGCGCATTCAGGATCGGCCAGTCCGCGATCGCATCGGAGCCGTCCTGCATCGCCTCGGTCTCCCGGTAGGGCGAGGCGACCGAGCCCGAGTCAAGGTGGTCTCGCCCGATCACGACCGGGGCCGACACCGAGCCGGTGCGAACGAGATCGTTGATCGCGAGCCCAGCCCGTGCTCGATCTCCGTAGCCGAGCCAGCAGATCCGCGCGGGCAACCCCTGGAAGGCGACCCGACCGGGTGCGAGCTCGAGCCAGCGCTGGAGCAGGACGTCGTCGGGGAAGAGCCGCCGCAGTTCCTCGTCGATGACCGCGATGTCCGTCTCGTCGCCGGAGAGAGCGGCCCAGCGAAACGGCCCGATCCCGCGGCAGAAGAGCGGTCGGATATAGGCCGGGACGAAGCCCGGGTATGCGAAGGCATCCGCTACGCCGGCCTCGCGCGCCTCCCCTCTGAGGTTGTTTCCATAGTCGAAGACATAGCTGCCGGAGCGGACGAATTCGAGGAGGCCCTCGACGTGGCGTGCGATCGACTCGCGTGCCCTCCGGACGTATTCCGCGGGGTCGGAAGCACGCAACGAAGCCGCTTCCGCGAGCGAGAAGCCCGCAGGGATGTAGCCGGTGAGCGGATCGTGTGCCGCGGTCTGGTCGGTGACAAGGTCGAAAGATTCACGCTTTCGCGCCAGTTCCGGAACGATCTCGGCGGCATTCCCGAGTAGGGCGACCGAGAGGGCCCGTCGCTCGGCCGCCGCCGCCCGGATCCTCGCGAGGGCGTCGTCGAGCGAGTCCGCAACCTCGTCCAGATACCGCAGCTCCAGTCTCCGCCGGATCCGTTCCGGGTCGACCTCGACGCAGAGGATCGCTGCCCCGGCCATCGTCGCCGCGAGCGGCTGCGCGCCGCCCATTCCCCCGAGACCGGCGGTCAGGATCGTCCGGCCGGCGAGATCTGCCGAGCCGAAATGCTTCTCGCCCGCCGCCGCGAACGTCTGGTAGGTGCCCTGGAGGATTCCCTGGGTGCCGATGTAGATCCAGCTCCCGGCCGTCATCTGGCCGAACATGGTCAGCCCCTCCGCCTCGAGCCGGCGGAACTCGTCCCAGTTCGCCCAGCGTGGGACGAGAAGCGAGTTGGCGATCAGGACGCGCGGCGCGCCGGGATGGGTCCTGAAGACCCCGACCGGCTTGCCGCTCTGGACGAGGAGGGTCTCGTCGTCGGCGAGCCTGAGCAGGGTGCGCACGATTGCTCGAAGCGCCTCGGGCGATCGGGCTGCGCGCCCCGAGCCGCCGTAGACGACGAGCTCCTGCGGATTCTCGGCGACGTCGGGGTCGAGGTTGTTCAGCAACATCCGGAGCGGAGCCTCCGTCTGCCACGAGCGGGCGTTCAGCGAAGTGCCGCGCGGAGCGCGGATGTTGGCGAGATCGCCGACGAGAGCTTCGACTGTCGCCTCGCTGGAGGTGACGCTCAGCGCCGCTCTTCCCGTTGCATCCGCTGCCGGAAGCGCCACCAGTTCCACGCGGTCGCGAAGACGAAGTAGGCGATCGCGAAGCTGATCGCCCGGCCGAAATCGCCGTCGGTCAACCGCGCGACGACGAGGATGATGACCGCTAGGACGAGGTTCACGATCAGGCTGTCGCGGTAGGGCCGCTTCGGCAACGGCGGCGGATCGAAGCGCGGCCTGCTCATGCGAGTGCTCCGATCTCCGTCTCCGCGGCCGCCACGATCGATCCGTCGCGGATCGCGCCGGCGACCCGCTCGATGTCCTCGGCGAGCGACCTGTCCTCGTCCAGTCGCCCCGAGAGCCTCCGCACGGCGTCGTGGGTCGCACGAACGCCCGGCCCCGGTTCGAGCGGTGCGAGGAACTCGAGCGCCTGAGCTCCGGCGAGCAGCTCGATCGCGAGCGCATGCTCGGCGTTGGCGAGAACCTGCTCGGCTTTCAGACCTGCTGCGTTGCCCATCGACACATGATCCTCCTGGCCGGCGCTCGTCGGGATGGAATCGACGCTCGCAGGATGACAGAGCACCTTGTTCTCGGAGACGAGGGAGGCGGCGACGTACTGGGCGATCATGAAGCCGCTGTTCAGGCCGCCGTCCAGGGTGAGGAACGGTGGGAGGCCTTCCGACAGCGACGGATTGACGAGTCGTTCGACCCGCCGCTCCGAGATGTTCGCGAACTCCGCGACGGCCATCGCCATCGTGTCGAGCACGAACGCGAGCGGCTGCCCGTGGAAGTTGCCGTTCGAGACGACCATCCCCTCCTCCACGAGAACGAGAGGGTTGTCGGTCGCCGCGTTCAGCTCGACGGTCACCGTCGTCTCCGCGTAGTCCAGGAGGTCGCGGCTCGCCCCGTGCACCTGCGGCGCGCAGCGGAGCGAGTAGGCGTCCTGCACCTTGTCGCACCACCGATGCGACTCGATGATCGCCGAGCCTTCGAGGAGGCGGCCGATGTTCGCCGCGGCAGCGGACTGGCCGCGCAGCGGGCGCGCCTCGTGGATCGCAGGGTGGAAGCTCGTGCGGGAACCCTGAAGTGCCTCGAGCGAAAGGGCGCAGGCGAGGTCGGCAATGCGAGCGAGCCGCCAAGCCCGGACGAGGCCGAGTGACGCCATCGCGGCCATGAACTGCGTCCCGTTGATCAGCGAGAGCCCCTCCTTGGAAACCAGCCGCGTCGGCTCGAGCCCGACCGCCGCCAACGCATCCTTCCCGGGGAGCAGCTCTCCGTCGACTGTCGCGTTGCCCTCGCCCACGAGCGGCAGTGCGAGATGGGCGAGCGGAGCGAGATCGCCGCTCGCGCCGACCGAGCCTCGGGCGGGAACGTGCGGGAGCACGCCGCGGTTGAGGCATTCGATCAGCAGCTCGACCGTCTCGATCCGGGCCCCGGAGTAACCCTTGGCGAGTGCGTTCGCGCGGAGGAGCATCGCCGCGCGGACGACTTCCGGCGGGTACGGGTCGCCGACTCCGCAGGCGTGGCTGCGCAGGAGCCGAAGTTGGAGCTCCTCCACCTGTTCCTCGGGGATCGACTTCGAGACGAAACGACCGAAGCCGGTGTTGACGCCGTAGGTGTGCTCGTCCGAGACAACGCGTTCGACGAGCGCTCGCGCGGCCTCCATCTTCCCCCGTGCGGACTCAGCAAGGCCGACCGGAGCCCCGTGGACGGCCACCTCCCACACGTCCTCGATCCGAAGGTCGTCGCCGGTGAGCGCGTGGCTCGCAATCACTGCTTCGCCGCGCGGGGGCTACGCACGCAATCCGTCCCGTTCGGCCCCGTCGGCATCGGCCGAGTCTAGCCTCGGCATGTCCTGAAAACTCCGGGCCACCGACCTCCACCCCATGTTTTCAGCGTAACGTCGAAACGCCTGAGCGCGAGTGACGAAATCGGGTCGAAACCGTGTCAATCCGTCCCCAGCTCGAGCAGTCGGATCTCGAGCACGCGCGAGGCGTCGAAGCCGTCGATTCGGAGCGCCGAGCCGGCGGCGGTCGCTGCGGCAGCGGCAGGCATGAGACCGACGAGCTCCGAGCCGACCACCCCGGCCCCGCGTGCCGTCGCTTCGCGCTCGATCCGGGCCACGATCTCGTGCAACGCCACCGCTTCGACATCCTCGACGTTCATCGAGACCTGGACGAATCCGGCGCGCGGGAGGTCGAGCCCGAGCGCGCGGACGCCGGGAAACCCGCCGCCGCTCTCACGGACGAGGGCAGCAACCTCCCGTGCCGCCAGCAGATCTCCGCGCAGGTTGACGTTGAACGCGATCAGCGGTCGGCGGGCGCCGACGATCACCGCACCTGCGCCCGGGTCGAGCGTCTGCGGCCCGAAGTCCGGCTCGAGCTCACCCGCCTCGATCCGCGCCCCGAGCTCAGCGAGTCCCCCACGTCGGAAGAACGCCGGCCCGCGTCCAGGTGCGAGTTCGCCGTAGAGGAACACCGGCAAGAGCTGCTCGTCCCCGATCCGGCGCGCGAGCTCGAGCGCCGTCTCCCGCGCGGACGGCATGTCTGCGGGTCGGATCGGGACGATCGGAACGACATCGGTGGCGCCAATGCGCGGGTGCGCTCCCTCATGCAGCCGCAGGTCGATCCGCTCGCGCGCGCAGGCGATCCCGGCGAGGATCGACTCGACGAGCTCCGCCGGCTTGCCGACGAGCGTGAACACCGAACGGTGGTGGTCGGCGTCGACATGGACGTCGAGCAGGCGCGCCGGGCCAGCGAGGGCCGCACCGAGCGCCGCCACGACCTCGCCGTCGCGTCCCTCGGAGAAGTTCGGGACCGATTCGAGCAGCATCAGTTCGTACTCTAGGAGCATGAAGGAGTACTACGAGGCGCGCGCGCCGGAGTACGACGACTGGTGGCTCGGCGACGGACTCTTCACCGACCGAGACAGGCCGGGCTGGGAGACCGAACGCGACGGGCTGATCGAGACGCTCTCGGCGCTCGCTCCCGCACGTACGCTCGACGTGGCCTGCGGCACCGGGTACCTGACCCAACACCTCCCCGGCCGCATCACCGGGCTCGACGCGAGCGGCACGATGCTTGGGATCGCCGCCGCTCGCATCCCTGATGCGGCCTTCGTCGAGAGCGATGCCCTCCGGCTCCCGTTCGAGGACGGCAGCTTCGAGCGCGTCTTCTCCAGCCATTTTTACGGTCACCTCGAGGAAGTCGAGCGGCAGCGCTTCCTCGCCGAAGCACGGCGGCTTGCCTCCGAGCTCGTCCTTGTCGACTCGTCGATGGGGCGCGCGCCCGTCGAGGTCGAATGGCAGCCGCGCGTCCTGAACGACGGCTCCGAGTGGGAGATCTACAAGCGCTACTTCACCCCCGAGCGGTTGAGCGTCGAGCTCGACGGCGCCGAGACGCTCTTCGCCGGCGAGTGGTTCGTCGCCGTTCGCGCCACGTGACCGTCCGCCGGAGCTCGTATCGCTCGCTCCAGGCCCTCCAGCGCGACACCGCCGTCTGCCGCGCGTGTGTCGAGGCCGGATTCCCACTCGAGTCCTGGCCGGTGCGCGCCCCCCTCGCCGATCAGCGAGCGCTGCTCTTCGGCCAGGCGCCAGGCGTGGTCGAGGGGGAGGAGCGCCTCCCCTGGCGCGGGCGGGCGGGGACGACCCTGCGCCGCTGGCTCGAGCTCGAGGGCGATGAGCTCTACGAGACCTTCTACTGCGCCTCCGTCACGCGGTGCTACCCCGGTCGGCCGGCCTCGGGTCGCGGCGACCGGACTCCGACCCCGCGCGAACAGCAGCTCTGCGAGTTCTGGCGCGACTGGGAGCTCGAGCTGCTCCGCCCCGAGCTCGTCGTGACGGTCGGCGGACTGGCGCTGAAGCGGATGCTCGGCATCCCGACGCTGACCGAGGCGATCGGCAAGAGCTACATCCGCGGCGACGCGATCGTGATCCCGCTGCCCCACCCCTCCGGCGCGAGCAGCTGGCTCAACGACCGCACGAATAGAGCCCGCCTGGGCAAGGCTCTGACGCACGTGAAACGAGAGCTCGGACGGCTACGCTCGGAGGAGTGAGCGCCGTCCCCTACCGTCGCACGTTCATCCGGCTGCTCGGCTTCCTCCGCCCGTACAAGCGCTCGCTGATCGTCTCCACGATCCTCGCAGTCGGCTCTCAGGCTGCTGCGATCGGGATCGTCGTTCTGGTTCAGCAGGCGATCGACGGGATCGAAGAGCGCCGCGGAACGGACACGCTCACCTGGATCGTCGTCGCGATCGTCGCAGTCGGCGTGGTCAAGGCGCTCCTGATGGCCGGCCGCCGCGTCATCTCGGGGAGGCAGGCGCTCGGAATCGAGAAGGACATGCGCGAGGGTCTGTACGCGCACCTGCTCCGGCTCTCGTTCGGGTTCTACGACCGCCACCAGACCGGCCAGCTGATGTCCCGGGCGACCGTCGACCTCCAGTCGGTTCGCTTCTTCCTCGGCTTCGGCCTGATCTTCTTCTTCCAGCACGTGCTCACGGTTGTCTCCGTGACCGCCGTCCTCTTCTTCGTCGAGTGGCGGCTCGCCCTGATCGCGCTCGCGATCACCCCGCTGATCATCGCGGTCGCCTACCGCTACAGCCACGTCTCCCACCCCGTCCTGCGCGACGTCCAGCAGCGCCTCGGCGAGGTCGCGACCGTGACCGAGGAATCGATCGTCGGTGTCCACGTGGTCAAGGCGTTCGCCCAGGAGGAGCGCCGCCAGGAGCGGTTCGAGAAGGCCTCCGGCGCCGTCTTCACCGAAACCGTGCGCGCGTTCCGGCAGCGCGCGATCTACGTGCCGCTCCTCTCCTTCCTCCCCATGCTCGCACAGGCCGCAGTCCTCCTCGCTGCCGGCCGGATGGTCGTCTCCGGCTCGCTCACGCTCGGCGAGTTCTTCCTCTTCAACCTCCTGCTCGCGATGCTCGTCGTCCCGCTCCGCAGCCTCGGGATGTGGATCGGCCAGGCCCAGCGGGCGACCGCCTCGGGCGAGCGGATCTTCGAGGTGATGGACGAGCCCGAGGGAATCGCCGACCGGCCGGACGCCCGCGAGCTTCCGCCCGGCCCGGGCACGATCCGCTTCGAGGCGGTCGACTTCTCCTACGCGCCCGGACGGCCCGTACTCGAAGGAATCGATTTCGAGATCGCCGCCGGCCGCACCGTTGCTCTGATCGGGCACACGGGCTCGGGGAAGACGACGCTCGCGGCGCTCGTGCCCCGCTTCTACGACGTCGCCGCCGGCCGCGTCCTCGTGGACGGAGTCGACGTCCGCGAGGTCGGGCGTCGCTCGCTCCGGCGCGAGATCGGGGTCATCTCCCAGGATCCGTTCCTCTTCTCCGCAACCGTGCGCGAGAACATCGCCTTCGGCGTCCTCGACGCGAGCGACGAGGACGTGGAACGTGCCGCCCGCGCCGCCCAGGCCGAGGAGTTCATCGCCGAGCTGCCGAAGGGCTACGAGACCGTGATCGGGGAGCGCGGGATCACGCTCTCGGGCGGTCAGCGGCAGAGGCTCGCGATCGCCCGCGCGCTCGTAATCGACCCCAGAATCCTGATCCTGGACGACGCAACCGCCTCCGTCGACGCGACCACCGAGGCGAAGATCCGCACCGGCCTCACGGAGGCGATGCAGGGCCGGACGACGATCATCATCGCCCACCGCCTCTCCACGATCGCCCTCGCCGACGAGATCGTCGTCCTCGAGCGGGGCCGCGTCGTCGCCCGAGGCCCGCAGGCGGAGCTGCTCGAGACGAGCCCGGTCTTCCGCGAGATCCACGAGCACGGCCTCCTCCAGGGGCTCCTGAAGGAGACCGCGTGAAGGTCTGGCAACCCGGAGGGCATCTGTCCGAGGAGAAGGGCGGTGAGGTGCGCGACTGGTCGTGGGGTCGTACCCGTCGCCGCCTCGGCGTCCTCGGTCGCCTGACGATTCCCTATCGCGGCCGCACCGTGCTCGCACTCGGCACGCTCGTCGCCTACACCCTCGTCGCGCTCGCCCCGCCGTACCTCTCCAAGCTCGCGATCGACAACGGGATCCGTGACCGCGATCTCGGCAACCTCGGGATCGTCGTCGGCCTCTTTCTCGCGGCCGCGGTTGCCGCGCTCTTCCTCTCCGCCGCGAACACCTACCTGACGGGCTGGACCGGCGAGCGCGTGCTCGCCGACCTCCGGAACGAGCTCTTCCGCCATCTCGAGCGGCTCTCGTTGGGCTTCTACGAGCGGAACCGAGCGGGCGTGATCATCAGCCGGATCACGAACGACGTCGAAGCCCTCGACCAGCTCGTCACCGACGGGGTCACGAGCCTGATCCAGAACACGCTCCTCCTGCTCGGGACCGCGATCGTCCTCTTCTTCCTCGACTGGCGACTCGCGCTCGCGACGCTCACCGTCGTGCCGCTGATGGCGATCGCGACCGCCTGGTTCCGGAGCCGGTCGAACCGCGCCTACCGGAACGTGCGCGAGCGGCTCGGGCTCGTGACCGCCGCGCTCGCCGAGGACATCGCCGGGATGCGCGTCGTCCAGTCGTTCACGCGCGAGCCCGTGCAGCAGCGCGCGTTCCACGGGGTCAACGACCGCTACCGCGGCGCCAACTACGAGACGGTGATCCTGAACGGGATCTACTTCCCGGTCGTCGATTTCCTCTCCTCGGCGGCGACCGCGATCGTGCTCGCCTATGGCGGCTGGCGCGTCTACCACGGCGACATGACCGCGGGCACCCTCTTCGCGTTCATGCTCTACCTCTCGAACTTCTTCGACCCCGTCCAGCAGCTCTCGCAGCTCTACAACACCTTCCTTGCCGCGATCGCCGCGCTCGACAAGATCATCGGCGTCCTCGACGAGGAGCCCGAGGTACTCGACGCAGAGGGGGCGCAAGAGCTGCCCCGGATCGAAGGCCGAGTCCACTTCGACGGCGTCCGCTTCGGTTACGGAAACGATCTCCCCGAAGTCCTGCATGGGCTTGAGCTCGACGTGCCGGCCGGGACGACGGTCGCGCTCGTGGGCCACACGGGTGCAGGCAAGTCCACGATCGCGAAGCTCCTGGCCCGGTTCTACGACCCGACCGAGGGGAGGCTGACGATCGATGGGCACGATCTCCGCGCCATCTCGCAGACCTCGCTCCGGCGCCAGCTCGGGATCGTCCCGCAGGAAGGCTTTCTCTTCGGCGGCACGGTCAACGAGAACGTCGCTTTTGCGCGGCCTGACGCGAGTGCGGCCGAGATCACCGCAGCGGCCGAGGCGGTCGGGGCGGATCGATTCATCGACGAGCTCGAGGACGGTTACGAGACCCAGCTCGGCGAGCGCGGCACCCGGCTCTCGCTGGGACAGCGCCAGCTGATCGCATTCGCTCGCGCCCTCCTCGCCGATCCGCGGATCCTGATCCTCGACGAGGCGACCTCCTCGGTCGACATCGGCACCGAGCGGCAGATCGAGCGAGCCCTGCGCACACTGCTCGCCGGCCGCACCGCCTTCGTGATCGCGCACCGGCTCTCGACGATCCGCGACGCAGACCTGATCGTCGTCCTTGAGCACGGCGTCGTCGTCGAGCAGGGCACGCACGAGGAGCTCCTCGCCGCGCGCGGCCTCTACACGCGGCTGTACGGCGACTGGGCCGCCGAGGTCGCCTAGGCTCTCCGCATGAGCGAGACCGACCTCGATCCGGAGACCAAGGAGCGGATCGACGGTCCCGTCTCCGAGGAGGCGATGCGCGAGACGCGCCTCACCCCTGCGCAGGCGATCGAGAAGATGCACATCAACCTGCCGGTGCGCGGGAACCGGAGGCTGCGCCGGCTGATGGATCGGGTCGACCAGGACAAGCAGCTCAAGGGCTGGTGGCACGTCTCGAACGTGAATGCGGTCGTCCGGATGGAGATCAACGACCACTCCTGGGTGCACATCCAGGTCGTCGCGAACATCGCACTGAAGATCCTCCGTCAGCTCTTCAAGCATTCGGTCGAGCCGTCGATGGTGCGTGACTACGGGATGACGCGTGAGGACGCCGAGGTGGTCGTCACGCTCTCCGCGCTCCTCCACTGCGTCGGGATGTCCGTGCACCGGCACGGGCACGAGGACTTCTCGCTGTTTCTGGCCGAGCCGAAGATGCGCGAGCTCCTCGCCGGGATCTACGAGGAGCCCGATCTCACCGTCGTCATCTCCGAGGTGCTCCAGGCGATCACGAGCCACCGCGCCGACGGACAACCGCTGGCACTCGAGGCCGGAATCCTCCGGGTCGCGGACGCGCTCGACATGGCGGAGGGACGCTCGCGGATCCCGTTCGAGAAGGGCCGCGTCTCAATGCACTCGCTCTCGGCGGCTGCGATCGACGACGTCTCGATCAAGGATGGGGAGACTCGTCCGGTGATGATCGAGATCGTGATGAACAACTCGTCGGGCCTCTTCCAGGTCGACGGGCTGCTCAAAGCGAAGCTCCGCGGCTCCGGGCTCGAGCCCTACGTCGAGGTGATCGCGCACATCGACACGGACGCCGAGAAACGGCTCGTTCAGGTCTACAAGCTGGAAACGTAGTCCGCTAAACTGCCGCTCGCCGGTGCGGGATCGTCTAACGGTAGGACTCTGGCCTCTGGCGCCAGCTATCTAGGTTCGAATCCTAGTCCCGCAGCTTCGAGAGCCCCGTGAGGGGCTTTCTCTTGGCAGACGAGTATTGCTCCGCTACACTGGCGATAGCACTACCGCATTCCTTTGCAAATATCCTTGCGGCGACCGACTGGTCATCCGTGAGGCGACAGGGCAATGTCTCTCCCCTAGAGAGACGCCCACCCAAGCAGGTGACGGGGCCTTCGGGCCCCGTTGCCGTTCCCGGGAGCCCGTGATACCTCTAGGGGCATGCGCCTCCCAGGTCGCCGTTCCGCGCTCGTGCCGCTCGACGAGGCCGCGGCGTACGCGCGCTGCCACGGCACACGGACCCCCGACGTCCGGATCGTCAAGCTCCCGCCCAGGCGCCCCCGCTTCGAGGTGCTGGCAGACGGCGAGAAGCTCCGCAAGCGATTCGAAGCCCGCCTCGACGCCCGCGAGCCGGACGCGCCGTCAGGCTCGGGGCAGCCCGTCGACGCGACGGATCCAGCCCTCGATTCCGGGGTGCCGGCCCTCGAGCTGGAGATGGTCGCGGAGGATCTCGTGGAAGCGATAGGGATCCCCGTCCTCCCAGACGACGGCGTACTTGAGGAAGGGGAAGGCGGTCACGTCGGCGAGCGAGAGGTCGCCGAAGAGGAACTCGCGGCCGGTCAGCAACCCCTCGAAGAGCGGTAGCGTCGCCGTGATCCGGCGGCCGAGCTCGTCGAGCCGGCCCTCGTCCGGCGCCGGCTTCTCGAGCTCGTCCTCGTAGAGGTTCGGAGCGAGCTTCCAGACCCGGTTGAACCAGTCGCAGAAGATCCGGATCTCCGCCCGGGCCGCAGGGTCAGCGGGCAGGAGCGGCGGCTCGGGGTGCTGCTCCTCGAGGTACTCGAGAATCGCGGGCGAGTCGGAGAGAATCAGGCCGTCGTCGTCCAGAACCGGGACGAGCTCCTGCCCGCTCACCCGGACGACCTCGGCGCGGTCGTCCTCCGGGATCTCGACCCAGTCGATCGCGAGCCCCTTTCGCCCGGCCGCGAGCGCAACCCGCTCGACGTTCGTGGAGAAGGGAATCCGGTAGACCTTCAGCGCCATACGGCGATCGCCTCGAGCGGCTTGCGGGTGAGATCGGGGACCGTGCAGTCCGCGGCCGGATAGCCGACCGGGATCACGCAGAACGCGCGCTCGTTCGCGGGCCGCCCGAGCAGCTCCCGAACGAAGCCCATAGGGCTCGGCGTATGCGTGAGCGCGACGAGCCCGGCCTCGTTCAGGCTCGCGAGCAGCAGGCCGACCGCGATCCCAACCGACTCGCGGGCGTAGTAATGCTTCGTCTTCGCGCCGGCCTCGTCGAGCCCGTAGACCTGCTCGAAGACGACGAGCACGTACGGCGCGTCCTCGAGGTGCGCCTTGACCGCATCCGTGCCGAGCGGGGCCAGGGCACGGAGCCACTCCTCGGACATCCGGCCGTCGTAGTTGCGTCGCTCCTCCTCCTCGGCAGCCGCGCGCAACTGCCGCTTCAGCTCCGGATCCGCCACGACCACGAACGTCCAGGGCTGCTGATGCGCACCGGACGGAGCCGTTCCGGCCGCGGCGATCGCGTTCTCGACGAGCTTGCGGGCGACAGGATCCCTTGAGAACTGCCGGACGGTTCTGCGGCGCCGGAGCCGGGCGAGGAAGGCGCCAGACGCCGCGAGCTGCTCGTCCGCCTCGAGTCGCTCGTAGACGAGCGGGACGAACGGGTAGGGCTCCACGAAGGAACCCGACCCGCACGGCGTCGTTACTCCTGATACTCGGGGCAGGGAGGCGCTGTCGCGTCGAAAGCCCGCGACGTGTCGTGCTGCACCGCCCGGAGCGCGTCGATGCGCCCGTTCCCGAAGCACTCGTCGTAGCCCGGAAGCCCGATGTCGATCGTCGAGCTCTGAAGGTAGCTCTCGACCTGCTGCGGCGACATCTTCACGTCTCCGTCCGATCCGACCGTCCCGAACTGGCTCACGATCAGGGCCGCGACGCCGGCCGCGTGCGGCGAGGCCATCGAGGTGCCCTGGATGCAGCCGTAGGTACCGCCGGGGAGGGTGGAGAGGATCGTCCGGGTGCAGTCGCCGGTCGTCCCGTTCCCGCCCGGGGCCGCCACGTCGGTCGCTCCCGTGCCGTAGTTCGAGTAACCGGCCTTCTCGCTCCTGCGTCCCAGAGAGGCCACGCCGATCACACCCTGGGTCTCCGCCGGAATGACCTCGCATTCGTTCGAGATCGGCTGGCCCGAGTCGTCGACCGGGTGCGCGAGATCCTGGTCTGAGTTGCCGAGCGCGGCGACGGGGGTCACGCCCTGTGAGCGCGCGTAGCTGATCGCCCGCTCGACCGCGTGCCGGAACGTCCGCTGAACCGGGTCGCTCGAGCACTTGAACTCGGTCGACTCCTGGAACTCGTTGTCGTCGACGAAGAAGCTCATGTTGATCACGTCGAGCTTCACGTCGCCCGCGTACGTGATCCCGTCGACGACCGCGGATGCATAGCAATAACCGCTCGCGTCGCAGACCTTGACCGGGACGAGGGTCACGTTCGGCGCCACGCCGACGATCCCGATCCCGTTCGCCTGTGCGCCGACGGTACCGGCGACGTGGGTGCCGTGGAACTGATTGTCCGTGCACGGATCCGGGGTGCCGACACCCGGACCGCTCGGCAGGAAGCCGACCGAATTGCGCCCGCGTGAGCAGTCGACGTTGGAGCCCTTGCTGTCGACGACGAAGTCGGGATGCCGCCCGTCGATGCCGCTGTCGAGGATGCCCACGTCGACGGAGCGCGCGCCGGCCTGCACGTTGTGCGCCTCGGGCGCGCGGATCTGCTGCATGTCCCACTGGAGCGCCTCGAGCGGGTCGGCCGTCTGCTCGGGACCGCCGTCCGGCAGACC
>DATLXM010000023.1:0-5271 GCA_035575835.1 Gaiellaceae bacterium
GCGATCCCGCTGCAGACGCCGCCGAGCGCCCGCCCTCGCTCCTCCCGCACGAAGCGGGGGAGCGAGAGCGGGCGCCTCGAGAACGCGGTGCTCACCCGGTTCGCACCGTCAGCTCGCCGAGCCCGACGCTCGCGTCGAGCACGAGCACGGGCGACTCCGGCGACGGGCCGGGCACGACGACCTCCTGGTCCGCGCTGGCGCCCTCGTCCCGGCGGCCGAGGACGTTCACGTCTCCAGCGCCGGCGTGGGCGTCGATCTCGAGCCCGACTCCCGCGGGGACGAAGACCCTGAGGTCACCGATCCCGAGCTCCACGTCGACGCTCGTCCGACCGGGCGGCAGCGCCACGTTGCCGAGGTCGACGATCAGCTCGCCGATCCCGAGCTCGTACGTCGGCTGAAGCTCGGCTGCGGTCCGGGGCCGCTCGAGCCGCTCGCCGACCCCGGCGGTGAACGGAACGGGGGAGGCCGTAGCCACGCCGAAGGCGGCGAACAGGGCCACGCCGAGGAGCACGAGGCCGCCGACTCGCCGGCCGGTGAAGGCGCTCCCGACGACGGCGGCGCCGGCGAGAGCCGTTCCTGCGGCGAGGGCGACCGCGGCATCGACGTTCACGACGTCGAGCACGTCGAGCAGGCCCAGGAAGCCGGATCCGGCGAGCAGGACGCCGAGGATGGGCCCGAGCAGGGACGGCCGGTAGGGCCGCGCTTCGGGGCGGGCGACGTCGGCGGTCGAAGGCGTCCGCTGAGCCGACTCGCGGCCCCCCACATGCCACCAGACGAGGGCGGCACCGGCGAGCACGGCCGCGAGCCAGACGTTGCCGGGGCCAGGCCGGAAGGTCGCTTCGGAGAGCAGGAGCACCGACGCGAGCCCGAGGAGCCCGACGCCCAGCAGGAGCCAGGGCCGCTCGCGATGTGTGCGAAGCGCCTCGGCTGCGATCGAGTCCTCTTCTTCCTCGCGGGGAATCACGAGCCATGCGGCGAGGTAGAGGACGAGTCCGGTGCCGCCCGCGAACGCCAGCGCAGCGAACGCGATCCGGTAGACGAGGGGGTTGACGTCGAAGTAGCGGCCGAGTCCTGCGCTGACGCCGGCGAGCCAGCGCTCGTCGCGGGTGCGGACGAGGCGCCTGGGTGCTGCCTGCTCGGTCGGTTCGTGCGTATCGGTGATGCTGCTCATGTTGTGCCTCCTGGTGGGATGATCGCCCACAGCATCGACGGCAGCCGTGCCTGCGCCTATCCGGCATCACCCTGAGGAGACCCTGATCTTGCCCCCGGGGCTCATCGCGCGTGGCTCACCCTCAGATGTAAAGCACGCTTGACATCGATGGATTGTCAAGCTAGCTTTACATCATGCTCAATGCAATCCGTGAGTTGAGAGCGGCTAGAGGCCTTTCGCAGGCGGAGCTCGCCAGCGCGATGCAGGTCTCGCGACAGACGATCAACGCGATCGAGACGGAGCGCTACACCCCGTCGCTGCCGCTCGCGCTCGCGCTCGCGCGGTACTTCGACTCGACAGTGGAAGAGGTGTTCGATGACGGCAGTGCATAAGACGAAGTGGTTCCTCCCTGGGTTCTCGGTCGCGATCGGGTGCGCATTCCTGGCCGCGTTGTGGGCCGGCGGCAACCCCCGCGATGGGGTCTACTCACTGGGAGTGATGGCGGTGTTCGGTCTTTTCGTGCTCGTCGGCGGGCGGAGCGAGACGGTTCGCGGGCTCAGAGGAGACGGCCGCGACGAGCGCTTCGCCCGGCTCGACCTCGTGGCGACCGCGATCGCCGGCAACGCTCTGATCGGGATCGTGATTGGAGCCGTGATCTGGGAGTGGGCGCACGGGCGCGACGGGACGCCTTACGTGCAGCTCGGCTCGATCGCCGGGGTGGTCTACCTCCTGGCCGTCGGCGTGCTCAGGTGGAGGGGCTGAAGATGGATCGCGTCCCGGAGAGCGTCGCACGCGTGATCCCGCTCGTCGTCGCGGCGCAGGCGATCCCCATCCTCGGCGCCTTCTGGCTCGGCGGTCGGATCGAGGTCGGAGCCCTGTGGGCCGGCATCGTCCTGGCGATGGCTGCGCTGCTCGCGTTCGGCGGTCGGAGCGAGACCCTGCGGACGCTGCGTGGGGTCGAGGACGACGAGCGGGTCCAGCACCTCGAGCTACAGGCGACGGCGGTCGTCGCGGTCGTCCTTCTGGTCGGGCTCTTCGGGCTCCTGATCGCCGAGGGGATCCGGGGTGGAACGGGACTCGTCTACGCCGTCCTGCTCCTCGTCGCCGAGGTCGCCCACGTGGTCGCGCTCGGCGTGCTCATCCGCCCGAGCTGAGCAGCGTCTCGACGGTGGGGTCGTCTGCCTGTCGAATCGGCCTCACCTCGTGCCACGTGCACTGCTCGGGATCCTTGTCGGCGCGGAAGCGGATCAGCTTCGTCCCGTGCCGGAAGCGGTTCCCCTGCACCTTGTCGTAGCGCACCTCGGCGACGAGCTCGGGGCGGAGCGGCGTCTCCTCGAGCTCGCCCGTGCCCCAGCGGTTCGGCTCGGAGAAGCGGCGGTCGTTCGACTCGTCGAGGAGTGGGAGCACGAGCCCTGCAATCTCGTCGTGGACACGCGCGCCGATCGCGGCCGAGCCCACGTAGTCGAGCCCGCCGTCCTCGCGGTGGAGGCCGAGAAGGAGCGTCGCCAGCTTCTCCGGCCTCTGCTTCCAGCGGACGCCGACGACGACGACATCGGCTGTCTTGTGCTCCTTCACCTTGACCACGGCGTCGCGCGAGCCGGGAAGGTAGGGCGAGCCGAGGCGCTTCGCGATCACCCCGTCGAGACCGGCCGCCTCGAAGCGGTCGAGCCAGGCCGTCGCCGCCTCGAGCTCGCGGGTCGCGGGCGAGACCCAGAACCCTTTTGCCAGCCGGAGGAGCGCCTCGCGGCGTTCCTCGAGCGGACGCAGGTGCACGGGCTCGCCGTCCCAGAGCAGGATGTCGAACGCGATGAAGATGGCGGGGATCTCGCCGGAGAGCCGCTTGATTCGGCTCTCGGCCGGATGCAGGCGCATCTGCATCGAGTCGAAGTCGAGCACTCCGTCGCGCGCGATCACGATCTCGCCGTCGAGCGCGGAGTGGGGTGGAAGCAGGTCGCCGAGCGGGCGCAGCTCCGGGAAGTAGCGCAGGAGCGGGCGTTCGTTCCGCGACCAGAGCGCGAGCTCGCCGCCGTCGTTCTCGAGCACGCCCCTGAAGCCGTCCCATTTCGGCTCGTACTGCCAGCCGTCCCCGGTCGGGAGCTCCCGCACGAGCTCGGCCTCCATCGGCGGGAAGGGGACGTTTTTTCCTGGCATCAGGTGGAACCCTAGTCCTGTGAGCGAGCTCGACGGATTCTGGAACGTGGAGCGCACCGGCGGCGTCCTGCCGCCGATGGTCGGCGTCCGCAAGCGGATCGCCGCGACGAGCGGGGTGACGACCGTCGGGCCTGTTCGTGCGGGCTTCGACGTCGTCGGCCACGAGCTGCGCTACCGCGCACCGTTCGTCGGCTTCGTCGACGTGCTCACGCCCGCAGGGGATTCCTGGAGCGGCCGCGCGCTCTTCGCCGGCCGCGAGTACGGACGATTTCGACTGACACCTATCGAGGAGGGGCAGATGAGCTCGTTGCACGATCAGCTCGTGAAGCACATCGACGAAGCGATCTCGATGGAGGAGGGCGTTAAGCGCCTGCTGGACGGAATGATCTCGACCACGGACGACGCCGCGGTACTCGCCCTTCTCGAGCAGCACAAGGTCGAGACGGAGCAGCAGTCCCAGCGCCTGCGTCGTCGGCTGGAGGCTCACGGCGGCACCCCCTCGCTCGTACGCGAGGCCACCGGCATAATCGGCGCCCTCGCGAAGCTCCCGCTCGACCTCGTGCGCGGCGAGAAGGCCGGCCGGAACGCGCGTGACGGCTACGCGACCGAGCACATGGAGATCGCCGCGTACCAGTTGCTCGAGCGAATCGCGGTGCGAGCCGGGGACGAGGAGACCGCCGAGGTCGCCCGCCAGAACCGGGCGGAGGAGGAGGCGATGGCCCGCGGCCTCGAAGAGCACTGGGACCTCTTCGCCGAGATGACGCTGCGCGAGGAGGGCGTGCCCGTCTAGCTCTGTCGCATCAGCGCAGCCAGGGGCGCAGCATCGCCTCGATCTCCCGACAGCCCTTCGGTTCCTCGAGCCGAGCCTGCTCCCGCTGGCCGGCGACGACGACGATCGTCGGCACGACCTCGACCCCGAAGCGCTCGGCGAGCGCCGGATGCTCGTCGCGATCGACGACGTGGACGCGGAACGTCCCGTGGTTGCGCCGACGCTGGAGCACCTGCGCGAGGTAGCCCTCGACGCGGCGGCACTGCCCGGAGACGGGAGAGGTGAAGAAGACGAGCTTCGGTCGCACGACCCCTTCACGGGCGACCGGGATCTCGATCGTCGCCATGGTTCGCCTTTCCCCTCGGAGGCCCGATCGCTAACTACGATCCGCCCATGCGGCGCGTCGGCATCACGGGGCTTGGAGCGGTCACTCCGCTGGGGCTCGACGCGCCTTCGACCTGGCGCGCGGCGCTCGCCGGCGAGAGCGGGGTCGGCTTCATCGAGGCATTCGACGCGAGCGAGTTTCCGGTCCGGATCGCCGCCGAGGTCAAGGGCTTCGATCCGGCGGGCGTGGCCCCGGCCAAGGAAGGACGCCGGATGGAGCGAAACGTGCTCCTCGCCCTCGGGGCGGCGCAGGAGGCCTGGCGCGAAGCCGGCCTCGACGGTGTCGATCCGGCGCGGGTCGGAATCGTCGTCGGCTCCGCGATCGGCGGCCTCCCCGGGATCGCCGAACAACACGCGGTGCTTCGCGACCGCGGGCCCGATCGGGTCTCACCCTTCTTCATCCCGAGCGTCCTCGTCGACTCGGCGAGCGGTCAGATCGCGATCTCGTTGGGCCTCCGAGGCCCGAACTATGCGCCGGTCTCGGCCTGCGCGACGGGCTCGCACGCGCTCGGCGAGGCTGCGGAGATCATCCGGCGCGGCGACGCGGACGTCATGCTCGCGGGAGGCACGGAATCGTGCATCCACCCCCTGATCCTGGCCGGGTTCTGCGCTATGCGCGGGCTCGTCGCGGAGGACGTCGACCCGACGAAGGCATCGCGGCCGTTCGACGCCACCAGGGCCGGCTTCGTGATGGCCGAGGCGGCCTGCATCCTCGTGCTCGAAGAGCTCGAATCGGCGCAGTCTCGGGGCGCGACCGTGTACGCGGAGGTGCTCGGCTACGGGGCCTCGAACGACGCCCATCACATGGCCCAGCCCG
>DATLXM010000024.1:0-23316 GCA_035575835.1 Gaiellaceae bacterium
GCAGGTCGTCTTCGCGGTGATCGCGCTCCTGATCGGACTCTGCTATGCGACCGGCTTTCGCGCGCTCGGGAAAAGGCAGAAGCGGATCGAGATCGCGCGTCCCGAGCTTTCGAGCTGACGAGCGCCGATCTGCCAGCCGCCTTGGAGCGGAGACAGACAGCGTTCGCCGACTCAGCGCTCCAGAATGCTGCGGAGGAAGCCTATGCTCGCGCGCGTCCCTTCGAGGAAGTCGCCCGCTCCCTCGTATTCGCTGTAGATCGGCCCGTCGTACGAGCGGCGTCGCAGATCGTCGATCAGGCGCTCGACCGGAAGGGAGCCCTCGCCGGCCGGCACGAACTCGAATCGCTCCGGCCCCCAAACCCCGTCCTTGATGTGGACGCAAACCGTGTGGGGGACCACAGCCTCGTAGTCGGCGCGCGTCTGAGCGAGATCGTGCCCCGCCCAGCTGAAGTTCCCGGAGTCGAGCGTGAGCTTGACGTGAGGTGAGTCGACCTCCTCCACGAGCGCGGCGAGGGCGCGCCCGTCGTTCATCAGGTTGCCGTGGTTCTCGATCGCGAGCGTCACTCCGAGCTCCTCGGCGAAAATCGCCGCACGACCGAACGCGTCGACCGCGCGGAGCCGCGCGTCCGCGCGCCCGAGGCCCACCTTCGGCTCGCCGACGAACGCGCGCACGATCCCGACCTCGAGCGCGGAGGCGAGCTCGCAGGCCTCTCGCAGGCGCCGGAGCTCGATCGCAAGCGCGCCGTCGTCGGTCTGCGCGAAGTCGCAGTAACCGCCGACGCTCCGGATCGCGATCCCCGCGTCGTCCGCCCACGTCCGCACCGACGCGAAAGCGCCTGCGTCGATCACGAGCCCGTCGTGCTGGCCGGGCCGGCCGTTCAGCTCCACGCACTCGCCACCGAGCGCCCGCAACTGCTCGAGGAGCTGCGGCACCGGAGCCTCGCCGAACCCCAGGCTCGTCGCTCCTACCAGGATCAAGCGGTCGCCCGCCGGCTGCGGATCACGCGGCACGGGTTGCCGACCGCGACAGAGTCCGCGGGGATGTCCCTTGTGACGACGCTGCCCGCTCCGATCACGCTGCGGTCGCCAATCGTGACGCCGGGGAGGACGCATACCGACATCGCGAGCCAGCAGTCCTCGCCGATCGTGACCGGCTGCTTGATCGACCCCTGCTCGAGCAGCGGCACGTCCGGGTCGTCGAAGGCGTGGTTCGCGGTGTGGATCGTCGTTAGGGGGCCGATCAGGGTGCGGTCGCCGATCGTCAGGCCGCCGTAACCGTTCACGTAGCAGCCGAAGTTGAACCCGACGCTCTCCCCGAGAACCACCTGGTCGCCGTTCAGCCAGACGATCTGGTCGAGGTAGAACGAGCCGGCTCCGACGACATTTGCGTCGTGTGGCCGGAAGTAGATGACGCGCTTGCTGGTCTCGTTGATCATCATCTGGCCACCTCCACCTCGATTCCCAGGAGCCCCCGCGCGGTGCGGTGGCAGATCTTCTCCCGGGCCTCCTCGCTGATCGCGCATGTGCGGATGTACTCGACGATGTCAGGTCGCTGCCCGGGCGTGAGGATGTCGGTCCCGAAGAGGAGCTTGTCCTGCTGCCGCTCCAGGAAGTCGAGGCCGAACTCGGGGTCGCGCGTGAGCGCGTTCAGGCCGGATCCGCCCGAGAGGTCTCCGTAGAGGTTTGGGTACTCGGTCAGGAGCCGGTCGGTGGCTCCTCCCCGGACGACGGGGCCGTCGGCGTAGACGCTGATGTGGAACTGCTCCGGTGTCGCGTCGGCCGAGATCTCCGCCCAGAAGCGGATCGCGTGTCCGACGAAGATCGTCTCCGGGAACTCGCCGAGCATCCGCTCGAGCCCCGGCAGGCCCGGCTCGTCCCGGCAGATCAGGTGATCGGTGTGCAGGAGGACGGGGAGGCCGTGTCGGCCGCAGGCGGCGTAGATCGCCTGCAGCCCCGGGTCGTCGATCGGCACGCCTGCGAGGACCTCCCCGAAGCCTCGGCAGCCGCGGGCTGCGTATTCCGCGATCTGCGGCTCCGGGTCGAAGCGCTCCGGATAGCGGCGGCGCGGGTCGATGCTGCAGAACGGGAGCAGCCGGCCCGGGTGGAGGGCGCAGGCCTCGAGCACCTGCTCGGTCGTGACGTAGTAGTCGAGCTCCTCGGGGCTCTCGACGGCCAGCACCACCGCCTGCTCGATCCCGAGCGCGTCCATCGTCTCGATCAGGTCCTCGGGGCGGTTCGGCGCCAGATCGTGGAGCAGCCTGCCGACGTGCGTGTGCACATCGACCAGAGGCAGATCGCGACCGTCCGTCACGCGAAGTGGCAGGCGACGACGTGCGCTTCCTTCTTCGCGACGAGCGGCGGCTCCTCGTGCGCGCAGATCCCCTCCGCGGTGCCGAGCTCGCGTGCCAGCGGGCAGCGGGTCCGAAAATGGCAGCCCGAGGGAGGGTCGATCGGGCTCGGAGGATCGCCGACGAGCTTGATCCGCTCGCGCCGCTCGTTCAGATCGACCGAGGGGATGGCCGAGAGGAGCGACTGCGTGTAGGGGTGCAGCGGCTGCTCGTACAGCTCCCGCCCCGCCGCGAGCTCGACGATCTTGCCGAGGTACATCACGGCGACCCGGTCGCTCATGTAGGAGACGACGGCGAGGTTGTGGGCGATGAAGATGTAGGTCAGATCGAGGTCACGCTTCAGCTCGACCATCAGGTTGAGCACCTGCGACTGGATCGAGACGTCGAGCGCCGAGACGGGCTCGTCCGCGACCACGAGCTTCGGGGCGAGTACGAGCGCTCGCGCGATCCCGATCCGCTGCCGCTGCCCTCCGGAGAACTCGTGCGGATAGCGGCGCACCGCCTCCGGCCCCATCCCGACCCGGTCGAGCGCGTCGAGCACGAGAGCCCGCCGCCTGGAACGGGACTCGACGCCGTGCACCCGGAGGGCCTCGCCGACGATCTGGCCGACCCGGAGCCTCGGGTTGAGCGATCCGACTGGGTCCTGGAAGATGATCTGCATCCGGGCCCGGAGCGGCCTGAGGGCACGGGACGGAAGCGCGGTGATGTCGACGCCCTCGAACTCGACCCGGCCCGAGGTCGGCTCCACGAGCCGCAGGAGGCTGCGGCCGAGCGTCGACTTCCCGCAACCGGACTCGCCGACGATCCCGAGCGTCTCGCCGGGCGCGAGCTCCAGGTCGACACCGTCGACCGCCTTGATCGTCTGGTCGGAGCTGCCGAAAAGGTGTCGTCCCACCGGGAAGTGCGTCTTCAGCGCCTCGACGCGGAGGATCGCCGGAACGGCCGCCTGCGCCTCCGGAATGCGGGGGCGCGGCTCGGCCCGCTCCGGCACAGGCTGCTCGCCCACGAACTCGCCGGCCTTCGGGACGCGCCTGCCGCTCTCGCAGAGCCAGCACTTCGACTCCTGCGGCGCCACCTCGAAGAGCGGCGGCTCCTCGGCGCACTTCTCGAAGCGGTAGTCGCAGCGCGCCGCGAAACGACACCCTCCGGGCCAGTGGAGCGGGCTCGGGACCCGGCCCTCGATCAGCCCGAGCGCCTGCTCGTTCCTCATGCCGAGCTGGGGAATCGACTTGAGCAGTCCCTCGGTGTACGGGTGCTGGGGAGAGCCGAAGAGCGAGCCCGTCTCGCCCTGCTCGACGACCTGGCCGGCGTACATCACGACCGCCCGGCTGCAGACGTCCGCAACCACGCCGAGGTCGTGGGTGATCAGCAGGATCGACATCCCGTACTCCGTGCGCAGCTCGTTCAGGAGATCGAGGATCTGGGCCTGCACCGTGACGTCGAGCGCCGTCGTCGGCTCGTCCGCGATCAGGAGCTTGGGCCTGCACGAGAGGGCCATCGCGATCATCACGCGCTGCCGCATCCCGCCGGAGAGCTGGTGCGGATACTCGTCCACCCGCTTCTTCGCGGCGGGGATCCCGACCCGCTCCAGCATCGCGACCGCGTGCTCCCTTGCCTCCCGGCCGCCGACTCCGAGGTGGAGTTCCACCGCCTCGGCGATCTGGTCGCCGATCGTGAAGACCGGGTTCAGCGAGCTCATCGGCTCCTGGAAGATCATCGCGATCTCGGCGCCCCGGATCCGCCGCATCGCCTTCCGGCTGATCGCCGCCAGGTCGCGGCCGTCGTAGAGCACCCGGCCCCGCACGATCTGTCCGGCCTGCGCGACGAGGCGCATGATGCTGAGCGCGGTCACGCTCTTACCGCAGCCCGACTCGCCCACGAGCCCGAGCGTCTCGCCGTGACCGATCGCAAACGAGACGCCGTCGACCGCGCGGGCGGTCCCCTCGTCCGTCTCGAAGTAGACCGCGAGGTCCTCGACCCTGAGGAGCTCCCCGCTCTCTTGCACGCCGGGCTCGCCCGGGTCCGCGGCCGACGCTGTCGTCTCGGGGCTGCTCATCGCTTCACGAGGCGCGGGTCGAGGGCATCGCGCAGCCCCTCGCCGACGAAGTTGACGGCGAGGACGGTGATCATGATCAGCAGGCCCGGGAAGACGCCGAGCAGCGGCTCCGTGAAGACGAAGTTCTGCACGCTCGAGAGCATGTAGCCCCAGCTCGCCTGCGGCGGTTGCGTCCCGAGGCCGAGGAACGACAGCGCCGACTCGACCAGGATCCCCGAGGCGACCGCGAGCGTTCCGGCGACGACGAGGACCGGGACGACGTTCAGCAGGATGTGCCGCACGGTCCTCAGGTGTGTCAGCCCGACCGCGCGGGCCGCCAGCACGAACTCCTTCTCCCGGATCACGAGGAACTCGCCCCGCACGAGCCGCGCCGTGGTCGTCCATTCGAGGACGCTGATGATGATCACGGTGTTGACGAGGCTCGGGCCGAGCACCGCGGCGGCGGCGAGCAGGATGAAGAACGTCGGCAGGGCGAGCATCGTGTCGGTCAGGCGCATCAGGAGCGAGTCGACGACGCCGCCGAAGTAGCCGGCGACGGCTCCGATCACGAGCCCGATCCCCGTCGAGCCGATCGCCACGCTCAGGCCCACGATCAGGGAGACGCGGCCGCCGGCGAGCAGGCGCGCGAGCAGGTCGCGCCCGAGCGGGTCGCAGCCGAGGGGATGGTCCCTGCTCATCGGCGCGAAGCTGTCGCACGCGAGGTCGTACGGGGTCAGCTGGAGGAAGTGCCGCGCGAGCGGCGGGCCGACGACCGCCCCGAGCGCGATCAGGAGGAGCACGACGGCGCCCACGACGCTGAGCCGGTTCGACTTGAAGCGGCGCCAGCTGCGCAGGAGCTCGGAGGGCGCGCGCGGCAGGGTAGCCGGGGCGGCGGAGACGCTAGCCACTCAGCTTGACCCGCGGGTCGACGAGCGAGTAGGTGATGTCCGCGAGGAGGTTCCCGATGATCGTGACGATCCCGGTGAAGACGAGGAGCCCCATCACGACCGGGTAGTCGCGGGTTGAGACGGCCTCGAACCCCAGGCGGCCGATCCCGGGCCACGCGAACACCGTTTCGATCAGGACGGCTCCGCCGACGAGGATCGGAAGGCGGAGCCCGAGGATCGTCACCGAAGAGACGAGGGCGTTCCGGAAGGCATGGCTGAGCACGACTCGCCGCTCGCTCAGCCCCTTCGCCCGCGCCGTCCGGATGTAGTCCTCGTTCAGGACCTCGATCATGCTCGAGCGCAGGTACCTCGTCAGCGCGGCTGTCCCTTCGAGCGCGAGCACCCCCGCGGGGAGGATCAGGTGCCTGAGCGTGTCCACCACGCCGTCGTCGTCGACGGAGTTCATCCCCTGGACCGGGAGCAGGTCGAGCTGGACGCCGAAGACGATGATCGCGAGGATCGCGGCCCAGAACGCGGGGATCGAGAGCCCGAAGAACGAGAACACGGTCGCCGCGTAGTCGAACCAGGAGTTGCGGTAGACGCTGCTCATGACCGCGAGCACCACCGAGATCAGGATCGAGAGCGCGAGCGCCGTTCCGGTCAGTAGCAGGGTCGCGGGCAGACGCTCGAGGATCTTGTCGATCACCGGCCGGCCGTCGTCGAACGAGGTCCCGAAGTCGAGCTGGACCGCGTGCCACAACCAGTCGGCGTACTTGATGTGCAGGGGGCGGTCAAGGCCCAGCTGCTCCTGGAGCAACACGAGATTCTGCGTCACTCCTGCCTCTGGGTTGACCGCCCCCGTCGTACCGGGAGTCAGGTGGATGATCGCGAACGAGATCGTGAACAGGATCAGCAGCTGCGGCACGACTTGCCGGAAGCGCCGAAACAAGAACCCGGTCATCGCACGACTCGCTCGCCCTTCACCCCGTCTTCCATTCCGCTACCCGACCCGCCACTTCGACATGAAGTAGCCGACCGCGATCCCGGAGAGGCCCTTGTTCCGCTCGTGCAGGACGATGTTCTTCTTCGTGATCAGCTCCAGCGCCGGATAGGCGATCGGGATGAACGGCATCCCCGTGCGTGCTCGCTGTTGCACGAGGTGCGCCGCCTTGATCCGGGCCGTGCGGTTCGAGACCCTGGTGGCCGAGTCGAGCACCCGGTCGACCTCCCGGTTCGAGTAGTGGAAGACGTTGAGCGTCCCGCCCTCCTTGAAGGTGCGATTCGTCGTGTGCAGGAGCTGGACGAGCCCGGAGATCGGGTCGTTCGTCAGGCCGAGCCCGAGCGGCGCGACGTCGTACTTGCCGGAGACGACCGTGGCGATCTGGGAGTTGTCGGCGCGGACGATCTTCACGTCCACCCCGATCTTCTTCCAGCTCGCCTGCGCGATCGCGGCGATGTCCTGCCACTGCTGCGCGGGCCACGCGTAGTGCCTGAGCTGGAGCTCCTGGCCGCCCTTGGAACGGAAGCCCGTCTTCGAGTCGAGCTTCCAGCCCGCGTCCTCGAGGATCTTGTTCGCGCCCGCGGTGTCGAACGGGATCTCCCTGACCTTCGTGTCGTGGTAGGCGCCGTAGGCCGTCGAGACCACCGAGTCGGCGAGGATGCCGCCGGTGTAGTGCAGCTGCTTGGCCCGCTTGCGGTCGAGAGCGAGCGCCAGCGCTTGGCGAACGCGCACGTCCTGGAGGATCGGGTTCTGGAGGTCGAGGATGATCCCGTGGGTGCTGTTGGCGGCACCGGCGTAGACCGGGAACCCCTGGGCCCGGAGACCGGCCATCGCGGTCGGCACGTAGGCGATCACGTCGAGCTCGCCCGAGAGGAAGCCCGCCTGCTGCGACGCCGTGTCGGGTGCGTCGCTGAGGATGATCTTCGCCGCATAGGGCCGGAAGCCCCAGTAGGTGGGATTCGCCGCGAGCGTGAGCGCGCCGCTCGTCCGGCCCGTGATCTTGAACGGGCCCGTCCCGATCGGGGTCTGGCGGAAGCCCGCGTCGTAGATGTTTCCGCGGAGCCTGTGGGCCGGCAGGATCAACAACTGGGTCGCGAGGACGGAGAGCAGCGGGCTGTACGGCTCCCGGAGCGTGATCACGACCGTGTTCCCGCTGACCCTGAGCCGCTTGATGTACGTGGTCAGGACCGTCCTCGCCGAGGACTGGCTGTTCGTTGCGACCGCGGCTCCGAAGGTGAACTTGACGTCGTCCCCGCTGAACGCTTTGCCGTCGTGCCACTTGACGCCCTGACGGAGGCGGAAGGTGTAGACGAGCTCGTTCTTGCTCACGCTCCACGAGCTTGCGAGCCCGGGAACGATGCTCAGGTCCGGGGCGAACTTCACGAGCCCCTCGTTGATCTGGTACGCGACGGCCATCGCCCTCGAAAGACGGGCGGTGAACGGGTGGAGGTCACCCAGCTCGCTCATCCGGGTCGCGAACACGATCTGCCCCTTCGGGGCCCTGGCGGTTCGCTGGAACGCTGCCGCCCTGGCCGTTGCCGTGTTCCCGGGCAGGAGGGTCATTGCCGGGAGCGCGAGCCCGAGCGCCGCGGCTCTCGCGAGGACGTCCCGGCGAGAGAGCGACCCGCCGCCCAGCACCTCCTCGTACTCCTCGTGCTCTTCACCTGTGGGATCGAAGAAATCGTCGTCGTGCGTCATGCCGCCACGCCTCCTTGTCTCGGTGATTCGGCTCGCACGGCGAGCCTCCGTCGATCGGTCAAGATCTCGTCCACTGCCTCGGGAATCGCCGCGAGCTGCGTCTCGTCGGCGAGGAGCAGGTTGTGGCTCAGCCAGATCGCCTCGCTGCAGGCGCGTTCAGCCGCCGGGCAGGGGGTGGCGCGGCCGTGCGGCGGCGCGAGCGACTGCTGTCCGTAGAGCGGCATCCCGTACCCGGACGAGGAAGGAATTCCTCTCGCCTCGAGCTCGAGGCGGAACTCGGAGCGGGAGAGCCCCTCGAACTCCTCGGGGTCGTAGCGCAGGACGAAGAGGTGATGGGCGTGCGCGTCGGCGCGCTCGTCCCAGGCGAGCGGGCGCAGCCCGGGGAACCGGGCCAGCTCCTCGCGCAGGTAGCGCGAGCTCGCCATCCGGCGCTCCAGCTGCGCGTTGAGGCGCTCGAGCTGGACCTGCAGGAGGGCGGCCTGCCAGCCGGTCAGGCGGAGGTTGCTGCCGAGGTGGGGATGCTCGTACCACGAGCCGCCGGCGTCTCGGCCCTGGTTGACGTAGCTCCAGAGCCGCGCGGCCAGAGCGTCGTCGTCTGTCAGGAGCGCGCCGCCCTCGCCCGCGGTCATGTTCTTGTTTGCCTGGAAGCTGAACGAGCCGATGTCTCCGAGCGCGCCCACCGGACGCCCGCGCCAGCTGCTTCCGTGTGCGTGGGCCGCGTCCTCGATCACGACCAGGTCGTGCTTTGCGGCAAGGGGGAGGAGCAGATCGAGGTCGACCGGCAGGCCGGCGAAGTGGACCGGGACGATCGCCTTGGTCCGCTCGCCGATCGCCGCCTCGGCCGCGGCGACGTCCAGGTTGTAGGTGTCCGGCTCGATGTCGGCGAAGACGGGGGTCGCGCCCGCAAGCCGCACTGCGCTGGCGGTCGCGAAGAAGGTGTAGGCAGGGACGATCACTTCATCGCCAGGCCCGATCCCGCAGGCGGCGAACGCTGCGACGAGGGAGACGGTGCCGTTCATGGCGCTGATGCAGTGCCGCGCCTCGTGCCGGGCCGCGAACGCCCGCTCGAACTCGCCGAGCGCGGCCGAGTACCCGCCCCAGTCGCCGCTCTCGAGGACCCGGCGGAGCGCGTCGTGCTCCCGCTCGTCCCACTGCGGCCAGCTCGGCCAGTCGGCCACGTCAGGCCTTCGCCTTCGCGCGGACGGCCGTGGCCGCCGTGGCGCCCCGCCGGAGCGGGCTCGTGAACAGGGCGTCGAAGGCCGTGGTCGCGGCGCCGATCAGCACGGCGTCCTCGGGAAATGACGAGCTGACGAGTCGCATTGCGGCACTGGACACCTTCAGCGAGCGGGCCCGGACCTGTGTCTCGATCCGCGCCAGCAGGAAGTCCCCGGCCTCCATCAGCTCGCCCCCCAGGATCACGACCGAGGGATTGAAGAGGTTGACGATCGTGGCGATCCCGATCCCGAGATGGCGAGCCGCCTCGTCGAACACGTGGAGGGCGAGCACGTCGCCCTCCCGCGCGGCCCGCACGACCCCGGAGATCCCGCCCTCCGGCTCGGCGTGCGCGAGCCGCTGGTAGCTGCGTTGAACGGCCGCGCTCGAGGCGAGCGCCTCGAGGCACCCGCGCTGGCCGCAGCGGCATTCGGGGCCGTCGGCCACGATCGGGATGTGCCCGAACTCGCCGGGCGCCCCCGACGCTCCCCGGACGAAAACTCCGTCGACCCGGATCGCGGCCCCGATCCCGGAGCCGAGCGTGACGAAGATCGCAGGATCGTCGTTGGCCGCCGTTCCCCACCACTCCTCGGCGAGCAGCGCGGCGTTCGTGTTCCGGTCGAGCAGGACCGGGCGATCGAGCTCGGCGGCGAGCCGCCCGGAGAGCGCGACGTCCTCCCAGCCGAGGTTGGCGGCGTAGCGGACGGCTCCGGCCTCGCGGTCGACGAGGCCGGGAACGGCGACGCCGATCCCGGAGACCCGGTCGCCGAGCCCGGTCTCGGCGAGAAGCGCGGTGATTCCGTCGGAGACGATCGCGGTGTCGACCCGCCCGTCCTCTGCGTGCCGCCTGAAGGGGAGCGTCTCCGTCGCCACGAGCCGACCCGTGAGATCGAGCAATCCGAACCGCGCTGCCGTCTCGCCGAGATCGACGCCGAGCGCGAGCGGTCCTTCCGGGTCGAGCGAGAGGCGCTCCGGCGGCCGCCCGCCCATCGAGGGCTCGAGACCGCCGGCGACGACGAGGCCGTCTCGGACGAGCCCTTCGATCAGCGAGCCGACCGTGGTCGGGCTGATCTGGAGCTCCCGCGCGAGCCCGATCTTGGAGAGGCCGGGGCTCCGGCGAAGAGCGTGCAGGATCCGGGTGCGCTTGTAGAGCCTGACCTGACTCGTGTTGGTGGGAGCGGCGACGGCGCGGCCCGTCCCACTCGTCGGCTGCTCGCCGAAGATCTCGGACGGCTCTGCGTCGCCGGGGGCCGGGGACTTCATGCGGGACCTAGAATAAGTTCCGGGAACTCGCAGGTCAAGGAAGGCGGACACCACATCGCAACCTCCCGGAAAAAAGCGCTTGAACAAGTCATAACAGCGGGTGCTTCACATTTGCAAGCGATAATCGGCGTTGCCCTTCGGCCAGGGCTCTTGCTCGATTTCGTCTCGAACCTGCAATAAGCTGTTCCCAGGTTCTTGCCATGCGATCCGCCGAAACCCGTCCCCCCACCCGCACCGCTCCGGCGCCCGCCGCGACGGAGCGCGTCGACCGGCTCTCGGTCGAGGCCCACGCCGATCGCGCCGCTCTCGGCCTCGCGGCGGGCAGCGCGGTCGCGGCCCGGATCCGCGAGCTGCTCGCGGTGCAGGAGCGGGTGAGGATGGTCTTCGCCGCGGCACCCTCCCAGAACGAGCTGCTCGCTGTGCTGGCCACGGCGCCCGCTCTCGAGTGGTCGCGCGTCACGGCCTTCCACATGGACGAGTACGTCGGGCTCGGAGCAGGCGACCACCGGGCCTTCGGCCACTACCTCGCGACGCACCTCTTCGAGCAGGTTGTGCCGGGAGCCGTGCACCTGATCGATGGAAGCGCACCGCCGGAGGAGGAGTGCGAGTGCTACGCGAGCCTCCTCCTCTCCGATCCGATCGACATCGTCTGCCTCGGGATCGGCGAGAATGGCCACCTGGCCTTCAACGATCCGCCTCATGTCGACTTCGACGACGCCGCCCCCATGAAGATGGTCGCGCTGGCACCGGCCTCGCGGCGGCAGCAGGTGCACGACGGGTGCTTTGCGAGCCTGGCCGACGTTCCCACGCACGCGCTCACCCTGACCGTGCCGGCGTTGCTGGCTGCCCGGGAGGTCCACTGCTGCGTGCCCGGCGCCAGCAAGCGCGCGGCGGTCGAGCGGACGCTGCGCGGCACGATCGACCCGGCGTGCCCGGCATCCATCCTCCGCCGCCACGAATGCGCGCGCCTCTACCTCGATCTCGACTCGTATCCCGGAGACGCGGGGCGATGACGTCCGGCTCCTCGACGGTCGTTCCACCTACACGTCCGGATGTGGCAGCGGGCATCGAGGGGAGGGACTACCGCACGGGGGGGCGGGTGCGCGTCTCCTTCCTGGACGGCCTCATCGCCGAGATCCGGCCGCTCGCAGACGACGGCGACGAGGTCGGCCCCTGGATCGGGCCTGGTCTCGTCGACCTCCAGGTGAACGGCTATCGCGGGCTCGATCTCAACACGCTGCCGCTCACCCCCGAGCTCGTGGAACGGCTCGCGCTGGAGCTCGGGAGCGAGGGCGTGACGTCGTTTCTCCCTACGCTCGTCTCGGGCGGGGACGCCGAGATCGAGCAGGCGCTCGCTGCGATCTCGGCGGCCTGCTCGCGCTCGTCCTCGACGAGGGCCGCGATTGCCGGGATCCACCTCGAGGGGCCCTTCATCTCCCCCGAGGACGGGCCTCGCGGGGCGCACGACGCCGCGCATGTCAAGGCGCCGGACTGGGAGCTGCTGCGTCGCTGGCAAGAGGCCGCGGAGGGCCTGATCCGGCTGATCACCGTCGCGCCGGAGTGGCCCGGAATCGCGCCGTTCGTGGCCCGTTGCGTCGAGAGCGAGATCATCGTCGCGATCGGGCACACCGCTGCGACGCCGGCCCAGGTTCGCGACGCGATCGCGGCGGGCGCTCGAATCTCGACGCACCTCGGCAACGGCACGCACGCGCAGCTCCCGCGGCATCCGAACTACCTCTGGGAGCAGCTGGCGGAGGACGAGCTTTGGGCATCGGTGATCGCGGACGGCTTCCACCTCCCCGATTCGGTGATCAAGGTGATCCTGAAGGTGAAAGGTGCTCGGGCCATCGTCGTGAGCGACGCCGTCTGCCTCAGCGGGATGCCTCCGGGCGACTACGAGACGCCGATCGGCGGCGAGGTAGTGCTCACGCCCGCCGGAAAGCTCCATCTCCGCCAGAGCCCGGAGCTGCTTGCGGGCTCGGCGCAGATGCTCCCCACCGCGATCTCGAACCTCGTCGGTCGCGGGCTGGCCTCGCTCCAGGACGCGTGGGAGATGTGCTCCGTCCGCCCCTCGCTCTTCCTCGACCTGCCGACGGCGGCGGGACTGGCAGTCGGCGCTCCCGGCGACCTGGTCGTGATCGAGCCGGACGACACCGGCCTCTCGATCAGCGCCACCTACAGGGCCGGGGAGCCCGTGTTCGCAGCCGCGAGAATCGGATGAGCGTGGCGGCGCTGCGTGTCGGCATCCTGGGCTACGGCGCGATCGGGCGCACGCATCACCGCGCGATCTCCGAGTGCGAGGGGGTCGAGGTTCTCGCCGCGACCCGCAGCACCGCCGCGGCGACGGGCGAGCTCGACGGCGAGCTCGCCTGGTGCGTGGACGCGGAGGAGCTGATCGGGAGGCCGGATCTCGACGTCGTCGTCATCTGCACCCCGAGCGGCAGCCACGCGCAGCTTGCGATCGAGGCGCTCCGGGCCGGCAAGCACGTCGTCGTCGAGAAGCCGCTCTGCCTCGACGTGGAGACGGGCACGCGAGCCGTTCGGGTGGCGCAGGACTCGGGGCTCCTCCTCTCGGTCGTCTCCCAGCGGCGCTTCGAGCCCCAGAACGTCCACCTCCGCGGACTGCTCGACGAGGGAGCGCTCGGTCGTCCGCTTCTCGGCGAGGCGCTGGTGCGCTGGTTCCGAGGCCAGGACTACTACGACTCGGCGCCCTGGCGTGGCACGCTCGCCGACGACGGCGGCGTGTTGCTCAACCAGGCGATCCACGTGATCGACCTGCTCTGCTGGCTGCTCGGGCCGGTCGACGAGGTGACCGCGACGACCGCGACGCTCGCACACGAGATCGAGGCCGAGGACACTGCTGTCGCGACCCTGAGGTTTGCAAGCGGCGCGCTCGGAGTGGTCTCCGCCTCGACCGCGACCCGGCCGGGCCTGCCCGCCGAGCTCAATCTCTTCTTCGAGCGCGGGGCCGTCTGCGTCCATGACGACGAGGTGGTGCGCTGGGACGTGCCCGTCGCGGCTCCGCCGCCGGCCGCCGCGAGCACCGGAAGCGGTGCGGCCGATCCGGCGGCGATCACCGCTGTCGGGCACCTGCGCCAGTGGCGCGACATCGTGGCGGCGCTCCGTGAAGGCCGAGAGCCGTCGGTGACAGGGGCGGACGGCCTTGCGACCGCGGCGGTCGTGCTCGCCGCGTACGAGTCAGCGCGTACGGGACGGCCGGTCAAGCCGGCCGGGGCCGCCGCGGAGCTCGCCGCTCAGTGACGGAGCGCTCCCCTCGCGCGATTGCCGACTCGATCGGCGCTGCGCGGCTCCTGCCTGTTCTCCGGCTCCCAGCGGCGGTCGCCGCCGGCGAGCTCGCCCGGGAGCTGGCTGACGCCGGGCTGGAGGTGCTCGAGCTGACTGCGACGACGCCCGGGTGGGAGGATCTGCTCCTGACCCTTCGCTCGGAGTTGCCCCACCTCGTTTTCGGCGTCGGAACCCTGACCGACGCGGCCGGGGCCGAACGAGCTGTGGGTGCCGGTGCGGATTTCCTGGTCAGCCCCCACGCCGCTCCCGCGGTTCGTCGCGTCGCGAGCGCAGCCGAGGTCCTCTTCATCGAGGGGGGCTTCTCTCCCGGCGAGGTCGCGGCGGCGGCGACCGGGGGCCCGGCGAAGCTCTTTCCCGCCTCGGTCGGCGGCCCCGCCTACCTCGGTTCCCTGCTTGCGATCATGCCGGAGGCGGAGATCATCCCCACGGGGGGAGTCGGCGTCGCCGACGTCCCCGCCTACCTCGCCGCCGGAGCCTTCGCGGTCGGCGTCGGCTCCGACCTGCTGGCGCCCGGAGCCGGCGAGCGCGCTCGAGCCCTACTCGAAAGGATCGGTTCGAAATGAAGATTCGCGAGGCCAAGGTGATCGTTTGCTCGCCGGGCCGGAACTTCGTCACCCTGAAGCTGACGACGGAGTCGGGCCTCACCGGGCTCGGCGATGCGACCTTGAACGGGCGCGAGCTGGCCGTCGCGAGCTATCTCGAGGACCACGTCTGCCCGCTGCTCGTCGGCCGCGACGCAGCGCGGATCGAGGACACCTGGCAGTACCTCTACAAGGGGGCGTACTGGCGCCGCGGGCCGGTGACGATGAACGCGATCGGCGCCGTGGACACGGCTCTCTGGGACATCAAGGGCAAGGCGGCCGGGATGCCCGTCTACCAGCTGCTCGGCGGCCGGGCGCGCGAAGGGGTGATGGTCTATGGGCACGCGAGCGGGCGCGACATTCCCGAGGCGGTCGAGGCGACGGCGAGCTATCTGGAGAAGGGCTACAAGGCGGTCCGCGTGCAGGCCGGCGTTCCCGGCCTCCAGGAGGCTTACGGCGTCGGCAAGGGCGCGATGTTCTACGAGCCGGCCGATCCCGGGTTCCCGAGCGAGCATGCGTGGTCGACCGAGCAGTACCTCCGCTTCGCGCCGACGCTGCTCGAATCCGTCCGTGACGCGCTGGGCTTCGACTTCCATTTGCTCCACGACGCCCACCACCGGCTCACCCCGATCCAGGCGGCGGGTCTCGGCAAGCGGGTCGAGGACCTCTCGCTCTTCTGGCTCGAGGACCTCGTCCCGGCGGAGCTTCAGGAGTCGTTCCGGCTTATCAGGCAGCACACGACGACGCCGCTCGCAGTGGGCGAGGTGTTCGACAGCATCTGGGACTGCAAGGACCTGATCGCCGAGCAGCTCGTGGACTACATCCGCTGCTCCGTCGCTCACACCGGCGGGATCACGCACCTGCGCCGGATCGCGAGCCTCGCCGACCTGCACCACGTCCGGACGGGCTGTCACGGGGCCACCGACCTGTCGCCCGTCTGCATGGCGGCCGCGCTCCACTTCGACCTCTCGGTGCCCAACTTCGGGATCCAGGAGTACATGCGCCACACCGAGGAGACGGACGCCGTCTTCCCGCACGAGTACACGTTCGAGGACGGCTATCTGCACCCGGGCGAGAAGCCGGGCCTCGGGGTCGAGCTCGACGAGGAGCTGGCGGGCCGGTACCCGTACGATCGGGCCTATCTCCCGGTTACGCGCACGCTCGACGGGACCGTCCACAGCTGGTGACCGCTCGACGGTTCGACGTTCTCGTGCTCGGCGAGGTGCTCGTCGAGCTCTCGGCGCCCGAGCCGCTGCGCTCGGCGCGCACGTTCGAGCTGTCCTTCTCGGGAGACGCGCTCAACGCCGCGGCCGCAGCGGCCGCAGCCGGGGCCTCGGTGGGCCTGCTCGCATGCATCGGGGACGACGAGCTCGGAGCTGCGCTCGCCGAGCGGGTGGCGGCGCTGGGGATCGACCCTTCGCTCCTGCGCCGCGTGCCGGCTCAGAACGGCGTCTACTTCGTCTCGCACGACTCGGAGGGCGATCGGCAGTTCGTCTACGCCCGCCGCGGAAGCGCAGGCTCGACCCTGGGACCCGACGATGTCGATGCCTCCGGTGCCGAGGAGAGCTCGGTGCTCGTGGCGAGCGGAGTCACGTTCGCGCTTTCTCCATCCTGCGCCGCCGCCGTCGAACGTGCAGCGCAGCTCGTCGACGCGGCCGGCGGGATCGTCGTCTACGACCCGAACTTTCGCCCGCGACTCACCGAGCCGCCGGCGGCCCGGCAGGCTCTCGCGCGGATCGCTCCGCTGGTCGACCTTGCGACCCCGTCGTGCCCGGGCGACACGCTGCCGCTTCTCGGAACGCACGACCCGGTTGCCGCGGCCCGGGCGTGCCTCGAGCTCGGCGCCGCAGCGGCCGCCGTGACCCGAGGCGCGGCAGGCGTCGTCTACGCGGACGGCAACGGCGCCGGGCTCGCGCTCGACGGCCTCAGCCCGCCCGCGCTCGTCGACGCGACCGGCGCGGGCGACGTTTTCACGGGCACGGTCGCGGCGAGGCTCGCGCTCGGCGACCGGATCGAGAAGGCGCTCGAGCTGGGCCTGGCCGCCTCGTCGCTCTCGGTCGGGGGCCGAGGCGGGGCAGGGGCGATCCCGACGCTCGCGGAAACGCGGCTCCACTTGGTGTCGAGATGACGCAGCTCGACGCGCTTTTCGGCCTTGACGGGCGCGTCGCCGTCGTCACGGGGGGCTCGGGCGTGCTCGGGAGCGCGCTCGCGCGCGCACTCGCCGGGGCCGGGGCGAAGGTGGCGCTCCTCGCCCGGGGGGCCGAGCTGCTCGACCGGCGCGTGCGGGAGCTGGAGGCGCAGGGCGGGGAGGCGCTTGCGGTCGTGGCGGACGTGCTCGACCGCACCCAGATCGAGGCCGCCCGCGACGCCGTCCTCGACCGCTTCGGGCGGATCGACGTCCTGGTCAACGCCGCCGGCGGCAACGTCCCCGAGGCGACCCTCGACGAGACGAGGTCGTTCTTCGACCTCCCGGAATCGGCGTTCGAGCGCGTCTTCGCGCTCAATCTCGTCGGAACCCTGCTCCCGAGCCAGGTGCTCGGCCGGGCGATCGCGGAGCGCGAGGGGAAGCCGGACGGGTGCATCGTCAACATCTCCTCGATGGCCGCCCAGCGGGCGATCAGCCGGGTCGTCGGCTACTCGGCCGCCAAGGCTGCCGTCGAGAACCTGACCCGCTGGCTCGCTGTCGACGCGGCGCGGGTCTACGGGGGCGGCCTCCGGGTCAACGCGATCGCGCCCGGATTCTTCGTCGGGGAGCAGAACAGGGCCCTGCTCCTCACCGAGACGGGCGAGCTGACCCCGCGAGGCCGAACGATCGTCGAGCACACGCCGCTCGGTCGTTTCGGCGTGCCGGCCGAGCTCGGCAGCACCGTCGTCTGGCTCTGCGGGCCGGGCGCGAGCTTCGTCAACGGCGTCGTCGTCCCGGTCGACGGCGGCTTCAACGCCTCGAGCGGAGTGTGAGGAGGTGGACGTGCTGAGAGGACTCTGCTTGCGGCTGCGCCGGCTCATGCGGTGGTACATGGAGCAGCATCGAAATGCTCACTGACCCGACAACTGCAGAATCGCCGGCGGCACCGTTGGCGTGATGCCCCCGACAAGAATCGAACTTGTGCACGCGGTTTAGGAAGCAGCGTGCCGTATCTTGGAAGTCGCTGCAAAGACGCATGTTCTGCGCCACATCATCGCGGTGCGCGCCAGTGATTGCGCCAGCGCGGCGCTAGGTCGATCGGATCTCCCCGTCGGTCAGCACATTCCTCCTTCGAGCGCTGGAAAGTCCTCGTGAAGGGCTTGAGACTCGGGCGATCTGCTCGGTAGTCGCTCTATCGCCTCCTGTACCGGCGCGCAGCGATGCCGTTGCTCGAAGCTGCCGTCGGCGTACCAGTCTCCGATTACCGCTTTCCACTCCCGCTTGCTGACACTGCGAGTTCATGTGCTCGCCGCGCCGTTGCGTTCAGTTGGTCGAGCGCGCCTCGGAGTCGCTGCGCCTGCACCAACGGGAGCAACGGGAGTTCGAGGTCACGGAGGTCGACTTTTGCGTAACCCCAGTTCGCTCCCGTCGCGAACCGCCGGTTGCGCGGGCTTTCGACCCGACACGGCCGGCGCGGCCGAGCGGATCCGGCTCGCGCTGCGCGCGCACCTGGGAGTGGTCGCCGAGCAACGCGACACGGCGACCGCCTTCATCCGCGAGTGGCGGTACCTCGAGGGCGAGCGGCGTCGCTACGAGCAGCGGCTGCGGGTACCCTTCCGGGAGGGGCGCGAGCACGGCGAGCTGCGCACAGACCTCGACGAGGCTCACCGCCGCGCTGCTCGTCCTCTCGGCCGCGAACTGGGCCTACACCTGACTCTCCCCCGGCCGCGACACCGACGCGCTCGCCGACTCCTTCGCCGCGATCCTCGTCGACGGCTCCGCGGCTACGACGCCGGCTGACTGATTCGTCAGTCAGCACGAGGGGCGACTTGACGGGGTTTAGGAACCGTTCTCCCGGATTAGAATTCGATCCGAACCATCCCTGGCTTCCGACTCCTGGAGACGTCACCGATGACCTCACGCATCCTCGTCGCGGCCGGCTCGGCCGCTGCGGCACTCATCCTCGCCGGCGGGGCGGTCGCGCATGAGCTCGACCACCCGGCTCCGTCGTATCAGCCCGCCGTCCCGCTCGGCACCGGTCTCAACTCGGGCGGTCCCGGCGCGACGTGGAAGCTGATCGACACGTTCCCAACCGGGAACCCTCACACCGATCTCGACTTCTTCACCCAGGCGGGAGAGACCTACGCGTCCGTCGGGACGCTCGCCGCCGGCGCGAATGCCGGCGGACAGACGATCGTCCAGCTGACGAATCGCGGTGTCGTCGATCCCCGCTACGTCTCCAGTCACCCGTCCGCTTCCTGCGTCAGCGACCCGTCGGCCGCGCTCGGCCTCCAGCACGACGTCGAGGCGACGCCGAAGCCGGGTGCGGATGCGCAGCTCCTGCTCGACGCGACCGACCACCGCGGCCGCTGCCACGATCAGGGCGCGGCCGGCCTGGTCGGCGCACCACGCGGCGGGCTTGAGATCGTAGATGTGACGAACGTGCTCGATCCGGTCGAGATCGGGCTGACGAGTCACATCGGCGAGGCGCACACGGTCAACATCGACCCGAAGCGGCCACACATAGCCTACGCGGTCACGTCCGATTCGATTGGCGTCGGGCCGGCGCCGGACTACAAGCGGAACAACGAGAACTCCGGCTCGAGCGACCGCAACGACCTCGACGGCTTCGAGGTCGTAGACCTCTCGAGCTGCATGAACTTCCCGGCGTTGACGAGCATCGAGATCCGGCGGATGCTCTGTCGGCCGCAGGTCTACCGCTATCGCTTCCCGTCCGTGCAGGCCTCGCTCGGCCACACGACGAGGAACGCGGTCTACGGCTGCCACGAGCTCGAGATCTACGCCGATGACACGGTCACCTGCGGCAGCGGCGCTGCGGGCCTGGTCTTCGACGTCAGCCGTGCTTTCGACGGGAACGGCAAGCCGAAAGGCACGCCGCTTCCGTGCGCGCTGCGCCCGAGCAGCTCGACGGCTCCCTACTTCAGCGGCGCGATGGTGACCGACTGCGTCGTCGGCGAGGGCGGCCGCAACCTCGACGTGCCGAGCTGGCTCGCGAGTGGCGCACCCTCGCTCGAGGGCGTCCGTTACGTCGGCTCCATCTACCACCAGGGCCGCGGAGGCCCGAATCCCGCGACCGAGGACAACGACTTCGACCACGAGCTCGAGCAGACCGCCTCGGGCAGATACCTGATCGCGAGTGACGAGCGCGGCGGCGGCGTCGCCCCGCCCGGCGCGACGTGCGCCACGGGAGTCGACAACCCGTTCGGCAACGGCGGCCTCCATTTCTACAAGCGCGATGCGCTCCGGACGACCTCGCCGGCGACGGCCGCCGAGGCCTGGCAGGCCTACGCCCGCACGCCCGACGGCAGGAAGGCGATCTACCGGGCGACGCCGCGCACCGGCGTCGAGGAGACCGTCTGCACCGCGCACGTCTTCCAGCAGGTTCCCGGCCAGAACCGGATCTTCATGGGCTGGTACTCGCAGGGGACCCAGGTCGTCGACTTCGTCGAGAACGCGGACGGCACGCTCACGCTGAAGGAGGCCGGCTGGTTCATCCCGGAAAAGGCGAACACCTGGACGTCGCACGTGTTCAAGTGGCGGGAGAACGCGGACGGCACGTTCACCTACTGGGGCGCGACCGGCGACTTCCTGCTGGGGACGACCGGGCGCAGCTCGATCGACGTCTACGAAGTGACGCTGCCCGCGCCGCCGAAGCCGCCGGCGGTGAAGAAGGGACGCTGACGCTCGTACGATTGGCGTCGTGCGCGCGACGCTGATCGTCAATCCTCGCGCGAGCCGGGTGGGTGAGTGCCCGGCTCGCGCAGGACGTTGCCAGGGCCAGGGCCAGGGCCATCGTCGGGGCGGAGACGGTCGTCTCACCGAGGAGCCCGGTCACGCGCGGAGCTCACGCGGGCCGCGGCCACCGAGGCGGTCGTTGTCCTCTCCGGCGACGGCGGCTTCAACGAGGCGCTGAACGGCGTCGGTCCCGACACCGTGCTCGCCTTCGTGCCCGGCGGCGGCACGAACGTGCTCTCGCGCGCGCTCGGGCTGCCCCGCGACCCTGTCGCGGCGGTTCAGATTGTCGAGAGGTCGAGGATTCGCTCCGCGAGGGACTTGGGATTATGCCCCGACAAGAATCGAACTTGTGCACGCGGTTTAGGAAGCCTTTCTCTTGCGTAAGATCTCCCTCCAAACAAGCTGTTTTGGGATAAATCGACGTTGATGCGCGCCAGTGAATGCGCCAGTCCCATCGACGGTGTTGGGGAGGGATGCGCAATGCGGCGCACGGGCGAGGTCGTGCCGTGATGTCCACAGATAGATCCCGATCGCTTCGGCGTTCCCTGGCACCTCCTCGCCGCGGTCAATTTCGCGAGACTGCATCCGGCACGGTCCGTTCGGCGAGCACCGCCGGCGCGCGGGGGCCGATGCAGTTCCTGCCGGCGACCTGGAGCGCCTACGGCCTCGGCGGCGACATCGACGACCCGGGGAACCTCGGAGCCCCCCACTACCTCCGCGCCTCTGGTGCACTCGGGAATCTTCGTCGTGCGCTCTACGCCTACAACCACTCGACGCTCTACGTCGACGCCGTCCTCGCTTATGCCCGTGTCATGTATCGCAACGTGCGGGCGTTCTAGGCTTCCACGCCTGGCAGGTGTTCGTGCGAACGCCAACCGGCTAACCGCAGGATCACTAGCCCGTAGCGGGCGTCCGAATTCAGGCGCCAGCTGACCCCTCTGGCGGCATTGCCAACCGCGACATTTCGGGTGATGACGGAATAGACTCGTGTGTCGCTGTACAACGAAGGAGGGGGAAGCGTGAGACTTTCGTTCAAACGGTTGATCCCGGTCTCGACGGCCGCGGTACTGGCAAGTGCGATGCTGGTGAGCCTCGCCGCATCCGCGACGACGCAGTACACGGGCACCGCCGCACCGAGCGGCTCGAAGTACGTCGTGATGTACAAGAGCAACGGCGTGCCCGCAAATGCCGCCGCGGGTATCGCCAAGGCCGGCGGCACTCTCGTGGCCAGCTACGGCGAGATCGGTGTGGTCGTCGCTGAGTCCGCGTCGCCGTCGTTCGCGGCGACGATGGCGCGCGATTCGAGGATCGAGGGCGTTGCCACCTCGACGAAGCCGGTCGCGAAGGTCGGGCCACTCGACATCGACGCCGACGACTCGCACCAGCCGCCGGCGGAGCTGCCGAACGCCCCGGCGGGTCAGGACTCGCTGGCGCCACTGCAGTGGGACATGCGGCAGATCAAAGCTCCTCAGGCAAATGCGATCACCGGGGGCAGTCCCGCGGTGGTCGTCGGCGACATCGACACGGGCGTGGACAAGGATCATGCAGACCTCGTCCAGAACATCGACTTCTCGAAGAGCGTCTCGTGCGAGTCCGGCATTCCGGATCAGGATCCCGCCGCTTGGGATGATCACAACGGCCACGGCACCCACACAACTGGGACGATGGCCGCCGCCGCGAACGGCTTCGGCATCACGGGTGTCGCCCCTAACGTGAAGATTGCGGCGATCAAGTCCTCGAATGACGACGGGTATTTCTTCGTGCACATGGTCGTGTGCTCGTTCATGTGGGCGGGCGGCGCCGAGATCGACGACCCCGCCACTCCGGGCGTCGACTTCCCGGCCACGACCGGCCCCCGGGTCGACGTCACGAACAACAGCTACTTCATGGATCCGTTCCTCTACAACTGCCGGAACGATCCCGGCCAGCGCCTGCTCTGGAAGGCCGCGAAGCGCGCGGTCGGCTTCGCGCACATGCAGGGCGTCACGAACGTGGCTGCAGAGGGCAACCAGTCGGACGACCTGTCGCACCCGACGTTCGATGACATCAGCCCTGACTTTCCGCCCGGTTCGGAGCAGGAGCGCGAGATCACGAACGCCTGCGTCGTCGTTCCGGTCGAGCTGCCGGGCGTGATCGGCGTCACCGCGGTCGGCAACGGCCGCCAGGTCGACGGAAACGACGACCCGGACGAGTACCTCAAGTCGTACTACTCCTCGTACGGCATCAGCACGGCGGACGTGACCGCACCGGGCGGTGACTTCTTCTACGGCCGTGGCACCGACGGAGGGCCCTTCGGGCTCGTCCTCTCGACGTGGCCGACGGAGATCGGCTGCCGCCGGGCGAGGCAAGACCCGCCACCCGGTGGTGGCACCAGCAAGTACTGCTACCTGCAGGGAACGTCGATGGCATCGCCGCACGCGGCCGGTGTCGCGGCGCTGATCATCAGCCGCTTCGGCGACCTCGACAACCCGCAGAACGGCAAGATGCGGCCCGGCGCGGTCGAGGCGCACATGCAGGGGACGGCGGACGCGCAGCCGTGCCCGACGGAGCTGCCTCTCCAGGGAGCTCCGGGGAGCTCGCGCGCGAACATCCCGTTCGCGAACACGAGGCGGCCGGACGGCTCGCTGCAGGAGTGCCAGGGCGGCGAGGGCCACAACTCGTGGTACGGCAGCGGTCAGATCAACGCGCTGCGCGCCGTGACGCACGACACGGGCAACTAGCGGCACGCCTCGCAGACGGAACTCGAAGGGGGCCGGTTCGCCGGCCCCCTTTCGCGCTTCACCGTCAACTAGTGCGGGGTGACCAGCGACGCAGAAAGCTGATGCCCCCGACAAGAATCGAACTTGTGCACGCGGTTTAGGAAACCACGGCGCTGTTCGCGCCGGATTCCCGCCACCGTGGCGTATCCAGTCAAACGGTGGTGGTAAGGAGGTCGCCGCGCGACGCCGCCGGCGGTCGGGCTACCCACGCAGGAGGTGGTCGCCGCGCGACGACCGCCGGCGCTAGGAGGAGGTCAAACGGGACCTCGTGCCCCGGCTGATCGCGACCTGCATGAAACCACCGCTCAATCCACTGAGCTGCGGGGGCGTTTAGTGCTTATTTGCA
>DATLXM010000025.1:0-17863 GCA_035575835.1 Gaiellaceae bacterium
CGGCTCGGCGCGCAGGAGCCGGGTGGATGAGGCGGCTCGGCGCCGGCCGGGCTTCGCAGGTCTTCGATCTCGGGGACGGCCGCGTCCTGCGCCGCGGCGGTTGTCCGGAGCGGGAGGCCACGGTGATGGCCGAGGCTCGGGCCGCCGGCTATCCCGTTCCCAATGTGCTCGAGGTGCGGGACGAAGAGCTCGTGCTCGAGCTCGTGGAGGGGCCGACGATGCTCGCCGACCTGCGCCGGCGCCCGTGGCGGCTGCGCACACATGCTCGCCTGCTCGCGACCCTGCACGAGCAACTCCACGCAATTCCCTGGGAGGGGCAATCGCTCGTCCACCTCGACCTGCATCCCGACAACGTCCTGCTCGCCCGGACCGGCCCCGTCGTGATCGACTGGACGAACGCCCGCGGCGGCCATCCGGCGCTCGATCTCGCTCTGACGTGGACGATCTGCAGCACTAGCGGCGGCCGGCCAGGACGGGTCTTCGCCCGCTCGTTTGCCGCCGTCGCCGGGCGCGAAACGATCCGGCGCGCGCTCCCGGAGGCGGCGGCGCTGCGCGCGGCTGACCCGAACGTCACGGGAGCGGAGCGCGACGCCATCCAGAAGCTCCTGCGGTGACGCAGGAACTCGCACGCACCCAGCTCGTCCCGCGCGGCCTCGGCGAGACTTTCGCGTTCTTCGCCGACCCGCGGAACCTCGAGGCGATCACTCCTCCCTGGCTCAATTTCCGGATCCTCGAGGCGCCCGAGCGGCTGGAGCGCGGCTCGTTCCTCCGCTACAGGCTCCGGCTCTACGGCATTCCCCTGCGCTGGCTGACCGAGATCGAGGCCTGGCAGCCACCGCGCGGCTTCACCGACCGCCAGCTCCGCGGCCCCTACCGGCTCTGGGTGCACACGCACCGCTTCACGGCGGTCGAGGACGGGACCGAGATCTACGACAACGTCCGCTACCGCGTCCCGGGCGGACGGCTCGCCCCGACGCGCATCGTTCGCGGCCTCGTCGAGGAGATCTTCGACTACCGCGAGGCCCGCCTGCGAGAGCTCCTCGGGTAACCCGAAAGGGCGATCGACAGGAACGCCGGCCCGATGCACGCTGAGTGCGTCTCTCCTGCGGCGAGACCGATCCCCCATGGTCAAGATCGCTCTTGCCGCAGCCCTGATCGCCGCCGCCCTCCACGGGGTGAAGAGCGAACGCGTGCTCGAGCGCGCGGGACTGTTCGGATCGTGCAGCGCGGTCGCCGGAGCCGCCTCGGACGCCGGCGGCTGGATGGCCTGCACCTCGGGCCGGCTCTCCGGCTACCCCGACCTCTCGCACGACTCCTGCACGCTCGGGGGCACCCGCGAGCAGGTCGTCTACTGGCGATGTCCGGACGAGCTCGTCTCTAGCCGGACGGCCTCGGCGCAGAGCGACGCAGCGCAATCCCCGTGACCACCTCGCGGACGACGCGCTCGGCAACGAGCGCGGTCACGTCCGCAGAGCCGATCGCCGTCGGGATCACTTCGACGACGTCGGCGCCGACCACCTGAGCCCCGGCCGCGACGGTGCGGCAGGCCCAGAGCAGGTCGATCGAGGTCATCCCGCCCGGCTCGGGGGTCCCCGTGCCCGGCGCGAACGCGGGATCCAGCACGTCGACGTCGACCGTGACGAAGACCGGACCGGAACCGACGCGCTCCAGCGTCCGCTCGACGATGGCCCTGATCCCGAGCTCCCGGACGTCGTGCATGAAGTAGCTCGAGATCCCCTGCTCCGCCTGCCAGCCGAACTCGGTCGGCCCCGGCCAGTAGCCGCGGAGGCCGATCTGGACGTAGCGACTCCCGTCGACGCGCCCTTGCTCGACGAGCCGGTACATCGGCGTCCCATGCGAGCGCTCGACACCGAAGACCTCGGTGCCCGTGTCGGTATGCGTGTCGAAATGGACGAGCCCGACGGGGCCGTGGACGGAGGCGACCGCGCGGATGTCTGCCTCGGAGATCGAGTGATCCCCGCCGAGCACGATCGGGATCGCCCCGGACTCGGCCACCTGGCGCACGAGCGCCTCGATCGCGGCGTGCGAGCCCACAGGATCGGCCGGGACGACGGGCGCGTCGCCGAAGTCGACGATCTTCAGCTCGGCGAACGCGTCGATCCCTGCCTCGAGATGCGGCCCCGGCGGGCAGCTCGCAGCCCGGATCGCGCGGGGGGCGAAGCGCGTGCCAGGCCGGTCGGAGACGAGGTCGTCCGTCGGGGCGCCGACGATCGCGACGTCGACGCCTGCGAGTTCGGCCGGGTCCTGGGTGTACGGCGCGCCCCCGAACGTGAGCAGGCCCGCATAGTCCGGCTTGTCCGGCAGGCCGAGGGCGCGCCAGCGCTCCAGCGGGTCGATCACCCGAGCCGCTCCTCGAGCCGCCGGCGAACCGTGGCGACACTGGTCGCGTAGAGCGGCTCTCCGAGCACGGAGGCGGCGAGCTCGTTCGCCTCGCGGACGACGCGCTCGCGCTCCGTCTCGAGCCCGCTCCGGGCGACGAACAAGGCGGCATGCGCGCGGGCGGCCCAGTCGAGGACGCCGTCGAGCCCCGCTTGCGGTGGTACGGGGGACGCCACACGCGGCGCAGTCTCGAGGGCGGCAGCGAGCTCGGCCGCCTTCGTGGCGAGTTCAGCGGCCTCCGACTCCGCCTCGACCGATTCGCGAGCAATCGACTTTCCCCGGGCAAGCAGCCGGTCGCGGCGCTCCTCGGTCGTGTGCAGATCGCTCGCGGCATGGGCCTCGTGCCTGCGGGCGGTGGTGCGCGCGTCCTCGCTCCGGGCACGCTCGACAGCGTCGTGGGCGCGGGCGAGCGCCTCGCGGGCCTCGGTGAGCTCGCGCTCGGCCTCGGCCATGGCCGTCTCGAGGTGAGCGCGATCGGCGGGAAGCCGTTCCCGGAACGCGGCGACTGCGTCCGCCCGGCCTCGCACCTCGTCGACCCCCTGGTTGAGCGCGGCCAGCGTCGCGAGCCGCTCCGCAACCTCCTCGTCGCGCTGCTCGAGCTCGAGCGCGAAGGAGAGCGAGGGATCCCCACTGGTCGCCTGCACAACCGCACGTTAACGTGGCGGCCGTGACGAGAGTGAACGTGAACATCGGGGACCTGAGCGGCCTGATGCGCTTCGTGGGCGGAGTCGTCCGTTTCGCGCGCCGGCTCGCCTTCGTCGGCGTTCTCGCCGTGGCAGCGATCGCGTCGGTGCTCGCGCGCGGCGACTTCGCGGTGGCGGACGGCGTGATCACGGCGATCCTGCTCGTCGCGCCCGTGATCCTCCTCCTCTTCGCCGCCGGCCTCCGTGAGGTGATGAAGCTCCCCGAGCGGCTTCGCCGGATGCCGCACCAGGGCTCGGAGCAGCTCTCGGAGCTGACCCGAATCGCGGGCGAGGCCCGTTCCGCCGGCTTCCGGCGCGCCCCCTCGATTCTCTGGCGGCTGCGGGGCGTCGTCGGCTCGACCCGCGACCTCGTCGGCTTCGCCGTCCCGCTCCGCGTCTTCACGCCCCAGTTCCTCGCGCTCACGCTCGGCGCCGCCGCCTTCAGCTTCTTCCTCGCCTTCGCCGGGCTGATCGCGCTCGTCGTCCTCGCCCTCGGTTAGCGGTCAACGCGCCCGGGAACGACAGGCGGGTGGAGCCGGCCCAGCAGATCCAGGAGCTGAACCTCGTCGTCGCGCGCGTGACGGCCGTCGAGGCGCACCCGGGCGCACGCGGGCCCTCCGCGCTCCTCACCCTCGCGCTCGGCGGTCGCGGCGACCGCCAGGCGCCCGTTCCGATTGCCCTCGAAGATGCCGAGGCGCTCGTCGGCACCCAGGTCGTCTGCGCGCTCGGTGGAGACGACGCCGTCGTCCTCGCCGTTCACCCCCACGATTCCGGCCTCGTCCTGCTGCGCCCCGAGCGCGAGGTCGAGGACGGATCGCCAGTGGCGTAGGTACCTTCGACAGGTGCCCCGCCGCGATTTCCCAGCCACGCGAGACGATCTGCGCAACGTCGCGATCGTCGCCCACGTCGACCATGGAAAGACCACCCTCGTCGACGCGATGCTCTGGCAATCGGGGTCGTTCCGGGCCAATCAGGATGTGAACGAGCGCGTGATGGACTCGATGGATCTCGAGCGCGAGAAGGGGATCACGATCCTCGCCAAGAATACAGCCGTCCAGCGGGGCGACACGAAGATCAACATCATCGACACGCCGGGCCACGCCGACTTCGGCGGCGAGGTCGAGCGCGGACTGACGATGGTCGACGGCGTGCTCCTGCTCGTCGATGCGAGCGAAGGCCCGCTCCCGCAGACGCGCTTCGTGCTCCGGAAGGCGCTCGAGTCGCGCCTCCCCGTCGTCCTCGTGGTGAACAAGGTCGACCGGCCGGACGCGCGCACAGAGGAGGTCGTGAACGAGGTCTACGAGCTCTTCCTCGACCTCGACGCGGACGAGACCCAGATCGAGTTTCCGATCGTGTACTGCATCGCGCGGGAGGGGAAGGCCGGGCTGGCGGAGGACGACCTCGCGGACGACCTCACCCCGCTCTTCGACGTGCTCCTCGCGACCGTGCCGCCGCCGTCGTACGACCCCGACCATCCGCTCCAGGCGCTCGTCACGAACCTCGACGCGTCGCCGTACGTCGGCCGGCTCGCGCTCTGCCGCGTTCGCCACGGCACGATCCGCAAAGGCCAGCAGATCGCGTGGTGCCGTGCGGACGGGACGATCGAGTACGCGAAGGCGACCGAGCTCTTCATCACGGACGCGCTCGACCGCGTCCCGGCCGAGGAGGCCGGCCCGGGCGAGATCGTCGCGCTCGCCGGGCTTCCCGGCGTGACCATCGGCGAGACGATCGCCGATCCCGACGACCCGCGTCCGCTCCCCGTCACCGCCGTCGACGAGCCCTCGCTCTCGATCACGCTCGGGATCAACACCTCGCCGCTCGCCGGCACCGAGGGCGACAAGGTGACCGCGAGGCAGATCGCGGCCCGGCTCGAGCAGGAGCTCGTCGGCAACGTCTCGCTCCGGATCAACCCGACCGAGCGGCCCGAGGTCTGGGAGATCCAGGGCCGCGGCGAGCTCCAGCTCGCGGTGCTCGTCGAGATCATGCGCCGCGAGGGCTTCGAGCTGACGGTGGGCAAGCCCGAGGTGCTGACGAAGCAGGTCGACGGCAAACGGCACGAGCCGGTCGAGCGAGTCGCGATCGATGTGCCCGAGGACTACATCGGCGTCGTCACCCAGATGCTCGCCCTGCGCAAGGCCCGGATGCAGCAGATGGTCAACCACGGCACCGGCTGGGCCCGGATGGAGTACCTCGTCCCCGCGCGCGGCCTGATCGGCTTCCGAACCGAGTTCCTGACCGAGACGCGCGGCGCGGGGATCATGCACCACGTCTTCGAGCGCTACGAGCCCTGGCACGGCGAGCTCCGGACGCGCCCGTCGGGCAGCCTCGTCGCCGACCGCCGCGGCCCCACGACGGCCTTCGCACTCTCGAACTTGCAGGAGCGCGGGGTCCTCTTCGTCGCCCCGGCCGTCGACGTCTACGAAGGAATGATCGTGGGCGAGAACGCGCGCAGCGAGGACATGGACGTGAACGCCTGCAAGGAGAAGAAGCTGACGAACATGCGCGCCTCGAGCTCCGACGAGCTGGTGCGCCTGATCCCGCCGCGGCCGATCTCGCTCGAGCAGGCGCTCGAGTTCATCCGCAACGACGAATGCGTCGAGGTAACCCCAACCTCGATCCGGCTCCGCAAAGTCGAGTTTTCGAGCTCGAAGCGCCAGTCGGCCAGCTCGCGCCGCAAGCGTGAGCTCGAAGCCTCGCCTTCCTAGCCGCTCACGCGCCGAGCAGCCACTCGTCCCCGTCGATGATGCGAATGGTCTCACCACTCCGAGAGGTCGCCGTGATCTCCACGTCCGCCCCGCCGATCGGGAAGTCGACATGGACGGTCGACTTGGTTAATCCCGGCCTCGAGCTGTGCCTCGGCATCGAGCGCGTCGGCGCCCTCGACGGGGGCGGTGTAGGCCATCCCGTAGGCCGACGTGGGAGGTCGCGTTCTCGTCGAAGAGCGTGTTGTAGAAGAGGAGCTCGCGCGAACCGACCCGGGAGCCCGCGACGAGCGCGAACTCGCCGAGGCGGCCCGCGCCCTCGTCGGTTTCGAGGCTGCCGCAGGAAGCCCTCTCCGCTTCCGGCCGTCGCCTCGACGATCCGGCCGCCGCTGAACCGAAGCTGGATTCCCTCCACCAGCACACCCTCGACCGCGACCGCGCGCGTCGCCCGGAGCGTTCCCTCCGTCCGGCGGCAGTCCGGAGTGGTGAACACCTCCTCGGTCGGGAGGTTGACGCAGTGGCTCTGGCCCCAGCGCGTCGTGCTCCGGCCGGTGATCCAGCGCGAGCCCGGCAGGAGCCCCACGGTCAGGTCGGTGCCTGGCCCACGGACGTGAATGTGGTCGATCTCGCGCTCGTCGAGTGCAGCCGCGCGCGCCGCGAGCCGTTGGGCGGAGCACGTCTTCGGCACTCCGGACGTCGATCGCCTGATCGCCGAGATCTCGTTCGCCTGCCGGCGGGTACGCGATCACCGTCCACGCGTCCAGGTTCTCGTTCATCAGCCTCGCCGCGAGCTCCATGATCGCCTTGGCCCGGGTTCGAGCGATCCGGCTCGGGTCGACGCCTCCGAAGTAGGCCGGCGCTTCGTCGCCGAAGACCGAGACGCTCGCTCCGTGCTGCTCGAGGGCGGCGTTGACCGCGGAGTAGGGCCCGATCGGCGCTCGTTCCAGGTTCTCCTCGGCCCCGTATCGGGCGAGCAGGTACCGGTCGTACTGATCCGAGTAGACGAGCTGCACGTCGCCCGCTCCCGCCTCCCAGGCGGCGCGGCCGAGCTCTCGCATCAGGGGCACGTGCTCGACGGTGCCGAGCATGAAGACGGGCTGGCCGGGTTGGACGTTGGCGCCGACGCGGACAGCCAGGTCCGCGTAGCGGCGGAAGAACTCGGCCCGATCGGGCACGCTCATCCGACCGTCCCGCCGACGAGCGTGATCTTGACGTCGTACGGCTCGTAGCCGAGCTCGCGGTTGAGCTTCGCGATCGGCGCGTTGTCGACGTGGTTGTCGGTCAGCGAGTAGCGGCAGCCGGTGGCGCGCGCCGCGTGCAATTGCGCCAGCTTGATCGCCCTGGCGATTCCTCGCCCTCGCCAGGGCCGCCGGACGCCGGTGTAGGAGTGCCAGACCTTCTGGATCCCGTCCCGCCGGACCCAGCCCGCTCCGGCGAGCGTGACGCCGTCGAGGGCCAGGATCGCGAACTCGGGCGGCCTCGATTGCGGATCGAGCTCGAGCGCCGCCCACGCCTCGAAGTCCTCGGGCACCTGCTCGCCCACGGTCCCGGGCACGTCGGCGATCGTCTCCCGCACGAGGTCGAAGAGGGCGACCGCGTGCTCGGGTTGGTCGGCGAACGAGACGAGCTGGACGCCCGGTGGAACCGACAGCGCCGGCAGCGTCGAGGCCACGAGGTCGAGCCGCAGAGAGAGCCGCTCGTTCTCGCGGTAGCCGCGCCGCTCGAGCCATTCGCGCGAGCGCTCATCCGAGCCGGGGACCTGTACTTCGAGGGCGTCCCGGCCGAGTTCCCGCGCGAGCCGGCACAGCTCGGCGTGGAGCCGCCCGCCGATCCCCCGGCGGCGGTGCTCGGGCAGAACGGCGAACCGCGCAGCCGCCTCCCGGGTCTCCTCCATCCCCGGGAAGAGCCCGACGAGCCCGAAACCGACGGGACGGCCGTCACTCCACGCCAGCACGTCCTGGCGCCGCATCGCCTGCCGCATCTGCTTCATCCGGGCCGGGGTCACGGACGACGTCTCGAGCCGGTTGAAGAGCCCGACGAGCGCATCGAGCTCGCGGTCGGAGCTCACCCGCTGGATCTCGACGCCGCCCATGGCGGTGATCCCACCGCACCCACGAACAAGTGTCAATGTCCTTAACGGACATCTGAACGGCGCTCTCAGAGGCGCCGTCCGGATTCGAACCGGAGTAACTGGCCTGAGAGAGTGTTCGCGCCATGGAGAGACGCCACACAGGCTGACGGGGACACGGTGGCGCTGTGTTGCGTGCTCCACGATGTACGTCTCTCAACATCGGAGGCGGAAGAAAGAGCGGCTGCTCGAGGAGGGCGGCGGTCAGTGCTCTCGGTGCGGTTACTCGCGCTCAGTCAAGGCGCTTGAGTTCCACCATCGAGATCCTGCGACCAAGTCCTTTGAACTCAATCGTGCCTGGGGGAAGCCGCTTGCAAGGCTGCGTGAGGAGATCGCCAAGTGCGACATCCTCTGCGCGAACTGCCACCGTGAGATTCACGACGAAGGCGCGGCCGGGACTTGCACCCGGGTAGCAGGTTTTGCAGACCTGTGCCTAACTCCTCGGCCACCGCGCCCGAACGGGGCAGTCTAGATGCCGTACAAGGACCCGGCGGCTCAGCGGTCGTTTCAGCGTGACTGGGTGGCGCGTCGGCGCGCGATCTTCTTCGGGCCACGGAAGTGCGCGTGGTGCGCCTCGCGGGAGCAGCTCGAGCTCCATCATCTCGATCCGTCGCGGAAGGAGAACCACGCGATCTGGTCGTGGGGGGAGGCGCGGCGTGAGGTGGAGATCGCGAAGTGCATCGTCCTCTGCAGGCCGTGTCATCAGCGGGCGCATAGCGAGGCGAAACGGGTCGAGGCTGAGCTTCGGAATCCGTGCGGGACGAGGGCGGCATACGACCGTGGCTGCAAGTGCGATGCGTGCAGGCTGGCGAAGCGCGAGTACAACCGGGCGCATCCTGCTCGTAAGGCGGCCGCGTGACGCGTTTCCTGACCACGCTCGCGCTTGTAGCGGTGTTCGCGTTCCTGCTCGGCCGTGCGATCGACATCGAGCAGGCCAACGGACAACCCGCCGTCCAGGCAGCGTCTCAGGGGCTCGTGTACCCGCGGAAACGTCCGCTTGCCGAGATGAGCTTGCCGCAGGTCGAGCGTCTACAGGTTCGGATTCTCGCCCACTACAGGGGCGCTCTCGCCGCCCATGAGAAGGCGGCGGCACGTCGGGCGCTGAACCGGGTGGAGCGGACTCATAGGCGCTGGTACGCGGCAGCGACGATCTGGACGAAGGCCGAGCTCGCGGAGACTCGGGCGCGGCTGACCGTGCTGCAGGCCGACCGCGATTGGTGGTTCGCCGTCAGGTACGCCGACCGCATCTACCCGGGCTCCGCTGGTTGGCTTCTCTCCTGCTCCGCCAGTGAGGGCGGGCACGGTGGCTGGGTTCCGAACCGGCAAGGCTCAGGCGCCGGCGGGTGGATGCAGTTCCTGTCCGGCACGTTCTACGCGAACGTCGACGCTGCGTTCGCCGACGCTCGGGCTCGCGGCCATGTCGTGCCTCGCTCGTGGCGCTCCTGGTATTCGGCTGGCGGGCAGGCCGTCGTCGGCGCGTACATGCTCCGGGTCGGACAGCGCGGCCAATGGGTCGGGGCCGGCTGCTGATGGCGAAGGACGGCTCGCGCCCTCAGTACGGCCGCAAGCGCCACGTCCGCCCCGACGGGTACGTGCGCGTCTGGGTCCCCGGCCATCCTGCCGCTAACGCTGACGGATACGCGCAGGAACACCGCTGGATGCTCCACGAGGCCGGGATTCCGGTCCCGGACGGCTGGCATGTCCACCACCTGAACGGAGACCGGGCCGACAACAGGCTCGACAACCTCGCGGTGATGAGTGCTGCGGCGCATACGCGCGAGCACTTGCGCGCCGCCGGCGAGGTTGTGAACCAGTACGGGAGCTGGCCGTTGATGAGCCCGGAAGAGAAGCTCGAGAAGTCGCGAGCTAGGTGCCGCGAGTACATGCGGATCCGCAACGGCTTCTACTCCCGCTATCCCGACGCCGAGCCTGCCTTCCTGCCGCTGTATGAGCGCCACTTTGGAGCCGCGGCATGATCCGTGCTTACCGGACGCGCGGCTTCGGGCCGTGGCCGACGACTCGGCGGATGTGCTGGCTGTGACCTTTCGTGTCTACCTGCCCGACGAGTGCGGTAAGGACGGCTATCCGCCGGAGTGGCACGCGACGATCAAGCACGCCGTTCGTGAGGCTGCCGAACATCGCTGCATCCGCTGCCTGCACCCATACGCGCCGGGCGCAGGCCAGTGGTCGCTCTGCGACGAGCAGTGCCGCCACGAACTCGGCGAGACGCGAATGATGCGCGCCAACCTGCTCCCGTCCACGACGGCCAGCGCCGAAATCCCGGCGCCCAATCCGGGGATGTACCTCACCGGTCAGGTCGAGGCCGAGTGGCGGATCCTCACCGTCCACCACCTGAACGGCGACAAGGCCGACTGCCGATGGTGGAACCTCGTATCGCTCTGTCAGCGCTGCCACCTCCGCGTGCAGCGCGTCGTCCTGATGTCTCGCATCTGGCCGTGGGAGCACTCCGAATGGTTCCGGCCCTACGTCGCAGGCTACTACGCGAGCGTCTACCTCGGTGAGGACATCACGCGAGAGGAAGCCGTGGCCCGCCTGGACGAACTGCTCGCGCTGGAGGCCGCGTGACCGCCCCCGTTTACTGCGAGCGGTGCGAGCGCCCGTCGACCGCTGACTCGTGGGGCCGTTGCCTCTGGTGCCATCAGCCGTTCGTGGCGCCGAAGGCTCTTGTCATCGTCGCGGCCAAGCCCGTGAAAGAGCGGACGGCGTGAAGCCCTACGTGCAGGACGCGGACTTCACGCTCTACGTCGGGGATGCGCTCACGGTGCTGCAAGGGCTGCCCGACGGGAGCGTGGATTGCTGCGTAACCTCGCCGCCGTACCTTGACGCGCGGCCGGAATACGGAACGCTCACGGCGTCACAGTGGGGCACATTCTTCTTTGAGCTTGGGCGAGTCGTTGCCGGCCCGGTGTTGCTAAACGTCGGGCGACTCTGGCGCGACGGTGTAGAAAACATGTGGTGGATTGACCTACTCGCGCACGCTCTCCCGCGCTTTTCGCATCTCGACACGCTTGTCTGGGTTAAGCCGAATGCGAACCCGATTCACGGCGCGGTCCTCGCCAACAGCCACGAGTACGTGCTCGTCCTCGGTCGCCCAGGCGTGGCGCTAAACACTGATTCGGTCCGCACCGAGTACGACCCCGAGACCCTTGCTCGGTTCCGACGGCGATACCACAACGGCAGCGGCGTTAAGGGCGATGTCCGCCCAGAAGAAGGTCGCGAGTCGAACGAGCACGGCGCTCGCGCACGATCGTTCTTCATCGCCTACGTCGGACGAGAGAAGGGCAACACTCATCCCGCCCCGATGCCTCTCGACCTAGCGGTGCACATGGTCAGGCTCGCAGCGTGGCCGGGCCACATCGTTCTAGACCCGTTCGCTGGTTCTGGGACTACAGCTCTGGCGGCTCGGTCGCTTGGATGCAAGAGCATCGGGATCGAACTGAACGAGCAGTACGCGCAGGGCGCAGCCCGCCGTTTACAGCAGCAGTCCCTGTTCGCCGGGGACGCCGCGTGACGTTCCCACCTTCCAACAGTGATCTGGCCGGTTTTCCCCGTACCTGCTCGGGTTGCGGCCAACCCGTCGCGCCAACGTCGAAGAAGGGCCGCCCGGTGAGCCATTGGTTCGAGACACGGGACGGCCAGCACCTGTCCTGGCACGTTTTATGCCGCCTAAAAGTTGCTAAGGGAGGCTCGCGTTGAACGAAAGTCAGCTCGCAAGGTTCATGCCTAAGTTCTACGTTGACGAAGAGACGGGGTGCTGGGTCTGGACGGCCGCTAAGGCTCCCTCTGGACATCCCGGCTTCTGTCTGGGGCGGCCCGAGGGCAAGAGATGGGTACAGGCGCACAGAGTCTCCTACGAGCACTTTGTCGGCCCGATCCCCGAAGGACTTGAACTAGACCACCTTTGCGTCAACCCGCCGTGCGTCAACCCCGCACACCTTGAGCCCGTTACGCACGCGGAGAACATGCGCCGAGGGATCGCGGGGTGACTACGAGCTCAGACCCACTGCCTCAGGGGCCATGAATACACCGAGGAGAACACCTACTGGAAGCCGTCCAACCACACGCGGATGTGCAAGACGTGCGGACGAGATGCTCAAAGGCGCCGCACGGCACGTCTCAAGCAGCTCGCGACGTTACAGGAGGCCGCCGCATGACCGACGACGACAAGACCGAGCGGGGCCAGGACGAGCCGGACGAGCTCGAGCTGGACGACTGGAAGGGCGTTTACCCCGGCATGTGTCGTGACCCGGAGTTGTGTCGTGGCCGTGGTTCGTGCCCTCGCGACTACTCGTGCTGCGAGTGACCCCCACACCGAAGGAGCCCGTATGACCCCTGCTCGCCAGCTCGCGCAAACGGATCCGACTGAGAACCTCGCTCATCAGATCGGCCAGGAAGTCACCCGGGCCACCACGCTCATCGCCGACCTCGAGCGCTCCTTACGCCGGTTGGACGAGAAACGTGAGCTGCTACGGGCTCGAGGTTTGATCGTCGACGTTGACCTCGGTGACATCGGGAATGCTGCTCAAGCAGTTCGGCGGACATGTGCGGAGCGTGACCAGTCCACGAAGTTTCGTCTGCCAGGGGCGGCGGCATGACCCTGACCGTCGTTTGCCCCACATGCGAGACTGCGCGGCCTGTTACCCGTCACAATGAGTGGCGGATCCGTACCGGGGAAAACACTGGCCGTTGCGTCAAGTGCGCCAACGCCGAAAATGCACGGTGCAAGTCTGAACGTGCCCGGGCCTCGTTTGTCAGCGACTTCTGGGCTCGCGTCGACAAGACCGGGGACTGCTGGCTATGGACGGGGCGTCTCACGAGCCACCGGTACGGATCCGTAGGCAGTAAAGGTAGCGCCCACCGCATTGCCTACGAGTTGACGGTCGGCCCTATCCCCGAGGGTCTCACTATCGACCACCTCTGCCGCGTCCGTCACTGCGTCAACCCAGCGCATCTCGAGCCTGTAACGATGACCGAAAACGTGCGGCGTGGCGAGTCGTTCAGCGCCGTAAACGCCCGTAAGACCCACTGTCCACGTGGGCACGCCTACGACGAAAAGAACACCTATCGCCTTCCAAGCGGTAGCCGCTGGTGTCGTGAGTGCAAGCGCGCCGAGGGACGCCAATACCAGGCTGCTAGGAGGACGTTGGAGGCGGGGAAGGCGAAGACGACGTTCAGGTTGCCGGCGGCGTGACGACCGATTACACCGATAGGGCTCCTGACGGCCAGTATCTCCGCGAGCCCGCTGAGCTCACCTGCCGAGCGTGCGGGCAGCCTCTCACTCCGGACTGGGTTGGTGAGCCTGGTGTGGGTTGGTGCTCCCCTTGCGGTGAGTGGCAGTTCCCCGAGGAGCCCGAATGAGCGTTCTGTTTACACGATGGGAGCGGCTGACACGGTACGCTCCCGGCGGGCCGGCGGGCTCCTCCGGGACGGTTGCCAAGCCTCCTGAAGCCCCGCCGGCCGTCTTCCTCGTGTGCGATAATGGTGGTCGGCTTGGCAACCGAATAACCGAGGAGGACACCAGTGGGTAAGACCCTTGCTCTCGCGGCTAGCGAGACGACTATCGAGACGACCAACAAGCGGGTCGCTCGAACCGATACGAGGAAAGCGACGATCCGCTTGAAATGGAATCGACGCTGTGCGATTCGGTCTTTCGAGGAGGGTGTCGCTGAACGTGGAGAGATCAATCCATCGGAGGCGATCGGAGTGTTGCTGGAATACGGTAAGCACGCTGCATTCGACGATCTCGTAGCTTGCCTTCCAGTCGACTGTCTCGCGCCCGTGCTCGCGAGACTTCTGAGAGTCGTAGAGCTCAAAGAGATGTCCTACCCGGACTATCTCGATTCTCCCGAGTGGAGAGAACGGGCCGCTAAAGCCAAGACGCGCTATCAGGGCCGCTGTGCTCTAGACGCGACTCATTTCGCGGAGGACGCTCACCATCGTACCTATGAGCGCCGTGGACGCGAGTACGACGGCGACCTGATTCCGCTTTGCCGTGTCTGTCATTCGACGTTTCACAAGCGTTAAATGGCCTGGCTTCGGATAGATGATGGGTTCGCGTTTCACCCGAAGATCGCGGCTCTTTCCGACCGTGAACTACGCGTCTGGATGCGCCTGCTTTGCTACTGCGCAAGGCACTCAGACCCGAGCGTGGACGCGGTGACCCGACAGGAGGTTGTGGGACTAACGAGCTCGGTGATGGCGAGCCTCATCAGGCTCGAGCTACTGGACGAATCCGGCTCAGATTGGGAGGTTCACGACTGGGAGCACTACGCACCGAAGGACATGACAGGGGCTGAACGACAGGCCCGGTGGCGCTCCCGCCGTAACGGTCACGTAACGCTAGGCGTAACGGAAGACGTAACGGTTTGAGCGTTACGAACACCGTCTACCAAACCGTCTCTCGCGTACGCGCGGGCGCTGGCACGCGCGCGCGGCCCGTCCCGTCCCGTCCTTCTTCTAATTCAAACCTAGTTGTAGTAGAGCCTGTGGACAATGTGGAAAACGCAAAGCTCCTCGAATACGACCATGTCCTCGAGCGCATCCGATGACCGACCTCACCAGCACAATGAGCGCATCCTCAACGGAACACTTGCACTTCACGACATCAGGGATGCCGAAGCCCTCTGCCACCGCGTCCTCAACAACCACCTACGCCGAACCCGAGCCCACCTCCGACCCCACGACCACGACGACGCAATCGCCTACCTCCTCGCCACCATCTGGGAACTCTCCAACAAATACGACCCGACAAAGACCACCGTCAGCTTCAGCACCTACGCCTACCGGCTCCTCAGCCTCCGCTGCGTCGACTGGCGCCGAGACCAACAAGGCCGCACCCGCTGGCAATTCGACGGCCACACCCACGAACGCCCACGCACAGACCCGCTCTCACTCGAACACCCCGACACCCGAGGACATCAACTGGGAGACACTCTCGCCACGCCACAAGGGGATCCTGCAACAGATCGCGTTCCCGATCTCACTCGGGCACTCACCCAACGAAGTAGCGACGAGGCTTGGCGTACCCATCCAAACCGTCAACGCCTGCCTCGACGAGCTGCGTAAAGCGATAGCCGATGAGCTAACCCGATGACCTACCGCGTCTGCCCCAAGCACGGCCTCGTCCCCACCAACAAACGCTGCTGCGCTAGCCGCAACCAGCAACGACGCTGGCAAGCCGACAAGGAACTCGGGCGCACCACCGCCCACTGGAAACGCCTACGCGCAACAGCCACCCATCGAGCGCACAGCACCTGCAGTCGCTGCGGCACCGCCGAATCAGACCACGACGCCGGCTCGAAGCTGACCTGCGACCTCATCGGCGGCGGCGACCACTCCCGCGCAACCCTCGACCAAGTACGCGTCCTCTGCAAACGCTGCCACGGACACGGCGACGGAGGACGACGCACGAGGAAGAAACTCGGCGCCAAGTGAGCACCGAGCACAAGCGTCAGATGGACCGCGCAAGTTACGAGAAGCGCAAGCACGACCCAGAGTGGCGCGAACGACGGCGAGTGTACGAGCGCGAGAGGGCGCGTCACCGCGGACATCTTCGGAATCTCTCTCGACAGATCCCCATGCCAGCCGCGCAGCAACCCGGCCCGTCGTCCCCTCGCAGGTCGCGACAAGAAATCGCGTTTTGAGCGTTGTCGGTGCGGTGCTCGAGCGGGAGCCGGTGGTTTGTGGTTGTCCGGGTTGCGAGCTTGGGCTGGGGGCGTTTACGGTGGGCCATTTCGTGGCGTGGGCGGCTGATCTGGAGCTGGACACGGGTGGACGGTGGATCGTGGAGCCTTTCCAGGCTGCTTTTGTAGGCGACTTGTTCGAGTTCACGCGGGCTGGGGTGCCGGCGGAGTGCTGGCTCGTGGTGCCGGAGGGAAATGCTAAAACGACTCTGGTTTCGGGGCTGGGGTTGTACTACCTGGAGCATTTTCCGTTGGCTGCGATCCCTGTGGCGGCTTCGGCGAAGGAGCAGGCGGACACGCTGTATTTGCAGGCGGAGGGGTTCGTTATGCGGTCACCGCGTCTGGTGGAGTCGCAGCCGGACTTGCAGTTGAAGGCGAAGGGTTTGGAGCAGTTGTCGCCTGGGCGCCGGAAGGATGTGCCGCGGTTCCAGTGTCAGGAGGGGTTTAGGCGGATCAAGTTTTTCCGTGGCGGCCGGATTCAGATCCGGGCGGCGGATGACCGGACGGGGGATGGGATCATTCCGGCGGGGATCATGATCATCGACGAGCTGCATCGGCACCGTGATCTGAAGCTGTACCGGACGTGGTCTGGGAAGGGCGAGAAACGGAACGCGCCGCTGGTGGTGATCTCAACGGCTGGGGAGCCGGGCGGCGAGTTTGAGGAGACACGGGAGCGGTTGCGGCAGGGGGACGAAGTTACCCGTGACGGCTGTTTCGTCAGGGCACGCTCGGAGACGTCGCTCCTGCATGAGTACGCGGTCCCGGAGGGCGGCGATGTGGAGGACCTGGAGCTCGTGGCGGCCGCGAACCCGTTGTCGACGGTGACGGTGGAGACGCTGAGGCGGAAACGGACGAAGAAATCATGGGATTTGGCGCACTGGCGGCGTTTGACGTGCAACCTGCCGACCCGGTCGGGGATGGCGGCGATCGAGGAGGCGGAGTGGTACGGGGCGGCCACCAAGGATCGGATCCCGGTTGGTGTGCCGGTCTGGTTGGGGCTGGATCTCGCCTGGAAGTGGGATACGACGGCGGCGGTGCCGTTGTGGTGGCGCGACGAGACGTACCGGCTGCTCGGGCCGGCGGCGGTGCTGGTTCCGCCCCGCGACGGCTCCTCGTTGGACCCGAACCTCGTGGAACGGGCCCTGTTGGAGATCCACGCCCGGAATCCGGTCCATACGGTGGTGATGGACATGTCGCAGGGGGAGCAGCTGGCCGCCTGGATCGAGCGGGAGCTGGGCGCGATCGTGGTGGAGCGCTCGCAGAGCAACAAGGCGGCGTCGGAGAACTACTCGAGGTTCATGGAGGCGCTCCGGGAGGGCTGGCTCCGCCACCAGGCGGACGACCGGGAGCTGACTCGGCACGCCCTGAACGCGGTCGCGCGGATCCTGCCGCACGGCGACGCCACGTTCGAGCGGCCATCGCAAACAAGGCAGGGCGGTGACCAGGAACGACGGGTGATCGACGCGCTGACCGCCGCGTCGATGGTTCACGCGGTCGCCGTCGAGTTGTCGAAGCCGCAGAAGCCGACTCTCGTGGCGTCCTGGTAGCGGCCTCCCTAGCCGATTAGCGGCATGGATGCATATCGCTGACCTCGACTGGGCGCTCTCGGAGTTCAGGGACGCCGCCCGCACCGAACGGTACGAGCTCGCCCGCGCCTACTACCTGGGCGACCACCGGCTGATGTTCGCTGGCGAGAAGTTCCGGAGCACATTCGGGGTGATGCTGAAGAGCCTCTCCGACAACCTCATGCCCGCCGTCATCGACTCCCTAACTGACCGGCTCGAGCTGACGGGGTTCGCCCCGACAATGGAGACAGACACGGAGGCGGCCGAGGACGTGTGGCGGGTCTGGCAGCGGAACATGATGGATTTGCGGGCGAACGAGGTCCACCGTGAGTCGCTCCTGACCGGCGACAGTTACGTGATCGTCTGGCCCGGTCAGGACGGGAAGGCGGGGATCTGGCCACAGCAGGCGGGGTCGGTCGCGGTCCGGTACAGCTTCGACTATCCGGGCCGGATCGATCTGGCGGCGAAGCTCTGGCGGGCCACTGACGGGTATTGGCGGCTGACTCTCTACTACCCGGATAGGTTGGAGCGGTATCGGTCGAAAGCGCCGAACAAGACGCTCCCAGCGACCCGGAACGCCTCCTCGAAGTTCGAGTCGTTCCTGCCACCTGAGAACAACGTCCCGTCCGTCCAGGCGCTTGAGGCGGTCGGTGACGGTGGGAGCGTGCTCCCGAACCCCCAC
>DATLXM010000026.1:0-43392 GCA_035575835.1 Gaiellaceae bacterium
TCGGCGAGGACGATGTTCGTCTCGATCTTCTCCGGGTCGAGTCGGACGCCCTTGATCTGCTGGAGCAGCGATCCGAGCTTGCGCGCGCGTCGGTGGTCGTCGGCGAGACGGTCGACGAGCCCGAGCGCGAGGAGCCCTGCCGCAGCGGGGATCCCTGCCTTGTGCACCGAGGCACCGCCGAGCCGGCGCAGCGTCCGGTGCGCGAGCTCGATCACCTTCGCTTGCCCGGCGAGGACCGTGCCCATCGGCGCGCAGAGGCCCTTGTTCAGGCTGAAGGCGACAGTGTTCGCCGGCTTCGCGAGGTCGCGGATCGAGACGTCCAGCGCCACGGCTGCATTCGCCAGCCGAGCCCCGTCGAGATGGACGTAGGTGCCGTGCCGCTGCACCATCGAGGCGAGCGCGTAGGTCAGTTCGGGGGTCAGGACCGTCCCACCCGCGCGGGTGTGCGTGTTCTCGAGGACGAGGAGCGACGCGTTCGTCTCGAGCACGAGCTCCTCGACGTCGACCGGATCCATCCTGCCGTCCTTCGCCCAGAGCGAGCGCGGCTCAAGCCCTGCGATCTCGCTGATCCCCATCGACTCCGAGGTGAGGACGTGGGACGACGCCTCCAGGACGACCGTGCTTCCGCGCGGGGCGATCGTGAGCATCGCGACCAGGTTCGCCATCCCGCAGGTCGGCACCCAGAGTCCCGCCTCCTTCCCGAGGAGGTCGGCGACGGTCTCCTGGAGCTCGTTGACCGAGGGATCCTCGCCGTAGGTCGCCCAGCCGAGCTCCGCCGAGCGCATCGCCTCCCACATCTCGTCCGTCGGCCGCGCATGGAGATCCGACCGGAGGTCGATCGTCCCTGGATCCTCTGACCCAGGAGCAGCGTTCATCGCCGGAGCAGGTGCCTGCCCGGCCGCGCGCCGGTGTGCTCGGCCGCGTCGACGACGACGGTGCCGTTGACGAGCACGTGCTCGACGCCGTGGGCGTACGCGGTCGGCCGCTCGTTCGTGGAGACGTCGTCGAGCTCGTCGAAGTCGAAGACCACGACGTCGGCGCTGTAGCCCGCGCGGAGGAGGCCGCGATCCCAGAGACCGAAGTGGGCGGCGGGCATGCTCGTCATCTTCCGGATCGCCTCCTCCAGCCGCAAGGTTCCCTGCTCCCGCACGTGGTGGGTGAGGTAGTGAACGTGGCCGGCGAAGCCGAGCGGGTGCTTCATGATCTCGCTCAGCGGGCCCTCGTCCGCGACGGTGAACGTGTCCACCCCCAGGCAGAAGAGCGGGTGCCCGATCATCTCGGCCAGATGCTCGTCGGTGAAGAGCGTCCCGACCGTGAGGATCGACTCGTAGTCGGTTCCCGCGTCGGCGAGGATGTCGAGATAGCAGTCCCAGGGATCCTTGCCCAGCTTCTCCGAGATCTGGCGGAAGTTGAGCCCGCCGAGGTCGGGGTGCTCGGGGGTCGCCTGAAAGAAGACGCGCTCCCATTCGCCCTTGTGGATGAACCGCCAGTAGCGGTCGGACTCGGTCTTCAGCCGCTCGCGCAGCGCCGGGTCGCGGAGCTTCGCGGCAGCGGCCTCGGGCCCGTCGGCGGCGAGCCACGGCGGCAGGATCCCGGCCATCTGGCCGAGTCCCTCCCGGAACGGCGTCGTGTCGGCGAGCACGTCGAGCCCGGTCTCGCGGCTCGCAGCCATCTTCTCGACGGCGCGTTCCCAGCCGCGCTCGGGCGCATTCGTGTTGTGCCGGACGTTCAGGTGCGAGATCTCGGCCTTCGTGCTCCCGGCGCGCGCCACCGCGAGGAACTCGTCGATCGCCTCGAGGAGGCCCGAGTCGCGGTTGCGGATATGGCTGGTGTACATCCCGTCGTACTGGCCGGCGACCGCGCTCAGCCGCATCAGCTCGTCGGTCGTCGCCTCGCGGCCCGGGTTGAACTCGAGCCCGGTCGACATCCCGAGCGCACCCGACTGCATCGCCTCGTGGACGAAGCCCTCCATGGCCTCCATCTGCTCCGGCGTCGGCGTCGACCCCGACACACCCGCTGCGAGCCGGACCGCGTTGTGCCCCACGAACCAGGCGAAGTTCGGCGTGTGCCCCACATCCGAGAGGAACTGGAGGTGCTCGCCGAAGGTCGCCCAGGGAATCGTGGGCTTGTCGAACCCGAACGTGAGCAGGCGACTCCTGATCGTGGGCTCGGAGACGGCCGTCACCGGCGCGTAGCTCCAGCCGCAGTTGCCGACGACCTCGGTGGTCACGCCCTGCCGGATCGTCGACTCGGCGGTCGGGTTCGCGAGGATCGAGAAGTCGCTGTGGCTGTGCGGGTCGACGAAGCCGGGGCAGACGATCTTCCCGCTCGCGTCGATGACTCGTGCGGCGGTCGCCCCCTTGCCGAGGCGTCCGACCTCGGTGATCTTCCCGCCTTCGATCGCCACGTCGCCGAGGTAGGGCGGGCTGCCGGCGCCGTCGGCGATCCAGCCGTCTTTGATCAGGACGTCGAGCGCCACTATTTCTTGACGGGGACGTCGCCGACGGTCGGGCCGAGCCGCGGGTCGAGGATGTCGCGGAGCCCGTCGCCGAGGAAGTTGAAGCCGAGCACGACGAACATGATCGCGAGCCCCGGGAAGATCGAGAGCCACGCGTCGAGGTCGACGTAGAGCCGGGAGCTGTTCAACATCCCGCCCCACGAGGCCTCCGGCGGCTGGGTGCCGAGCCCGAGGAAGCTGAGCGCGGCCTCGCTCAGGATCGCCGTGCCGAGATACGTCGTCACAAGGACGAGGAGCGGCGCCCCGATGTTCGGAAGCAGGTGGCGGGTCATCACCCGCATGCTCGAGGCTCCGAGCGCCCTGGCCGACTCGATGTACGGGTAGCCCATCACCTCGAGCACCGCCCCGCGGACCACGCGCGCGAACGCAGGGGTGATCACGATCCCGATCGCGATCATCGCGTTCCGCCGGTTCGGGCCGAGGAGCCCGGCGATCACGATCGCGAGCACGAGGCCGGGAAGCGCGAACATCACGTCCACGAGGCGCATCAGGACGGCGTCGACGATCCCCTTGTAGAACCCGGCGAGGAGCCCGATCACGGTTCCGACGACGAGTGCGATCCCGACCGAGATCGCCCCGACCTGGAGCGAGACCTGGGCGCCATGGATGATCCGCGCGAGCGTGTCCCGGCCGAGCTCGTCCGTCCCGAACGGGTTCGCCCAGCTCGGCGGGAGCAGCCGGTCGAACTCCTGCTCGTCGGGAGAGTGACGCCAGATCGTCGATCCGAAGATCGCCACGAGCACGTTCAGGCCGACGATCCCCGCCCCGACGAGCCCGATCGGATTACGCCACTTGCCGAGGAAGCCGAGCCGGCGCCGCTGCGGGATCCCCGACCACGCGCCGACCTCGCCCCCGCCTTCCGTGGCCAACACCGGGCGTCTCCTGCGCGGGTTGAAGCTCATGCCTCCGCCGAGATTCGCGGATCGAGGATGCCGTAGAGCACGTCCACGATCAGGTTGAAGCCGATGAAGATGATCGCGATCAGGAGCGTCGTCGCCTGGATCATCGGATAGTCGCGATTGAAGATCGCCTGGAGGAGCTGGTTCCCGACCCCGGGGAGCCCGAAGATGATCTCGACGATCGCGGCGCCGCTCATCAGGACGCCGACCTCGAAGCCGACCACCGTGACGACCGGGATCAGCGCGTTCCGCAAGGCATGGCGGTAGACGACCCTGCGTCTCGCGACCCCCTTCGCGCGGGCTGTCCGGACGTAGTCCTGGCTCAGCACTTCGAGCATCGTCGCGCGCACCATCCGCATCACGATCGCGAGCGTGAAGACCGAGATCGAGAGCGCGGGCAGGATGAACTGGCTCAGATTGGCGAGCAGGTCATCGCGCGGTGAGACGTAGGTGAGCGGCGGGACCCAGCCGAAGACCTTCGAGGTGAAGAGAAGAAGGAGCGTCGCAAGCCAGAAGTTCGGGATGCTGACCCCGATCAGCCCGCCGACGCGGGAGGCGTAGTCGCGCGCGCTGTCGCGCCGCGCGGCCGAGATCACGCCGAGCGGGACGCCGACGACGACTGCGATCAGGAGCGCGAGGAAGACGAGCTCGATCGTGATCGGGAGCGAGTCGCGGAGGATCGCCGAGACGGGCTCGGCGTTCCGGAGCGAGTCGCCGAAGTCCCCCCGGACCGCGCCGCTGATCCAGTTCCAGTATTGCTCGGGATAGGAGCCTGTCAGGCCGAGCTGCTCACGAGCCTCCTGCTTGACCTCCTCACTCGCGGTGATGTCGCCGCCGAGGAGGATGTCGATGATATCGCCGGGAAGCAGGCGGACCATCAGGAAGATGCCGACGGAGACCCCGAAGATCGTGGGCAGGAGCAGGAGCGTCCGCTTGACGATGTACCCGACCACCGGTTCCCCTTCCCTGGCTCAAGACGGGAGGAGCGCCGCCGGTGCGACGCCCCTCCCTGTTCCTACCGGTCGACTAGCCCTTCACGTAGACCGAGGTGTGCAGGCCCGTGTTGAAGTCGGTGAACGCCACGTACATGTTGTTCACGCGCTTGCGGACGACCTGGAACTTGGTCACGGAGACGAGCGGCACCTGGACGAGATCCTCCAGGAGGAGCCGCTGGGCCGACTTGTACATCGGGAGCCGCTTGGCCTGGTCGAGCTGGATCTTGCCGTTCCCGACGAGACGCCAAACCTTCACGTTCCTGTACTCGGGGTACCAGACGTTGAAGATCGCCGCGCTCGGGTTGAACTCGGCGAGATAGCCGTCCACGTCACCACGCATCCCGCGCGCGGTGAGATCCCAGTCGAACGCACCGCGGCCGTTCGCGGAGCCGAACGTCCCCGGCTCCTGGGCGACGATGTTCACGTCGATGTTGATCCGCTTCAGCTGCTGCTTCATCACCGAAGCGACCTGGGAGAAGTCGAGCGGCGTCGAGAAGGTGGTCAGCGTGACCGAGAACCCTCTTCCCTGCCCCGCCGCCTTCATCAGCGCCTTCGCCTTGACGAGGTCGAACTTGAGGTACTTGTTCTTCAGCTCTTCCTGGCTGAGCGGCCAGGGGCCGTAGCCGGGCGGGACGTGGCCGCTGAACTTGCCGTTGCCGCCGTACACCTTGTTGATGATCTCCTGGCGGTTGATCGCGAAGTTGACGGCCTGCCGCACGCGCTTATCGTGCCACGGCTTGTTCTCGCCCTTCTTGATCGTGAACTGAAGCTCGCGGAACGCTGCCGTGCCGCCCTTCAGCACCTTCAGGTTCTTGTCCCGCGCGAGCACCGAGGCGCTGTCCGCGGAGAACGTGCCTCCGTCGATCGCGTTCGAGCGCAGCGCAGCGATCCGCGCCTGCTCGTCGGGCAGCACCTTCATCGTCAGCGCGTCGAGGTACGGACGCCCCTTCTTCCAGTAGCGCTGGTTGCGCTCGTACTCGACGTGGCTGTTCGGCTGGTACTCGATCAGCTTGAACGGCCCGGTGCCGATCCCCTGGCGGCCGGCGTTCACCTGCTGGTACATCCCCTCGGGGACGATCGGCGTGTAGCGGTTCCAGGCCAGGTGGCCGAAGAGCCGCGCGTCCGAGCTCTTCAGCTTCACCCGGAGGACGTACTTGCTCCGGACCTCGGTGCCTTCGACCGCGACGTAGTTCGTCAGCTTCACGACCGGGCTGCCCGGAGCGGGCGGGTTCTCCATCAGGTCGAAGGAGTACTTGGCGTCGGCTGCGGTCAGCTCCTTGCCGTTGTGGAAGCGAACACCGCGACGGAGGGTGAAGTCGACGGTCCTCTTGTCGACGACCTTCCACGACTGGGCGAGCGCCGGCCGCTGGTTCAGCTGCGAGTCCCACTCGATCAGGGACTCGTACATCGGAGCCTTGCCCCAGTGGTTCGAGGTCAGCGTGGCCCCGAACGGAGCGATGTGGACCGGGTCCTGCTCGAGGGCCCACGTGACGCGGCCGCCCGTCGGGACGGCCGCTTCAGCGCGGCGCGGAGCCGCCTTGGCCGTTCCGGCGAGAGCGCCCGCCGCAACGGTGGCTGCTCCGACCTGGCCGGCCTTGACCAGCAGGTCTCGCCGGTTGAGCTCGGTCGTGCCCGGGCTTTCCGGTGTTGGCTTGTCTGACACTGTTCTGCCCCTCCTCTAATTCCTCGTGGCGGTCAGAGGATCTGACCGACTCGTGGTGCCTCACCCTGGATGTCGTCGTAAAAGACGGATTCGCGCACCTCGAAGTTAGCGAGGCGATCGACGGCGTCGGGATCGAGCTCGACCCCGAGGCCGGGTGAACGTGGGACCTCGACGAGGCCGTCGCTCATCTCGAGCGGCTCCGTGAGGACGTCGAACTCCTGAAGTGGGTAGTGCGTGTCGCTCGCGAACGGGAAGTTCGACGAGGCGGCGACGACGTGGACGTTCCCCATCGTGGCGACGCCGAGCTCGGCCCAGCTCCCGATCGTGCACCACTTGCCGGCGGCGTCCGCGAGGGCTCCGATCTGGTGGGCGCGCCGCAGGCCTCCCGCCTCGGACGGATAGACGACGAGCACGTCGCAGGCGTCGTGCTTGATCAGCTCGAGCGCGGAGCGAACGTCGGTGCAGCCCTCGTCGGCCGCGATCGGAACGGAGACGCAGCGCCGCACCTGCGCCATTCCCGCGAGGTCGAAGTCCGGGACGGGCTGCTCGACGTACTGGAGGTCGAACTGCTCGAGCCCGTTGATCCACTTGATCGCGGCCGGGACGCTCCAGATCATGTTGGCGTCGATCCGGATCTTCACGTCCTTACCGACCCGGTCGCGGATCGCCGCGATCGAGTCGTGATCCTGCTCGAAGTCGCGGCCGACCTTGAGCTTGAGCTCCGTGTAGCCGGCGTCGACGAAGGCGCCTGCCTTGTCGGCGTTCCGCTCGGGCGTGTCGATGAAGAGGTAGCCGACGACCGGGACGCGGTCGCGCGAGAAACCGCCGAGGAGCTCCGCGACCGGGACGCCGAGGGCCTTGCCCTTGAGGTCGAGGAGTGCGATCTCGATTCCCGCGATCGCATAGTTCGCGATCCGGCTCCAGTTGCGGGAGAACTCCTCCATCCGGTGCACGAGCCACTCGACCCGGAGCGGATCCTGGCCGACGAGGAACTGCGTCAGCTCCCGCTCGATGATCGTCTGGATCGTGGGCAGAGTCGGCCCTGGAGCCTCTCCGATCCCGATGATTCCCTCGTCCGTGTGGATCTGGACGAGCAGCCCGGAAGCGGAGTGTCGCGTGCCGCCGGGCCACACCAGCGGCTCCCGCATGGGGGTTCGGACTGCCGTTGTATCGATCGTGGTAATCCGCACCGAGATGGTTACACTAGAGGCCGCGAGTCCGGATTGTCAACCATTTCGGGATTGTCTACATGGTCGCCACACCCAAAACGATCGAGCCCCTAGCGGTTGAACCAGCGCCGACGGAGATGGCTCCCGTCGTGGACGGTGGGCTCAAGGCCGGGCCGCGCGGCCAGCAGGTCGTGGAGGCGCTGCGCACGGCGATCATCGCAGGCAGGTTCGAGCCCGGCGAGCGCCTGATCGAGTCGGCGCTCTCGACAGAGCTGGGGACGAGCCGGGGCCCCGTCCGCGAGGCGCTCCGCCAGCTCGAGAACGAGGGGCTCGTCATGTCGCTCCCCTACCGCGGCGCCGTCGTCCTCGGGGTCTCCGACGAAGAGGTGCAGCACGTCCTGATCCCGATCCGGCTCACCGTCGAGCGCTACAGCTTCGCGAAGGCGCTCGAGACGATGACCGAGGACGACTTCGCCGAGATCGCCAAGCAGGTCTGGCTGATGGAGCAGGCGGCGAAGACCGGCGACCTGACGAAGGCCGTCGAGGCCGACCTCCAGTTCCACGACATCGTGATCTCGGCCTCCGGCCAGACCCACACCCTCCAGATCTGGCGGAGCATCTGGCCACGCATCCGCGCCTACTTCTTCCGCTACGGCCGCAGCTCGAGCCTCGAGCAGATGGTCGAGGACCACCGTGTGCTCCTCGCCGCGCTCCAGACCCGCGACCCGAAGCAGGTGACGCCGCTCCTCGAGCGCCACATCCAGGTCGCAACCCCGCCGCCCGGCCCGAAGAAGAAAGACCGATGAGCCAGAACGGCGGCTCGGACGCGCTCCTCCGGGTCGAGAACCTCTCGACCTGGTTCGACACCGACAAGGGCGTGCTCCGGGCGGTCGACGGGATCGACTTCGAGATCCCGCGCGGCGGCACCCTCGCCGTCGTCGGCGAGTCCGGGAGCGGCAAGTCCGTGACCGCCCTCTCCGTGATGCGCCTCGTCGAGCGCCCCGGCCGGATCCACCCCGACTCGCACATCTGGTTCGAGGGCCGCGACCTCGCAAAGCTCGGCGAGAAGGAGCTCGGGAAGATCCGCGGCAACGACATCGCGATGATCTTCCAGGAGCCGATGACCTCGCTGAACCCGGTCTTCACCGTCGGGGAACAGATCGCCGAGGCAGTCCGGCTCCACCAGGGGCTCGGCCGCCGGGACGCGCTCAAGCGCGCTACCGAGATGATGGAGCTCGTCGGGATCCCGTCCGCCGAGCGGCGCGTCAAGGACTACCCCCACCAGCTCTCGGGCGGGATGCGGCAGCGCGCGATGATCGCGATGGCGCTCTCCTCCGACCCCAAGCTTCTGATCGCGGACGAGCCGACGACCGCGCTCGACGTGACGGTGCAGGCGCAGATCCTGGAGCTGATGAAGGAGCTGCGCGAACGGCTCGGGATGGCGATCCTCCTGATCACCCACGACCTCGGCGTCGTCGCCGAGATGGTCGACGAGGTCGCGGTCATGTACGGCGGCCGGATCGTCGAGCGCGGCCCCGTCGCCGACATCTTCGCGAGCCCGCAGCACCCGTACACCGAGGCGCTCCTCGACTCGATCCCGCTCCTCGGGATGCGCTACTCGAAGCCGCTGAAGGCGATTCGCGGCGTCGTCCCGAGCCCGCTCGACTGGCCCACAGGCTGCCGCTTCGCGCCGCGCTGCGACTACACCTTCGACAAGTGCATCACGAACGACCCGCCCCTCCTCCCCGTGCCGCCGCAGGAGTCCGCGTGCTGGCTCTGCGAGAACGGGCGGCGCGTCCCGCGCGTGGCGCAGGTGGTGGCATGACCCTCGACCTCTCGACGACGCGACTCGACCTCGGGACTGGTGGGGAACAGGCCGACGTGCTCCTGAGGGCGCGCGGGGTGAAGAAGCACTTCCCCGTCCGCAAGGGGATCTTCAAGCGCCAGGTCGCGACCCTCCAGGCCGTGGACGGCGTCGACCTCGACATCTTCCGCGGCGAGACCCTCGGGCTCGTGGGCGAGTCTGGCTGCGGCAAGTCGACGCTCGGCCGGACGCTCTTGCGGATCCTCGAGCCGACCGCGGGCGAGATCGAGTTCGACGGGCTCGACCTGACCCGGCTCGGCTCCCGCGCCCTGAAGACGCAGCGCAAGCACATGCAGATCGTCTTCCAGGACTCGGTCGGCTCGCTCGACCCGCGGATGAAGGTGAAGGAGCTCGTCGGCGAGGGCCTCCGGATCCACGGGATCGGCCGCAAGCAGCGCGAGCACCTCGTGCTCGAGACGCTGGAGCGCGTCGGCCTGACCGCCGAGTCCGGCGAGCGCTACCCGCACATGTTCAGCGGCGGCCAGCGCCAGCGGATCGGGCTCGCCCGCGCGCTCGTCCTCCGCCCCAAGTTCATCGTCGCGGACGAGCCCGTCTCCGCCCTCGACGTCTCGATCCAGTCGCAGGTGCTGAACCTGCTCGTCGAGCTGAAGCAGGAGTTCAACCTCACCTATCTCTTCGTCGCGCACGACCTCGCCGTCGTCGGCTACATCTCCGACCGGATCGCGGTCATGTACCTCGGCAAGGTCGTCGAGCTCGCAACCTCGGACGATCTCTTCGACCGACCACTGCACCCGTACACCCAGGCGCTCCTCTCGGCGAACCCGGAGCCGATCCCGGGCCGCAAGCACCAGCGGATCGTGCTCAAGGGCGACGTCCCGAGCCCGATCAACCCGCCCTCGGGCTGCCGCTTCCGGACGCGCTGCCCGATCGCACAGGAGATCTGCGCCGAGGTCGAGCCGCTGCTCGCAGATCACGGCAACTCGCACGGGGCCGCGTGCCACTTCGCGGGCACGAAGATTCCTGAGACACCTTCCGCCGTCACGGTCTGACTTGCAGGACGTTCGGCTCCTGCACGACCAGCGGGTGCCGATGCGCGACGGCGTCCACCTCTCCGCCGACGTCTATCTCCCGCTTTCCGGCGGCCCGCACCCCACGATCGTCCAGTGGACACCGTACGAGTCGACGCGCGAGCGCTTCGTCGGCTGGGGCGTCTGGTTCGCGCAGCGCGGCTACGTCGCGATCGTCACGGACGTGCGCGGCCGCTACGAGTCCGAGGGCGAGTTCGTCGCGTGGGCGCAGGATGGCCCCGACGCGCAGGACACGCTGACGTGGGCGGCCGGCGAGGGCTGGTGCAACGGGCGGATCGGCACCTGGGGCCGGAGTTACGGCGGCCTGGTGCAGTGGCAGCTGATGCACCTCGGCCACCCGAACCTCGAGTGCATCGCCCCGCAGGTGATCCACGACGACTACTTCTGGGACGGCTACTTCACCGGCGGCGCCTTCCAGCTCGCCCTCACCCTCGGCGCCGCGACGCTCTGGACGAGCGCGATCAGCCTGATCACCGGCCCGAGCGCCCGCGACCTGATGCTGAACGACCGGATCTGGCGCCACCTCCCCCTGATCGAGCTGGACGAGGTCGCGATCGGCCGCAAGGTGGGCTACTGGCGCGAGTGGTGGGAGCACCAGGAGAACGACGCCTACTGGCACCAATTCCACCACCGCCCCGAGACCGTGACCGTGCCGATCTTCCAGCAGGGCGGCTGGTTCGACCCCTACTCCGGCTCCCACCTGCGCTCGTTCGCGAAGATCGGCACCCGCGTCCGGAACCGCGTCCTCATGGGCCCTTGGTCGCACGAAGAGGAGGTCGAGAGCTTCCGCGCCGACGTCGACCTCTCCGCCGGCGTCACCGTCGTCCGTGACCACGAGCTCGCCTTCTACGAGCGCTTCCTGAAGGACGAGGGGAACGACTGGGAGGAGCGCCCGCCGCTCGAGCTCTTCGTCCTCGGCCGGAACGAGTGGCGCGGCGAGAGCAAATGGCCGCTCCCCGGAACCGAGTTCACTCCGTACTTCCTCCGCGCCGGCGGCAAGCTCGACCGCGACGTGCCGCGCTCCGACGAGCCCGCCGACCGCTACTCCTACGACCCCGAGGATCCGGTCCCCACGATCGGGGGCGTCAACTCGGTGCTGACGATGACCCAGGGCGCCGCGCAGCCGATCCTCCCTGGCCCATGGGACCAGCGCGCGCTCGAAGCCCGAGCCGACGTGCTCACCTACACGAGCGAGGAGCTCGACGCGGACGTCGAGGTGATCGGACCGGTCGAGATGGTGCTGTACGCCGCCTCGAGCGCGAAGGACACGGACTTCATCGTTCGCGTCTGCGACGTCTACCCCGACGGCCGCTCGATCTTCCTCACCGAGGGAATCCTCCGCGCCCGCTACCGGAACTCGCACGAGGGCGACAGCACCGAGCTCCTGGAACCGGGCGAGGTCGCCGAGTATCGGATCCGCTGCTACCCGCTCGCGAACGTGTTCGAGCGCGGCCACCGGATCCGCGTCGACGTGACGAGCTCGAGCTTCCCGCGCTTCAGCCGCAACCTGAACAACGGCGAGGACGTGGGCACGAGCACCCGGATCGAGGTCGCTCAACAGACGGTGCTGCACACCGACGCCTACCCCTCGCACGTCGTCCTCCCAGTCGTCGGATGAGCTTCGATCTGACGAACAGGACCGCGCTCGTCACCGGCTCGACCCGGGGAATCGGGCTCGCGCTCGCGCAGGCGCTCGCGGCGGCCGGCGCGCGGGTGGCGATCAACGGGCGCACCGCGGAGGCGGTCGAGGCGGTCGTCACCCGGATCGAGGGCTCGGTCGCGGCGCCGTTCGACATCACCGACGAGGGCGCGGTCGCCGCGGCCGTCGCCGCGCTCGGCCCGGTCGAGATCCTCGTCAACAACACCGGGATGACGCTCCGCCGCTCGCTCGTCGACCTCGCGCTCGCCGAGTGGCGGCACGTGCTCGACGTCAACCTGACGAGCGCCTTCCTCGTCTCCCGCGCCGTCGTGCCCGGGATGATCGAGCGCGGCCGCGGCAAGATCGTCAACGTCTGCTCGGTGATGAGCGAGCTCGCGCGGCCGACGACGGGTGCGTACGCGGCCTCGAAGGGCGCGTTGAAGATGCTGACGCAGTCCATGTGCGCCGAGTGGGCGGCGCACGGGATCCAGGCGAACGGGCTCGCGCCCGGCTACGTCCGCACCGACCTGAACGAGGCGCTCCAGGCCGACCCGGAGTTCGACGCCTGGCTCCGCGCCCGCGTCCCGGCCGGCCGCTGGGCCGAGCCCGGCGAGCTCGGCGGCGCGGTCGTCTTCCTCGCCTCCCCCGCCTCCGACTTCGTCAACGGCCAGCTCCTCGTCGTCGACGGCGTCCTCTCGGCGGTGATCTGATGCAGGTGCTCCGCGGCGCCACGGTCTATCCCGGCGACGGGCCGCCTCAGCTCGTCGACGTGGGGATCGCGGACGGGAAGATCGCAGCGGTCGGCAATGACCTCTTGGGCGACGTGGTCGACGCGACCGGCCTCTGGCTCTGCCCCGGCTTCATCGACGTCCACGCTCACACGGCCCTGCGCTCGTTCGAGGACCCGTTCCTGACCGAGGTGCTCTCGCAGGGCGTGACCACGCAGGTGATCTGTCCCGACGGCCTCGCACCCGCGCCGGTCGCGGCCGGTCGCTGGCCCGAGCGGCGCGACTACCTGCGGGCGCTCGAAGGGCCCGGCCCCGAGGAGTGGCCGTGGACGACGTTCGCCGAGTACCTCGACGCCCTCGACGCGACCCGCCCCGCGATCTCGCTCGTCCCCTCGATCGGCCACGGCGCCGTCCGAGACACCGTGATCGGCGGCGAGAAGCGGCCGCCGACGCCCGAGGAGCTGGAACGGATGAGACGCGAGGTGCGCGCGGGCTTCGAGGCCGGCGCGACGAGCCTCTCCTTCGGCCTCGTCTACTTTCCAGGCGCGCACGCCGCCACCGACGAGCTCGTCGCGGTCGCGGAGGTCGCGGCCGAGTTCGGCGCCCCGATCGTCCCGCACGTCCGCAACGAGGGCGCCGGCCTGCTCGCTGCGATCGACGAGATGATCGAGGTCTCCGGCCGTTCGGGAGCGTCGCTCCACGTCTCGCACCTGAAGTCGCTCGCCGACGAGGGGCTGATCGACGAGCTCCTCGAGCGCCTCGAGGCCGCCGACGGCGTCACCTTCGACCAGTACCCCTACGGCGCCGGCTGCACCCTGCTCGCGAGCCTCCTCCCCGCCTGGGCACAGGAGGGCGGCGCAGCCGCAACCATCGCGCGCCTGCACGACCCGGACGAAGTCGGGCGGATCGCCTACGACGTCGAGCACGGCCTCCCTGGGTGGGAGAACGTCCTCGGCACCCTCGGCGCGGAGCGGATCGTCGTCGAGGGCGAGAGCATCGCAGGCCGCGGCGGCGAGCCGGTGGAGAGGATCGCGGAGCTGCTCGTCGAGTCCGACCTGAACGTCCAGATGATCATGCACTACGCCTCCGAGGATGCCGTCCGCACCATCGCCGCACATCCGCTGATGCTCCTGGGCTCGGACGGGATCTTCGGCGAGCATCCTCATCCTCGGGTGGCAGGCAGCGCGGCGCGGTTCCTCGGCCGGTTCTGCCTCCAGGACGGCCTGCTCGAGCCGGAGGAGGCGATCGCCCGCCTCACCGCCCGCGCCGCCGACCGCTTCGGCCTTCCCGACCGCGGCCGGATCGAGGAGGGCAAGCGGGCCGACCTCGTCCTGTTGGATCCTTCGGCGTACGTGGACACTGCGACCTACGAGAATCCGCTCAACCTGGCCGCCGGAGTCGCGGGCGTCTGGGTCGCGGGCGAGCGCGCCTGGGCCGACGGCGCAGCCACCGCCAGCCGCGCGGGAGGGGTAGTCCGGTGAGGCACGACGAGATGCCGTCGATCGCAGCCGAGCGCGCTCTCGCGGGCCGCACCGACATGCTCCCGCTCAAGGGCACGATCGCGGCCCCGCTCCCGCCCCACGTCCGCGAGGCGGTCATGGCCGCGCTCGACGAGCACGCGACCACCCCGCCGAGCCGCGGCCACCTCTTCTTCCTAGAGGCGATCGCCAGGTCGCTGCCTGCCCCGGCCGACCCGGAGCGCGAGATCCTGGTCACGAACGGCGCCATGCACGCTCTCAGCCTCACCTTCCGCGCGATCCTCGAGGTCGGCGACGAGGTGATCGTCCCGACCCCGTGTTACTTCTTCCAGGGCATGATCGAGCGAGCCGGCGGAGTCTTTGTCCCGGTCCCGACCCCTGAGACCGACTGGCGCTGGGACCCCGCCGCGATCGAAGCGGCGGTCACCCCGAAGTCGCGAGCCCTCGTCCTGACGAACCCGAACAACCCGACGGGCTACCTCCCGAGCCGGGCAGAGATGGACGCTCTCCTGGCGCTCGCCCAGCGCCACGATCTGACCGTGATCACGGACGAGGCGTACGAGCGCTGCATCTTCGAAGGCGAGCTCGCGAGCGCGTGGGGATCCCCGAACGTGATTCTCGTGCGGAGCCTCGGCAAGAGCCTCGCGATGCCCGCGTGGCGCATCGGCTTCGTCGCCGCCGAGCCGGCGCTCATCGACGCGTGCCTGCGAGAGCTCGAGTGGGACGTCATCCGCGTCAGCCACGTCGCCCAACGCGCCGCGACCGCTGCCCTCGACGGCCCACAGGACTGGCTCGACGAGCTGACGGAGCGTTATCGCCGGGACCGAAACGCCGCGCACGCCGCGATCGCCGAGCATCCGATCCTGAGCGCCCCCCTCCCAGCCTCGACGCCGTTTCTCTGGCTCGCGCTCGGCGAGCTCTCGTCGTCGGATCTCCTCACCGAAGGAATGGCGACCGTCGACGGGACCACGTTCGGCACGCCCGGCCACGCCCGATTCCCCTTCGGCGGCTTCGCGGATCTGCATGGCTGAGGCCGGCTAGAGATTCCGTGCTTCAGCAACAGTCACCACGTCTGCCTCAAGTCAGGGCGCTGTCAGGCCTTTCGCGACCCACGCTTTCGCGCTGACGGAGAACGGCGGTTCCGGCAGAAGCTCCCGGCAGCGCTCGCGCAACGCGGTCTGCTGCTCGGGCTCGAGCCGGGATACGTAGCCCCCGGCCGGGCCGACGCCGAGCGTGTACGGCTCCCACCACTCCTCGAAGCTCGGGTGCTCGAGCTCGATCGTTAGCGCGCCCGCCTCGATCTCGGTCAGCCCCGCCGCGCCGAAGAGCGCCTCGAGCTCGCCCTCGCGCGACCCGGCGAGACCCGACTCACCCTCGACCTCGGGATCGAGATCCTGCGCCGCCTCCCAGAAGAGGCTGAGCGGGCCGCCACCGCCACCGTGATCCCAGACGCACGCTGCGACGACGCCGCCCTCGCGGGTCACGCGCGCCATCTCGCGCAGCCCGGCGACCGGATCGGCCATGAAAGTGGACGACGAGCTGCGCCAGCGCGGCGTCGAACTCGTCCGTCTCGAACGGGAGCTCCTCCGCCTGGGCCTCCCGCGCGTCGACTCCGGGGTGCCGCTCGCGCGCGGCGGCGACGAACGACTCGGATGGGTCGACGGCCGTGACCGAACTCTCGCCCAGCCGCCGGACGAGCTCGGCGGTCAGCGCCCCCGGCCCACAGCCGACGTCGAGCACGCGCTGACCCGCGGCGATCCCCCCGTAGTCCGCGAGCAGCGGCGCGAGCGGCGTCGAGTAGCGGCCCATGAACCGGTCGTACGCAGTCGGAGTGACGGCGAAGCTCATCTCCCCAATCCTTCCAGACGCCGAAGCTCGTTCATCCGGATCTTTGCGGACGTCGTCAGCGGGAGCTCGTCGAGAACTCGAACGGTGGCCGCTTCGTTGCGCCGGTGGCGTCGGAAGGCGACGGGCCGCCTCCGCCGCGCGAGCGATCAGCGCATTGCCATTCATAGGATGGATGCATGGCGATCCAAGAAGTGCGTGCGTCGGGCCTCGAGTACCTCGCTCTTGCGACGGAGCTCCTGCACCGCGCTCGCCTGGCCGATGCGGAGTCAGGCCTCTGGGAAGCCGCTGATCTCCAGTGGTGGTGGCGCACCCCCAGGCGCTCTGACGCGATCGACCAGCTCTTCTGGGTCGACGACGACGGGCCCGTTGCGGGCGTCGTCCTCACGGAGTGGAGTCGAGCATGGGGATGCGATCCGATCGTTGTTCCTGGTGTCTCCAGTGTCTCGCTCTCCACCGTCTTGACACGTGGCGTCGAGGCGATCGACGCTTTGGGGCCCGAAGCGGTCGAAGTGCTCGCCCGTGACGACGACATCGAGATGACGGGACTGCTGGCCGGCGCGGGCTTCGTGGCCGACGATGACCGATCCGGGAACACCTGGATGAACGCCGATGACCGGCCAGACGTGGCCGCCCTGCCGGAAGGCTTCGTGCTCGTCGACCGTTCCCGGGAGACCGCCAAGCCCCACCCCATGCGGCGACGAAGCGGCGAAGGGGTCGAGTCACGCCTCCGGCAATGCTCCCTCTACGACCCGGCGCTCGACCTCGCCGTCGAGGCTGCTGACGGCCAGATCGCCGGTTACGCGCTCTTCTGGTTCGATCCCGTCACCGAGGTTGGGATGGTCGAGCCGATGAGAGTCGAGGACGCGTACCAACGGCGCGGTCTAGCCCGTGCCATGCTCACCGCGGGTCTCGAGCGGCTGGCGAAGCGAGGGGCACGGCGACTCAAGGTCGGCTACAGCACCGACGTGGCGCGCGAGCTCTACGTCGGCGCAGGGTTCCGGGTGACCTCGACGGACCGGTTGTACAGCTGGAGGAGGCCAGTTTCGACAGCCTGACCCGAGATCGCACGCTCCTGCCAGCACGCGAAATGTCTCACGATCGCGATCCTCGACTCTGACGCGCCCGCAGCTCGTTCCGTCTGATCTTTCCCGACGTCGTCAGCGGCAGCTCGTCCACGAACTCGATCTCGCGCGGGACCTCGTACGCGGCCAGGCGCTCTCGGACTAGCGCCTTCAGCTCGGCCGCGAGCGCCTCTGAGGGAGCCAAGGCGACGACGAACGCCTTGATCGCCTCGCCGCGGATCTCGTCCGGGATCCCGATCACGGCCGCGAGCGCCACCGCGGGGTGGCGGACGAGGCACGCCTCGATCTCGCCCGGGCCGATCCGGTGGCCGGCGCTCGAGATCAGGTCGTCGGTGCGGCCGACGAAGCGGAGGTAGCCCTCGTCGTCGACCTCGGCGAGGTCGCCGGTGTGGAGGCGGCCCGCGCGCACCTTCTCGGCGGTCGCCTCCGGATCGCGCCAGTAGCCGAGGAAGGCGACCGGGTCGCCCTCGACGCCGACGGTGATCTCGCCCTCGACGAGCTGGACGTCGTGCCCCGGGTAGGGCCTCCCCATCGAGCCGGGCTTCGCGGGCCAGGCGGTGCAGTTCCCGAGCAGGAGGTTCGCCTCGGTCTGGCCGTAGAACTCGTTTAGCCGCGCGCCGAGCCGCTCCTCGCACCAGGCGGACGTCTCCGCGCCGACCATCTCGCCGCCGCTCGCGACCGTGCGCAGGTCGAGCTTCGGCCCGTCGACCGCGGCCATCAGGCGCAGTGCGGTCGCGGGCATGAAGAGGTTCCGGATCTGCAGGCGCTCGATCAGGTCGTACGCCTGCTCGGGGTCGAAACGCGTCGTCGAGTACGCCACCACCGGCCGCCCGTGGAAGAGCGCGGGCATCAGCACGTCGAAGAGGCCGCCCATCCAGGCCCAGTCGGCCGGCGACCAGATCACGTCGTCGGGCTGCGGGAAGAAGTCGTGCGAGAGGTCGAAGCCCGGCAGGTTCCCCGCGAGGATCCGGTGCCCGTGCAGCGCGCCCTTCGGCGGCCCGGTCGTCCCGGACGTGTAGATGATCAGCGCGGGCGTGTCGGGGCCGGTCTCGACCGGGTCGAAGCGATCCGAGGCGGCGGCCAGGAGTGCGGGCAGGTCGCGGTCGACGTCGATCGTCTCGACTCCTTCCAGCTCCCTGTCGGCGATGACCACCGCGGGCTCCGCGTCGTCCAGCCGCACCGCCATCGCGTCCGGGCCGAAGCGGGTCGAGAGCGGGACTGCGATCGCGCCGAGCTTGTAGACGGCGATGTGCGCGACCGCGGTCTCCGGCCGCTGCGGAAGCGCGATCCCGACCCGGTCGCCCTCGCCTATCCCGCGCTCGCGGAGCGCGCTCGTGAGCCGGTTCGAGTCGTCGGAGAGCTCGCCGAAGGTGACGCGGCGCGTGATCTCGCGGCCGTCGGTGACGAGGATCGCGGTCGCGTCGCGCGGATGGCGCTCGCAGACGTCGACGCCGAGGTTCAGCCGCTCGGGGAGGTCCCAGCGGAAGCCGCCGACGAGCTCGTCGTAGCTCAAGCCCCCCGCCTCTATGACCAGAGCCGCTCGAGGAGCGCGAGGTAGACCTGCGTCGCGCGGACGAGCTCGGGCACGTCCATCGTCTCGACGTCCGCGTGCGCGCCGATGCCGACCGGGCCGTGGTAGACGGTCGGGATCCCGGCCTGGTGGAACATCGCCCCGTCGGCGACGACCTTCATCCCGATCAGCGGCTGCGCGTTCCCCGTCACCTCGCGATAGGCCTCGCGGAGCGCGAGCGCGAGCTTCTCCTCGGGGTCGATCCGGTAGCTGTCGCGGACGAGTCGGAGGTCGAGGTCGATCGCGCAGCCGGTCTCGGCCGCGATCGGCGCGAGCAGGGCGTCGAACTCCACCCGCACCTCCGCAAGCGTCTTCCCGGGTTGCCAGCGGCGCGTGCCGACGAGGCGGCAGGTCGTCGGGAAGCGGTTGTAGAAGTCGCCGCCGTGCAGCTCGCCGAGGAAGTACGTCTCGGCGCCGACCCACTCATGTGGATTGGCGTGCTCGATCGCGGCGAGCTCGGCGGTGCGCGCTTCGATCGCGGCGATCACCTTTCCGGCGGCCAGGAGAGGGTGCGGGGTTCCCTTCGGCGTCTGCAGCTCGTGGGTCGGCATCCCCGGCCGCGAGATCTCGATCTCGACGGTCGCCTGACCCATGTGCGCGGCGACGAACGAGTCGCCGGCGAGCTCGCAGACGACGGCGTAGTCGGCCGTGAAGCCGCCCTCCCCGAGGAGCCAGGTCAAGTCCTCCCCGCGGCCGCCGGGAGCCTCGTGCAACCCGATCGCGACGATCACGAGCTCGCCCGAGAACGAGCCCTCGGAGGCGACGCGGACGGCTTCGGCGGCGCACGCGCACGCGCCCTTCATGTCCGCGGAGCCGCGCCCGAAGATCGTCTCGCCCTCCAGCCGCGGGGGCTCGTGCGGGATCGGAACGGTGTCGAGGTGACCGTTGAGGACGATCGTGGGCCCGGGCCGGTCGCCCTGCAACCGCCCGATCACGATCGGCGTGCGCGGGAAGAGCTCGTCGAGCACCTCGACCTGCATCCCGATCTCCTCCAAGCGATTCGCGTAGAGGCGCGCGACCTCGGCCGTGTCGCCGGTCGGGCTGTCGACCTCGACGAGCTCGAGGGTCAGGTCCCGGAGGCGATCGGCGGAGACGCTAATGCGAGACCGCCGCGGCCGCGATCTCGGAGACGAGCGTGTCCGTCGCGAAGCGCTCGAGCGCGAAGGGAGCGATTAGGTCCGGGGTGCGTCCGGTCGCCACGAGCTCGGCCATCGTCCTGCCAACGATAGGCGCTGCCTTGAACCCGTACGTGCCCCACCCCGCCGACACGTGGAATCCCTCGAGCTCGGTCTTCCCGAGAATCGGGCTGTAGTCGGGCGAGAGGTCGCAGAGGCCCGTCCACGTGCGCAGCACTTTCAGCCGCTCGAGCTGCGGCAGGAGTTCCAGCGCATGGCGCGCGGAGGTCTCGAGGAACGGGAAGGTACCGATCCCCTTGTAGGTCGTGTACGGCTCGATCTCGGCGCCGATCAGGAACTCGCCGCGGTCGGTCTGCGAGACGTAGACGTGCAGCTGCGCCGAGACGAGGATCACGTCGAGGAACGGTTTCACCGGCTCGGTCACGAAGGCCTGGAGGATGTGGGTCGTGATCGGGAGCTCGATTCCGGCGAGCCCGGCGGTCAGCGACGACCAGCCCGCGGTGGCGCTGATCACCGTGTCGGCGTGGACGAGGCCGCGGCTCGTCCGCACGCCGGTGACGCGGCCGGCCTCGCGCTCGATCCCCGTCACCGCGGTGTATGGGTGGATCTCGACGCCGGCGCGGTCGGCTCCACGCGCGTAGCCCCAGACGACGGCGTCGTGGCGGATGATCCCGCCGCGCGGGTGGTAGAGGGCGCCGAGAATGGGCCAGGTCGGGTGGCGCGAGACGTCGAGCTCGGGGCAGAGCCGCGCGACCTCGTCGACGCCGATCACGCGCGAGTCGACGCCGAGGAGCGTGTTCACCTCGGCGCGCTCCTGCATCGTCGCGAGCGAGCGCTCCGAGTGGGCGAGAGTGAGGTGGCCGCGCTGCGAGAACATCAGGTTCAGGTCGAGCTCGGCCGAGAGGCGCTCGTAGAGCTCGACGCTCTGCTGGTAGAAGGCGACGCCCTCGGGGGTGCGGTAGTTCGAGCGGATGATCGTCGTGTTGCGGCCGGCGGCGCCCGAGCCGATGTACGACTTCTCGAGCACGGCCACGCTCGTGATCCCGTGCTGGCGCGCGAGGTTGTACGCGGTCGCGAGCCCGTGCGAGCCCCCGCCGACGATCACGACGTCGTAGCGCGGCTTCAGCTCGGCGCGCGGGCGCCACATCCGGCGGACGCGGAAGACGTCCTTCACGCCCGATCCCTCATGTCCAGCCCTGCCTGGAGGTCGAGCACGACGAGCGCCAGGTGGTGGCCGAGCTCCTGCGCGACGTAGAGCTCGTAGCCGCCGTCGCGCGGGAAGATCAGCGCCGGGACATCCGCGACGGGCGCGGCGATCGGAGCGGTGACTTCGACCTCGGTCAGCCGGCGAAGCAGCTCGTCCCCCTCGACCCGGATCCCGGCGAAGGCGGCGGTGAGGTCGTAGGCGCGGAGGCCGACGGCGCGTGCGTCGTCGACGCAGCCCTCAGGGTCGTCGGTGAGGACGATCGCCCGGCGTGGGGTGAGGCGGAGGATCCGTGCCGCCTCGAAGGCGGCCACGTCGCCGCGGAGCTCGACCTTGCCGGTATCGGAGACGTCGACCAGGTCGGTGCCGGCCAGCGCGCGCTGGAGCGGCGAGACAGCGTGAGCCGCTGGTGAGAGGAAGCCGAGGCTCATGCGCGCATCCTCTCGCCCTCGGGGTCGTGGAAGGGGCGCAAGCACACGCGGCCGGATTGCGGCGTGCCGTCGACGCGAATGTGGAGCTCGGCGTCCTCGACCGCGAGCTCGGGCGGCACCCAGGCGAGGCCGATCACGCCGCCGGCCGCGACACTCGTCCGCGCGCTCGTGACGCGCCCGACCGAGCGGCCGTCGCGCACGACCTGCGCGCCCTCGAGCGGGAGCACGTCCATCCGGAAGCCGACCAGCCGCTCGCGCGCGTCCGCGTGCTCGAGCGCCCACTTGCCGACGAAGTCGTCCTTGTCCATTTTCGGGAGCCAGTCCATCCCCGCCCCGAACAGGTTCGACTCGGTGTCGGTGTCCTGGCCGACGATCACGTGCTGCTTCTCGAGCCGGAGGACACGCTGCGGCTCGAGCCCGAACGGCCGTGCGCCCGCCGCGATCAGCGTGTCCCAGACGTGCTCGCCGGCTGGGCTCGCGAAGTGGAGCTCGTAGCCGAGCTCGCCGACGAAGCCGATCCGGAGTGCGAGCGCGCGGACGCCGGCGACCTCGATCCACTTCGCGTCGAGGTAGCGGAACGCTTCGGCGGAGACGTCCGCGTCGGTCAGCGGCCCGAGCGCCTCGCGCGCCCTCGGGCCCGCGAGGTTGAGCGCGGCGAGCGCGCCGGTGACGTTGACGACGTCGACCTCGTAGCCCCAGCCCGCGTTCCACCAGTCGAACCACTCGTGTACCGCGTCCGCGCCGGTCGAGGTGGTGGTCACGTAAAAGAGGTCGGGACCGAGCCGGGCGACGGTGCCGTCGTCGAGGATCCGACCGCCGTCGCTCCCGAGCACGGTGTAGCGGACCCGGCCCTCGGCGAGGTCCGCGAAGCGGTTCGGGTAGAGGCGCTCGAGAAAGGTCGCCGCGTCGGGGCCTTCCACGATCAGCTTGCCGAGGGTGGAGACGTCGATCACGCCGAGGCCCGAGTGGACGGCGGCGATCTCGGCGGCGGGGTCGCCGTAGGAGTGCGGGCGCTGCCAGGGGCCGGCCCAGACCATGTCCGCTCCGGCTTCCTCGTGCCGGTGGTGCAGCGAGGTACGGCGCATCGGGTCGTGGTGGCGACCGGCGAGGAGACCGAGCTCGACCGGCGCCCAGGGCGGCCGGGCGGTCGTCGTCCCGATCGCGGCCTCGTCGGCGCCGGTCTTGGCGGCGTGCAGGCGGATCGAGCCGAGCTGGCAGAACTTGCCCTGGCACGGCCCCATGGTCACAGTCGTGTAGCGCTTCGAGAGCTCGATCGACTCGAACCCTTCGGCGATCGCACGCTCGACGTCCTTCTCGGTCACGTCCTCGCAGACGCAGACGAAGCAGCGACCCTTCGCCTCCACGCCGCAGTAGCTCGGGGCGGCGGTCGAGCCGCCGCCGGTGACGGAGCCGACGGCCGCAATCCCGGCCGGGAGGTCGCGCGGGACGAAGACCCGGCTCGCCGAGTCGTACTCGACGCGGGCTCCGGCCTGAGCGAGAAGCGAGTAAGCGGGCTGGCGGCCGCCGGAGACGACCGCGAGGTCGCAGTCGATCCGCCTCCCGTCGAGCTCGATTTCGGCGAGCCTGCCCTTGCTGCCGCGGGCGGAGATCGAGCGGAGCGAGGCGGGGTCGGCGACCTCGGCGATCTCGACCCCGGCGCGCTCGAGCGACTCGACCGCGTCCTCGCCCCCGATCACGACCGCGCGCTCCCCAGGCTTGATCGCCCAGTCGCCCACGAGCCGCCGCGCCGCACCCGGGAGCAGCACGCCGACGAGGTCGTTCCCGGGAAAGACGAGCGGCTGCTCGATCGTCCCGGTCGCGACGACGATCCGCTCGGCGCGGTAGCGCAGCAGCAGCGTCCCCGCTTCGACCGGCACGAGCCCGCCCTCGTAGATCGCGAGCGCGCGGCCGGCGACGACCTCGACACCAGGGATCTCGATCCGGCGCAGTCCCTCGTCCACGAGCACGACGCCCGGACCTTCGGCCGCTGCGGCGAGCGCCGCCTCCCTCCCGCTCCGGCCGCCACCGAGCACGAGGACGCGGGCGCGGCGGTGCTCCTTGTCGTAGCGGCGTGACTCGCCGCCGACCTTGCCCAGGCCGGCGATCGAGCGGAGCGCCTTCTCGTAGAGCGGCCAGGCGCGGCGTGGCCGGATCATCGTCCGGTAGTAGAAGCCGACGGGTGTGAACGGGCCGCCGGCCTTGTCGACGACCGAGAGGAAGTCGCGGTCGATCGAGCCGAGCGCGTTCTGGCCCTCGACGACCGCGCCCGCGCGCACCGGCTCTGCGCAGACGCGGACGTTGGGGACGCCGTCCACGGTCATCAGGCAGTTCGCGCAGTGGCCCGCGCAGCAGAGGAGGCCGCGCGGCCGGTGGTACTTGAAGCTGCGCGAGAAGACGCGGCGGCCGGATGCGTAGAGCGCCGAGCCGAACGTGTCGCCCTCGAACGCGCGCACGGCCTGCGAGCCGAATCGGAACGTGACCTCGCGCGAGCGGTCGAGCAGTTCGCCCGGCTGCGGCTCGAGCCTCACGGGCTGAACTCGTTCGTCCGCGTGTCCCGCTCCGCCACGAACCACTGGCCGCAGCCGCGCCGGTGGTACCACCACTCGTACTGCGGCCCGGCCACGTTCTGCCGCATGTGGACGTACCGCCCCAGCTGCGCGAGGGTCGGCGTCTCGGTCGGCCGTGCGGTCACCTCGCCGCGGAACGCGAACTCGTTCACGTCGCGCGCACCGCAATTCGGGCAGGGGACGAGGAAGCTCACCCCGGGATGACCGGCAGGACGATGTGGGACGGGTGCTCGGCGTCAGCGAAGACGGTCTGCTCCGCAATCTCGTGGCGCGTGTGGCGGCCGATCGGCTCGCCGGTGTTCGGGTTGCGCTCGAGCCGCGGGAAGTTCGAGGACGAGACGTCGAGCCTGATCCGGTGGCCGGCCGCGAAGAGGTTCGAGGTCGGCGGCAGGAGCATCGTCACGCGGTACGGCGTGCCAGGCTCCATGAAGACTTCGCGGTCGAACCCTTCGCGGTAGCGCGTCCGGATGATCGAGTCGTTGAGGATCAGGTCGTAGCCCTCCGGGTAATCCTCGCTCGGCGGGTAGACGTCGATCAGCTTCGCGGTGAAGTCCGTGTCGACGGCGCTCGAGGCGATCCAGAGCTCGACCGCGACCCGGCCAGTGACCTCGAGCGGCTCCTCGAGCGGGTCGGTCTGGTAGACGAGCACGTCCGCTCGCTCCGAGAGCCGCTGGTAGGGCTCGCGGGCGGTGAAGTACTCGGCCGACTCCTTCTGGTCGGCGCCGCCCGGAACCATGATGTTCCGGAGCAGGAGCGCCGGATTGAGCAGGCGCGCCCAGGCGGGCTCGATCTCCCCGTCTCCGGAGGGGAACTCGCCGATGGCGCAGTAGAGGCCGCCGATGGTCGGCACGGGGTCATCCGGGTCGTAGGTGAACCGACGCGGCTCGTCGCCCCCAGGCGCGTCGGCACGGAGCGACCCGTCGCCGTGGAGATGGAGCGTCGTCGGCACCGCTCGGGCGAGCGGCCATTCCTGCTCGTCGCGCCAGCCACCGCCGTGATCGAGCTTGCCGAGCTCCGTCTTGCGGCCGCTGCCGCCGCCCATCACGAAGATCTGCACCGGCGCCTCGTCGGCAGGCTGGCCGGCCGCATCGTCCGTCAACCAGCGGTCGAAGAATGCGAGTTGCTCGTCGAAGTAGCGCTGGACACCCCAGACCGAGCTGGGGCCGTAGTCCACGTCGAGCGTCCAGGTCGCGTCGCCGCGCATCCCAACGTGGCTCCACGGGCCGACGATCAACCGCTGCGGCGACTCGTTCTTCGCGCTCATCGCGGCGAAGTACTCGCTATCGGCGTGCGGGAACCCGTCGTACCAGCCGGTCGTCATGGTCGCCGGGATGTCCGCGTGGTCGGCCCAGAAGCGGGTGCAGTCGTTCTCCTTCGCAGCCCAGAACTCGTCGTAGCCGCCCCGCGTGCAGTAGTCGACCAACGTCTTCGCGAGCGTGGGGACGTGGCGGAGACCGAGGTCGGCGCCGTCGTTCTCCCCGAGCACCGGCGAGCGCCAGAAGAGCTTCCGCAGGTCCTTCAGGTCCTGCCAGACCTCGCGCTGCTTCTCCGGGTCGTCCTTCACCCCCTGCGCGTCGGCGGCGTGGATGTAGAGCGCCCAGAACATGTGCAGCTGCATTGCGCCGCCTTCTCGCGTCTGGTGCTCGAAGGTGTTCGTCGGGACGACGTCGGGCCAGATCGCGGTCAGGTGCGGCGGGGACTCGAGGGCCGTGCGGATCTGGGTGATCCCGGCGTACGAGCTGCCCACGGTGCCGGTGCGGCCGTTCGACCACGGCTGCGCGGCGATCCATTCGATCGTGTCGTAGCCGTCCGTGCCCGTATGCGGGGTCGCGCTGTGGAAGTACTCGTCGGTGCCCTCGGAGCGGTGGCGGTCGCGCAGGTCCTGAAGGACGACGGCGTATCCCCGCGGGACGAAGAAGTCCGCGATCTCGACGTAGCGCCGCTCGCCCTTGTCGTACGGGGTCATGCAAACGATCGTCGGGTAGCGGCCCGGCACGACCTCGCCGTCGCGGGCGGGGCGATGGATGTCCGTGGCGAGCAGGATCCCGTCCCGCATCTCGAGCATCACGTCCTTCGAAACGACGATTCCGTAGCTCACGCCTGCTCCCTTTCGATCACGAGGTTGCCGAGGTCGTCGACGCGGACGGTGAAGCCCGGGTGGACGACGGTGGTCGAGTCGAACTCCTCCACGACGGCCGGGCCGGCGAAGCTCGCACCGGCTGGGAGGGCGTAGCGGTCGTAGATCGGGCAGTCGACGTAGCCGCCTGCCTCGGCGAAGTAGACGGGCCGCTGCTCCTTCGGCTTCGCGGCGCCGCCAGTCTCGACCGGCCGCGCCGGCGGCTTCGCGATCCGCCCCACGCTCGTCAGGCGGAGGCTCACGACCTCGACGGGCTCGTCCGGCGCGGCGAAGCCGTAGACGCGGTCGTGCTCGGCGTGGAAGCGCTCGAGCATGCCCTCGCCCGCTGCGATCGTCAGCTCGTAGCTCTGGCCGACGTAGCGCAGGTCGATCTGGCGGAGGAACTCGATCGCGTCGCCGGTGAGACCCTCGCGCTCGAGCTCCGTACGGCCGGTTGCTTCGAGCCGGGCGAACGTCGACTCCGTCTCGGCCTCGTCGAGCTCGTCGAGGCGGCGCATGACCGTGACCGCTGCGTCGCGCTTCAGGTCGGTCGTGAGGAGGCCGGTCGCGGAGAAGATCCCGGGGCTGCGCGGGATCACGAGCGTCGGCATCTCGGCGTCGCGAGCGAGCGCGTTCGCGTGCACGGGGCCGGCGCCGCCGAAGCCGACGAGGACGAAGTCGCGCGGGTCGTAGCCGCGCTGGACGGAGATCAGGTGGAGCGCGTTCACCATCGCCGCGTTCGCTATCTCGACGATCCCGTTCGCAGCCTCGGTCACGGAGAGCCCGAGCGGCGTCGCCAGCCGCTCCTCGATCGCGGCCTTCGCACCCTCGACGTCGAGCCCCATCTCGCCGCCGAGGAAGTAGGCGGGGTTGAGGCGGCCGAGGACGACGTTCGCGTCGGTGACTGTCGGCTCGGTGCCGCCACGGCGATAACAGACAGGCCCCGGATCAGCGCCCGCGCTCTGCGGGCCGACGCGGAGGAGCCCGCCGGAGTCGATCCACGCGATCGAGCCGCCGCCCGCGCCGATCTCGACCAGGTCGACCACGGGCGTCCGCACCGGGTAGCCCGAGAGCGACATCCCGCCGATCCCGGCGCCCGCGTGACCGCCGACGTTGTAGTCCTTCGTCACCGACGGCCGCCCGTCCTGGATCAGGCCGACCTTCGCCGTCGTGCCGCCCATGTCGAACGAGAGCACATCCTTCTCGCCGATCGTCTCGCCGAGGTAGGCCGACGCGATCACGCCCGCCGCCGGGCCGGACTCGACCATGAACACCGGGCGCTGCGCTGCTGCCTCCGAGCTGAAGACGCCGCCGCTCGACTGCATCACGAGCAGCTTCGCGTCGATCCCGGCCGCGGCGAGCCGACGCTCGATCCCTTCCAGGTAGCGCTGCACGACCGGGCGGATCACCGCGTTGATCACCGTCGTCGAGGCACGCAGGTACTCGCGAAACTCGGGCGCGACCTCGGCCGAGAGCGAGATCGGGATCCCCGGGAGCTCCTCGGAGAGGATCTCCCCGATCCGCTGCTCGTGCGCCGGGTTGACGTAGGAGTGGAGCAGGCAGACGGCCACCGACTCGACCTCCTCGCGGCGCATCAGCGCGGCGGCCTCGCGGACGGAGTCGTCGTCGAGCGGGGTCAGCACCTCGCCCGCCGGGCCGAGGCGCTCGCGCACCCCGATCGCGCGGTCGCGAGGGACGAGCGGCTTCGCCTTCTCGAACTGCGTGTCGTAGAGGCTCGGGCGCACCTGGCGCGCGATCTCGAGCAGGTCGCGAAAGCCTTCGGTCGTGATGAAGCCGCTGCGCGCGATCTTGCCCTCGATGATCGCGTTCGTCGCGACGGTGGTCGCGTGGACGACGAAACCGACCTGGCCTGCCTCGACCTTTCCCTCCGAGAGCGCGCGCTCGACGGCTTGCATGAAGCCCTCGGATGGGTCAGAGGGCGTCGTCAGGACCTTCGCGATCGCGACGGTGCCGGTCTCCTCGTCGATCAGGGTCGCGTCCGTGAACGTGCCGCCGATGTCGATCGCGAGGCGGACGCTCATGCCCGCAAGAGCTCCGTCGCGGGCTCGTCGAGCCGACGGCCGTCGACCGCGACCTTGTAGTGCTCGCGCGCTCGCTCGGCGCTGACCTTGCCCTCGAGCACGTCGCGGAGGACGCGCGCCGGCTCGCGCTCCTCGGGCGGGCCGTAGCCGCCGCCGCCACACGTGCGCACGCTGATCACGTCGCCGGGCACGAGCTCGATCGTCGACTTCGACGAGAGCCGTGTTTCCGTCCCCTCGCGGACGTGGACGTACTCGGCGACGTTCCCTGCATGGCCGCCGAACGCGCCCCACGGGCCGACCTTGTCCCGGTCTGCAAGCACGGTAAAGGTCGTGTGCAGGTCGAACAGATAGTCCTTGCGAAGGCCGAGGCCGCCGCGAAAGCGGCCCGGCCCCTCGGAGTCCTCAACGAGTGAGAGCCCGTTGATATGGACGGGATAGTTGAGCTCGGTCTCCTCGATCGGCGCGTTCTCGGTGTTCTGGCCGTGCGCCTGAACGGCGTCCGGACCGTCGCTCGCGAAGCGGCCGCCGTAGCCGCCCGCGAACGTGTCGTAGAAGCACGTGTACTTGCCGGCCTCGATGTCGAGCGACCCGAATCCGGCCTGGCACATCATCCCCTTCGTCCCGGCGGGGAGCCGCTCGGGGAAGGCCGGGAGGAGTGCGTGGATGATCACCTCGACGAGCCGCGCGTGGGTCTCCCAGCCGCCGACAACCGCGGAGGGCCAGGTGCAGTTCGTGACGCTGCCCTCGGGCGCGTCGAGCTCGATCAGCCGGTAGAAGCCGTCGTTCACCGGCAGGTCGGGATCGACGAGGCACTTGAGCGCGTAGGCGCAGGCCGAGTAGGTCATCGCGTAGGTCGAGTTGACGGGCGCGCGGCGCTGCGGGTCGGAGCCGGCCGTGTCGAAGCGGACGCCGTCGGCGCGAATCTCGATCCGCGCTTTGAGGACGACGGGCTGATCGGTGTAGCCGTCCGTGTCGACGGAACCCTCGGCCTCGAAGACCCCGTGGGGCAGCGCCGCGAGCTCGGCGCGGGTCCGGCGCTCGGTGTACTCGAGCAGCTCGGCCATCGTGGCGAGGATCGTCTCGAGCCCGTGCCGGGCGGTCAGCGCCTGGATCCGACGGACGCCGGTCGCGTTCGCAGCGATCTGGGCCCGGAAGTCGCCGGCCGTCTCGTCCTTCGAGCGGATCTGCGCCAGGATCAGCTTGAAGACGTCCGCCACGATCGCGCCGCCCCGGACGAGCTTGACCGGGGGGATGATCACGCCTTCCTGGAAGACCTCCTGGAAGGCACCGATCGAGGCGGGGGCGCCACCGCCGACGTCGACGTGGTGAGCGAGGTTCGCGACGTAGCCGACGAGCGTCCCCTCGTGGTGGACGGGTGAGATCAGGCTGACGTCGTTCAGGTGGACTCCGCTCGGGTGCGGGTCGTTGGTGACGATCACGTCGCCCGGCTCCAGGTTCTCCGCGCCGTACTTCCGGATCGCGTGCGGCACCTGCCTGACCATCGAGCCGAGGTGCACCGGCTGCGCGAACCCCTGCGCGACCGAGCGGAGCTCCGCGTCGAAGAAGGCGCAGGAGAAGTCGGAGCGCGTCTTGATGTTGGTCGAGTAGGCGCTCCGCTTCAGAGCGAGCGCCATTTCGTCGGTCGCCGCGACGAGCGCGTTCCGAATCACCTCGAAGCTGATCGGGTCTACGGCCGCCACGCGTAGACCTCCTGCGCGCGGGCGGCGCTGACCTTGCCCTCGCGGACGTCGCGCGCGACGTGCTCGCGGTCGCGCTCCTCGGGCGGCCCGTAGCCACCGCCGCCGCAGGTGCGGTAGCTGACCGTGTCGCCGGCGCGAAGCTCGACAGTCGCCTTCGCGCCGAGCTGCGTCTCGGCGCCGTCGCGGATCAGGACGTACTCCGCCGGCTTCCCGGCGAGCCCGCCGAACGCGCCCTGGGGGCCGCGGCTCGTGCGGTCGGCGAGGACGGTGAACGTGGTCGCCCGGTCGAACTCGAAGTCCTTGCGCAGGCCGAGCCCGCCGCGGAAACGCCCAGCCCCGTCCGAGTCCTCGACGAGCGAAAGCCGTGAGACGCGCACCGGATAGTTGAGCTCGGTCTCCTCGACGGGTGCGTTCTCGGTGTTCTGCCCGTGGGTCTGGACGGCGTCTGGGCCGTCGCTCGAGAAGCGGCCGCCGTAGCCGCCGCCGAAGGTCTCGAGGAAGCAGTAATAGGCGTTCGTCGCCGGGTCGATCCCGCCGAAGCCGGCGTGGCACATCATCGCCTTCGTCCCGGCGGGGAGCCGCTCGCGGAAGACGGGCAGGAGCGCCTCGAAGATCACGTCCACGAGCCGCGTCTGCGTCTCCCAGCCGCCGACGACCGGGCTCGGCCAGGTGCAGTTCGTGACGCTCCCCGTCGGGGCGTGGAGCGAGACGAACCGGTAGAAGCCGGCGTTCACCGGCAGGTCGGGATCGATCAGGCACTTGAGCGCGTACGCGCAGGCCGAGAACGTCTGCGCGTAGGTCGAGTTGACGGGCGCGCGCCGCTGCGGGTCCGAGCCGGTGAGGTCGAAGGCGATCCCGTCCGGGCCGATCTCGATCCGGGCGGCGAGGTGCACCGGCTCGTCGGTGTAGCCGTCGGTGTCGACCGATCCGTCGCCCTGGAAGACACCGAATGGCAGCTTCGAGATCTCGAATCTCGTCCGCCGTTCGGTGTACTCGAGGAGTTCGGCCATCGCCGCGACGAGCGTCTCCCGTCCGTGCCGGCCGGCGAGCGCTTGCAGCCGGCGGACACCCGTTGCGTTGGCGGCGATCTGGGCCCGGAAGTCGCCGGCTGTCTCGTGCTTCGAGCGGATCTGGGCGAGGATCAACGCGAAGATGTCGGCGACGATCCGCCCGTCCTCGACGACCCTGACCGGCGGGATGATCACGCCTTCCTGGAAGACCTCGCGGAAGGCGCCGATCGAGGCCGGGGCGCCGCCGCCGACGTCGACGTGGTGAGCGAGGTTCGCGACGTAGCCGAGGAGCTCGCCCTCGTGGTGGACGGGCGAGATCAGGCTGACGTCGTTCAGGTGGACGCCGCTCGGGAAGGGATCGTTCGTGATGATCACGTCGCCCGGCGCGAGGTTCTCCGGCCCGTAATCGAGGATCGCGCGCGGCACCTGCTCGACCATCGAGCCGAGGTGCACGGGCTGCGTGAAGCCCTGCGCGACCGAGCGCAACTCCGCATCGAAGAAGGCGCAGGAGAAGTCCGACCGCGTCTTGATGTTCGTCGAGTAGGCGCTGCGGCGGAGCGCGAGCACCATCTCGTCCGTCGCCGCGACGAGCGCGTTCCGGATCACCTCGAACGTGATCGGATCCATCATCGGACGGTCAGCCGATCGACGGCGTCGAGGTCGATCTCGAAACCGAGCCCGGGCGCGTTCGGGATCGCCACCCGGCCGCCGTTCAGGTCGAGCGGCGTCGTCACGATCTGCTCGGCGAGAAGCTGGTGCATGGCCTGGTTCCCGATCGTCAGGTTCGGGAGGCAGGCCATCACCTGGAGCGCGGCGAAGGTCGAGATCGCGCTCTCCGAGCACGCGTGCCGGTTGACCGGGATCCCGTAGGTCTCGGCGAGATGCGCGAGCTGGCGCAGCCGCCAGATCCCTCCGGTCTCGTGGCTCCCGATCACGATCGCGTCGGCCGCCTCCTGCTCGAGGACGGCGCGGAGCTCATGCGCGGTGAAGACGGCCTGGTCGGCTGCAATCTTCGTGTCGACCGAACGGCGGATCCAGGCGAGCCCAGCGACGTTCCCCGCGGCAATCGGCTGCTCGACCCAGTCGAGGTCGTACGCCTCCAGCCTGCGGATCGCGTCGACCGCTGTCGGCACGTCCCACGCCTCGTTCGGATCGACGCGCAGGAGCGGCTCCGGCCCGATCGCCTCCCGGACGGCCGCCACGATCTCCTCGTCGTCGCGGTGCGCGCGGCCGACCTTGAGATAGACGACGCGGTAGCCGTCACCGGTGAGCGCCGACGCCTCGCGGGCCAGCTCCTCGGCCGAATCGCCCTGCGGGAAGGCCATGAAGTCGACCTCGTCGCGCACTTGCCCGCCGAGGAACGTAGAGGCCGGCACGCCGAGTGCCTTTCCGAGCGCGTCCCAGCAGGCGACCTCGATCCCGCTCGCGATCTGCTGCGACCAGTGCGGGTAGAAGCGCCAGCGCCCGTCGCGCCAGAGCTCGCCGAGGATCGCCTCGACGGCGCCCGGCGAGCGGCCGACGAATGCTTTCGCCATCAGGTTGCCGTACGAGACGACCGCGGCCTGATCCTCGCAGATGGACTCGCCGTAGCCGGTCGCGCCGGCATCGGTCTCGACCGTGAAGAGGACGAGCTTCGCGTCCTCCTGCACGCCCGAGCGCCAGTGGAACGGGCGCTCGAACGGGATCGCGAGCGGCGTCGCGGTGACGGACGTGATCTTCACGCGCGGTTTCCCGGCCCCCAGACGGATCCGAACGTGCGGCCGGTCGAGAAGCGCTCCCCGGAGAGGCTCGAGAGGTCGATCGGCGGCTGTTGGCCCGTGATCATGTGCGCCAGCGACTCGCCGAGCGCGGGGCCGAGCTTGAAGCAGTGGCCGCTCCCACCGAACGCGGAGTAGTAGCCGCCGATTTCCTCCTCGCCGAAGATCGGATACCAGTCCTCGGTGATGTCGTAGACGCCCGAGTAGCCGGTGACGAACGTGCCGCCGTAGTTCTCGGCACCGAGCGTCGGCCGCAGCGCCTCCAGCCGGTTCAGGAGCCGCGGCACCATCCGCTCCAGGTGCGCGGCGTCCGTGCCGTCGTCGTAGTCCTCCGGGTCGGCGTGCTCCTTCTGCTTCGGCCAGCCCTCGCCGACGAGCACTCTGCCGTCGCCGTACCGGCGGAAGTAGAGCTGCTGGGTCGCGTCGGACATGACCGGGATCTCGCCGAGCGCCTCGGGCGGCGCCTCGAAGATCGCCTCGTGCTCGCGGCTGAACGTGAGTGGGTAGTCCACGCCGACCATCCGGCCGATCCTGTCGCCCCAGGGGCCGCAGGCATTGACGACGACGCCGGTCGCGATCGTCCCGTCGCCGGTGACGACCTCGGAGACGCGGCCGTTCTCGACGGTGATGTCGAGCGCAGTGCAGCCCTCGTAGACGTTGAGTCCCTTGGCGCGCGCGGAGTCGACGAGGGAGCGCGTCGTCTGGACCGGGTCGGCGTAGCCGGACGTGCGCTCGAAGCAGGCGAGCGCGATCCCGTCCACGTTCAGCTCCGGCCAGCGGTGCTTCACCTCGTCCGCGGTCAGGATCTCGGTCTGGACGCCGTAGCGCTGCTGCACGGGCACGACCTCGCGGATCGCCTGCTCCTGGTCGGGCGGCGTGATCACCATGTAGCCGTGCTGGACGAAGCCGGCCGGGCCGCCGAGCCGCTCCTCGGCGTTCGCGAACATCTCGGCGCCGCGGACGGCGAGCCGGATCGCGACCTCGTTCGAATAGTGCTGGCGGACGTGCGCGGCGGAGTACTGCGTCGACCCGCCGCAGATCTTCGACTTCTCGACGAGCGCGACCTGACCGAAGCCGAGCTCAGTCAGGAAGTGGGCGGTGCTCGCCCCGATGATCCCGCCCCCGATCACGACCGCATCGGCCTTCGCGATCACGCGTTCCTCCTCTCGGCTCGGAGAGCCGTCGTCTGTTCGTGGTCGACAGTCCCATCCGCGGCGAGCGCGACCGCGTAGAGCTCCCGCGCTGCGCCCGCGCTCACCTTCTCGTTCGCGACGTCGTCCGTGACCGCGTTCGGATCGCGGTCGAGCGGGTCGCCCCAGCCGCCGCCGCCCGCGGTCCGATGCGCGTAGACGTCCCCGGCCGCGATCTCGGTCGAGAACATCGGCGGCAGCACGTCCTCGCTCCCGTCCGGGTGGGCGAGGTGGTTGCTCGAAGTCGCGCCTGGAAGTCCGCCCGCGAGGCCGTACGGCGGATGCTTCGCGCGATCGGAACGGACGATCAAAGAGGTGCCGGGCGTCAGGCAGCGCCACACCCGTTCGACGGCGAGGCCGCCGCGATGGAGCCCGGCCCCGCCGGAGTCGGGCACGAGCCCGTAGCGCTCGACCACGATCGGGTACTCCTGCTCGGCGACCTCGACCGGGACGTTCGCGGCGAGGCTGGCCGGATTGGTGAGCCCGTCGTTCCCGTCCGCCTCGGGCGTGCCGCCCCAGGTGCCGACGATCAGCTCGTAGAAGACGAAGCGCCCGCCTTCGGGCCGTTCCGCCCCGAAGATCGCGAGCGTGTTCCCGCCCTCACCGGCTGCCGCGACCCGGTCGGGAAGGAGCTGCGCGAGCGCGCCGTTGACGGCGTCGAGGACGCGGAAGCCGGTGACGCCGCGCATCGACGAGGCGCCGGGCATCACCACCTCGGCGACCGTCCCCGGCTTCGTCAGGACGTGGATCGGGCGAAACGCGCCGGAGGTGTTCGGCACCTCGACGGTCAGCGCTGCGCGCACCGCCTGGTAGACGCAGGCCTGGACGAACGAGCGCGTGCTGTTCAGCGAGCCGCGCACCATCGGCGCCGACTCGGTCAGGTCGGCGGTGACCTCGTCTCCGTGGATCGTCACGGTCGCGACGATCGGGACGTCGACGATGTCGATCCCGTCCGAGCCGAGGTAGTCGGTGAAGGTGGCGGTGCCGTCGGGCCAGGTCGCGATCTCCTGGCGGACGAGCTGCTCGGTGTGGTCGATCAGCGCGTCGCAGAGATCGGCGAGCTGCGCCTTCCCGTGCCGCTCCGCGAGCGCGACGAGCGCGCGCTCCGCGACCGAGCAGGCCGCGACCTGGGCGCCGAGATCGCCGAACGTCATCCGCGGGATCCGGACGTTCGCCTCGACGATCTTGAAGACGTCCTCCACCGGCTCGCCTTCGGAGTAGAGCTTGAGCCAGGGCAGGCGGATCCCCTCCTGGAAGATCTCCGTGTTGTCGCAGGCGCTCGAGCCGGGCAGCCGGCCGCCGACGTCGCCGTGGTGCGCGGTGGTACACGTGAAGCCGATCGCCTCGCCCTCGAAGTGGACGGGCTTGAAGACGAAGAGGTCCTGGAGGTGGATCCCGCCGTCGAACGGGTCGTTCATCAGAAAGACGTCGCCCGGGCTCATCCGGCCCGCGTAGTGGGCGAGGAGCGACTCCATCGCGACCGGGATCGAGCCGAGGTGGAAGGGAACGGTGACCGCCTGCGCGACCGTGCGGCCGTGCGGGTCGCAGATGCTCGCGGAGAAGTCCATCCCGTCGCGGACGACGCTCGAGTGCGCTGTGCGGAAAATCGTCGTCGCCATCTCGTCGGCGGCGGACGCGAGCGCGTTGCCGACGATCTGAAGCGTGATCGGATCGACGCGGGTGCGGGTCTCAGGCATCGGCCCGCTCCAGGATCAGGGTGCCGGTCGCGGGATCGCGGCGGACCGTCCAGCCGGGTGGGACGACGACGGTCGTGTCGTACTCGTCCACGAGGAGCGGGCCGGGCTCCGGCGCGGTGGCGAGCGACGAGCGCGAACAGATGGGCACGTCCCGTTCCTCGCCCTCGAAGTGGACAGCGCGGCTCGCCGTGTCGGGCACAGCGCGCGAATCGTCCAGCTTGAACGAGCTCGTCGCGGCCGACTCCCCGAGCGCTGCGAGCCGGACCGCTCGGATCTCGACCGGCGAGCCGGGCTGGTCGCGGACGCCGTAGAGGCGCTCGTGCTCGGACTCGAACCGCTCGCGCAGCTCCGCGAGCGCCTCGCGGTCGAGCGGCCGGTCGGGGAGCTCGACCTCGACCTCCCAGCTCTGGCCTCCGTAGCGGAGGTCGGCGCTCCGGGCCCACTCGACCTCCGGCCGACCCTCGAGCGCGGGCGCGAGCGCCGCCTCCATTTCGGCGAGGAGCGCGAAGAGCACGCCTGGGTCGGTGGAGTCGAGGTCGAGGTGGCAGGTGCGCACCTCGTGGAACTCGGGGCGGGCGAAGAGGAGGCCTACTGCGCTGAAGAGCCCCGCGACCGCGGGAACGAGGATCGTCCGCACGCCGAGATCCTCGGCGAGACCTGCGGCGTGGATCGGGCCGGAGCCGCCGTAGGCGATCAGCGCGAACTCGCGCGGGTCGCGGCCCTTCTCGGACGAGACCGAGCGGAGCGCGCGCACCATCCGCGCGTTCGCGATCCGGTGAATGCCGCTCGCTGCCTCGAGCGCCGAGAGGCCGAGCGGCGCCGCGACCCGCAAAATCGCCACCTCGGCGCGGAGGCGCGAGATCTCGATCTGCCCGTCCGCGACGGCGCCCTCCGGGATGAAACCGAGAAGGACGTTCGCGTCCGTCACCGTCGGCTCGATCCCGCCTCGGCCGTAACAGGCCGGGCCGGGATCCGCGCCTGCACTGCGCGGGCCGACCTGGAGTCCGCCGGCCGGGTCGAGCCAGGCGATCGAGCCCCCGCCCGCGCCGACCTCGGCGATGTCGATCGTCGGGATTCGAAGCAGCTCGCCGGCGCCGCGGATCAGACGGCTCCCAGCCGACATCGAGCCGCCGACCTCGTACTCCCGGCCGCGCGAGATCATTCCGTTCTCGATCAGCGAGGCCTTCGCGGTCGTGCCGCCCATGTCGAAGGCGATCGCGTTCGGGACGCCGAGCCGCTCGGTCATTCCGCGCGCGGCGACGACGCCCGCGGCCGGCCCGGACTCGAGCGCGAAGACCGGTCGGATCTTCGCGTCGTCGGAGGTCATGACCCCGCCCGAGGACTGCATGATCGAGAGCGGGCCGTCGAGCCCGATCTCGTCGAGCCCGGTGCGGATCCGGTCGATGTACGAAGCCATCAGCGGCCGCACGTACGCGTTCACGACCGTCGTCGCGGAGCGCTCGTACTCGCGCTGCTCGCGCAGGATCGCGCTCGAGAGCGAGATCGTCGCCTCGGGGAACTCCTCGGCGAGGATCGCGCCGAAGCGCTCCTCGTGCCCGGGATAGAGGTAGGAGTGGAGAAAGCAGACCGCGACCGATTCGACGCCGCTCGCGCGGAGCCGCAGGGCCAGCTCGCGGCACTCCGCGTCGTCGAGCGGGCGCAGGATGGTTCCGTCCGCCAGCAGCCGCTCTTCGATCTCGAAGCGGAGGCGGCGCTCGACGAGCGGCGGCGGCTTGCGCCAGAAGAGGTCGTACATGTGCGGGATCCGCAGGCGGCGAAGCTCCAGCACGTCGCGGAAGCCGGCGGTCGTGACGAGCGCGGTTGGGCTCCCTCGCCTCTCGAGCACGGCGTTCGTGGCGACGGTCGTCCCGTGCACGACCTCCTGGATCACTCCCTCCCCCACGAACCCGCTGACCGCCTCGACGACGGCACGGTCGTAGCTCGGCGGCGTGGAGAGGAGCTTGCGGACGACGACACGGCCGTCGGCGCCGTGAAGGATCACGTCGGTGAACGTGCCGCCCACGTCGGCGCCGACCCGAGCCGTCGCCGCACTCACTTCGGCTCCAAGCTCGAAATCGAAGACATGCAATATGAAATATGAAATTTCATGTTGCGGATTTCATGAGCGTAGACGAGACTCCCCCGGAATGGAAGGACCAGCCCAGAGCCTCCCGATCGTCCCCCTCGACAGGCGGGTCTCGATCGAGCAGCGGATCGCCCGCGAGTTGCGGATGCTGATCGGTGGCGGCCATCTCCAGGAGGGGACGCAGCTCGTCGGCCGGGACATCGCGACGAGGTTCGGCGTCTCGCAGACACCGGTGCGGGCCAGCCTGATCCAGCTCGAGCGAGATGGGTTCGTCGCCTTCGGCCCGACAGGCCGCGCCTTCGTCAGGAAGCTGACCCGCGAGGACTTCGAAGAGATCTACTACGCCCGCTATGGCCTCGAGGGTCTCGCGGCCCGCCTCGGCGCAGCCGTCTCCGGGTCGGCGCAGGTCGACCGGATGGCTGAGGTGCTCGTCTTTCTGCGTCAGGCGGCCGACGACCAGAACGTCGCGGCCTACCTCAACGGGCGCTGGCAGTTCTACGGCACCTGTTACCGAGCGAGTGGCCGCACCCGGCTCGTCGCCGACGTCGAGCGGCTCTACCGGCGCTCGGAGCGCTACAACCGACTCGTCCTCTCCACCCCCGAGCGGTTTCGCGAGTCGCTCGGCCGCTACGAGGACTTCTACGTCGCGTGCGTGGCGAGCGACGGCCTCCTCGCGGAGCGGATCGTCCAGGACAGCCTCCGCTGGGCAGTCGACGGCGTTGCGAGCACGTTGCCGTCGGAGTCGGACGAGTGACGGTTGTGATCGAGAGCCTGCGCGAGTCGCTCGCCGCGTTCGTCCGCGTCTCCGACGGCGACTCAGACCGTGATTTGCACTCGGCCGACATGACGTTCCATCGACCTCATCGGCCCGACCTCGTCGTCTACCCGACCTCCACCGAGGAGGTCTCCCGCACGCTCGCGCTCGCCAACGAGCGCCGGGTGGCGGTGACGCCGTTCGGCGCCGGCTCGAGCCTCGAAGGACACGTGATTCCGACCGAGGCCGGGATCAGCCTCGATCTCTCGCGCCTCGACCGGGTACTCGAGGTCGCGCCCGCTGATCTGACCGCGACCGTCCAGGCGGGCGTGACCCGAAGCGCGCTCGAGCGGGTGGCCGGCGAGCACGGACTCTTCTTCCCCGTCGACCCGGGCGCCGACGCGACCCTCGGCGGGATGGCGGCCACGAACGCAGCGGGAACGACGACGATCCGATACGGAAAGATGCGTGCCAACGTGCTCGGGCTCGAGGCGGTGCTCGCCGACGGCAGCGTCATCCGCACGGGCGGCAAGGCCCGGAAGACGTCTGCCGGCTACGACGTCCACTCGCTCCTGATCGGCTCGGAGGGCACGCTCGCCGTGATCACGGAGCTGTGCGTGCGCCTCTACGCGATCCCCGAACACGTCCTCGCTCAGCAAATCGCGTTCCCCGACCTCGAAGCGGCCTGCCGCACCGCCGCGGCAATCGTCGCCGCAGGCTCCGCTGTGACCCGCCTCGAGTTGCTCGACGCTCGGACGATCGCGGAGATCAACGCGCACTTCGGCACGGGGTACGCCGAGGGGCCCTGCCTCCTCGTCGAGGCTGCGGGAACGGAGGCAACGGTCGAGGCCGACCTCGAGCTCGTCCGGGAACTCGCCGAGCTCGAAGGAGCGCTCGAGATCGTCGAAGAGCGCGACGCCGACGGCCGAGCCCAGCTCTGGCGCACCAGGCACGAAGCGGGATACGCAGCCGCCGCCGCTTCACCCGGCAAGCGAGAGCGCTCGACCGACACCTGTGTCCCCGTCTCCGAGCTCGCCGCCACCGTCGCCTTCGCACGCGCCCAGCTGGAACGGCTCGGTCTCAGCGGCGCGATCCTCGGCCACGCCGGGGACGGCAACGTCCACGTCGGTCTCCAGGTCGACCCCGACGATCCAGACGAGCTGGCCCGGGCGGACGAGCTCGCCGAACTGCTGGTCGTCGACTCGCTCGCCCGGGGAGGCACCTGCACCGGAGAGCACGGGGTCGGGCTCGGCAAGATCGGTGCGTTGGAGCGCGAACACGGTGACCTGATCCCGCTGATGCGCGGGATCAAGCAGCTCTTCGACCCGAACGGGATCCTCAATCCCGGCAAGATCTTCACCCCCGAACCGACAGACCGAGAGGAGCGCTGAATGGCCCAGAACGGGCTCCCGTTCGACCGCCCCGGCAAGATCGTCTGCGTGGGCCTCAACTACGTCGACCACGCGGCCGAGTCGAAGATGGAGGTTCCGCCGCAGCCGCTCCTCTTCGCCAAGTGGCCGAACGGGCTGACCGGGAACGGGCAGCCGATCGTGCTCCCGCCTCAGGCGAAGGAAGTCGACTACGAAGCCGAGCTCGGCCTCGTGATCGGCCGGACGGCGCGGGCAGTCTCGCGGGATGACGCGCTCCACTACGTTGCGGGCTACACCTGCGCGAACGACGTCAGCGCGCGCGACGTCCAGTTCGCCGACGGGCAATGGACACGCGGTAAGTCGTTCGACACCTTCTGCCCCGTCGGGCCCGAGCTCGTCCCGGCCGCGGAGATCGCCGATCCGCAAGCGCTCGGGATCCGCTGCCTCGTGAACGGCGAGACGCTCCAGGACGCGTCCACCGCGGACATGATCTTCCCGATCGCCGAGCTGATCGCCTACATCAGCGACGGGATCCAGCTCGAGCCGGGCGACCTGATCCTGACCGGGACGCCGCCGGGCGTCGGCTTCGCCCGGACGCCGCCGATCTTCCTCGAGGACGGCGACGAGGTCACCGTCGAGATCGAGGGCGTCGGCACGCTGACGAATCCCGTGCGCCGCGCGTGAGCGTCGCGCCTGCCTCCGTCGCGAAGGAGCTCCGAGGCCGCTTCGGCGACGACGTCGTCCTCGAGGGCGTGCCGGCGTTCTATCTCCACGACGCCACCGAGGCCCGCGGCCTGCACGGGCACGCTGACGCGGTCGTCCGGCCGCGTACCGCCGAGGAGGTCGCCGACGTCGTGGCCTGGTGCTACGAGCACGAGACCCCGGTCACGACGCGTGGCGGTGGAACCGGGTTCGCCGGCGGAGCGGTCCCGCTCGGCGGCGTCGTGCTCGCGCTCGAGCGGCTGACGAAAGTGCGCTCGCTCGACCCGCTCGTCTGGCGGATGGAGGCCGAGGCCGGCGTGACGACGCTCGACGTGCGCCGGCTCGCGCGCGAGAACGGGCTCCTCTTCCCGCCCGATCCCGGCGCGGCCGAGCAGTCGCAGATCGGCGGCAACGTCGCCACGAACGCCGGTGGCCCGCACGCCTTCAAGTACGGCGTCACGGGCGACTGGGTGCTCGGCGTCGAGGCCGTCGTCGCCCCGGGCGAGCTCGTGCGGGTCGGCGGCCCGATCCGCAAGGACGTCTCGGGCTACGACCTGACGAGCCTGCTCGTCGGCTCGGAGGGAACGCTCGGCGTGATCACGTCGGTCTGGCTCGGCCTCACCCCGGCTCCGGAAGCCGTGGCTCCGATGGTCGCGCTCCATCGCGACACGGCCTCGGGCTGCGAGGCGCTTGCGACAGTGCTCGGGAGCGGCCTCCCCGTGGCCGCGCTCGAATACCTCGACGCGGAGACCGTGAAGCGCTCGAGCGCCGCGTTCCCCGTGCCGCTCAGCGAGGGCGGCTTCATGGTGCTCGTCGACGTCGACGGCTCGACGGACGAGGTCGCACGCCTCCGCGAGGCCGTGCTGGAGGTCGTCTCTGAGGATGCCCTCGTCACCTGGGCACCGGAGAGCTCGGCGGAGATCGCTGCGCTCTGGCGCTGGCGCGACGGCGTCTCGCTCGCCGTCCAGGCCGAGCGCGGCGGCAAGGTGAGCGAGGACATCGTCGTCCCCTTCGACCGGCTCGCCGAGGCGGTCGAGGAGACGCTCGCGATCGGCGCCCGCCACCAGCTCCTCACCTGCAGCTGGGGCCACGCCGGCGACGGCAACCTCCACTCCACGTTCCTGATCGACCCCACGAACGAGGCCGAGCGTCACCGCGCGGAAGCAGCAGCCGAGGAGCTCTTCGACCTGGCGATCCGCCTCGGCGGCAGCATCTCCGGCGAGCACGGCATCGGCCTCGTCAAGGCCGGCGGGCTCGAGCGCCAGTGGGCACCGGCAGCGCTCGCGCTGCACGACCGGGTCAAGACGGCGTTCGACCCGAAGGGTCTGCTGAATCCCGGCAAGAAGCGCTAGGCACTCAGCCAGCTGACCGATGAGTTTGGTTGGTGTGGCCGGTCGAAGGTGAGACGATCCGTTCACCTCACCTGAAGGAGCCACCATGCCCGCACCAACCCTCGTCGCCGGCGCGCCGTGCTGGATCGACCTGTACAGCTCCGACACCGCCAAGGCGGCCGACTTCTACGGCGAGCTCTTCGGCTGGACGAAGCACGACCCGGGCGCCGAGTACGGCGGTTACTTCATCTTCCAGAAGGACGGGAAGGCCGTGGCCGGCTGCATGTCGAATCCGGGGGACCAGGGCGTGCCGGACGCGTGGACGGTCTATCTGACGAGCGACGACGCCGACCGCACCGTCGCGGCCGCGAAGACGAGCGGCGCGCCGGTCTACGTCGAGCCGATGGACGTGACCCAGAACGGTCGGATGGCGATGGTGGCCGACCCGGGGCAGGCGGCGATCGGGATCTGGGAGCCGCGCGACGTCACCGGTTTCGAGGTGCGCAACGAGCCCGGTACCCCGGCCTGGTTCGAGCTTCACACGCGCGCGTACGACGAGAGCGTCGCCTTCTACCGCGATGTCTTCGGCTGGGACCCGCACACGATGAGCGACGAGCCCGAGTTCCGTTACACGACGCTCGGCGAGGGCGAGGCCGCGCTCGCAGGGATCATGGACTCGAGCAACTTCCTCGCGGAGGGAGAGCAGGCGGCGTGGACGGTCTACTTCAGGGTCGAGGACGCGGACGCGACCCTCGAGCACGTCGCTGCACTCGGCGGCACGATCGAGTGGGCGGCGAAGGACACGCCTTACGGCCGCCTCGCCGCGGCAACCGACCCGACCGGGACACGCTTCAAGCTGATCCAGGGCTGACGTCGATCCGACGAAGAGTGCGCGAGCCCGAATCCAGTTGCTGGCCGATTCGGGCTCGCTGCGCAGAAAGCTAGCCCGGGGCCGGCACGTCGATCCTCGGCTCGGGGTACTTCGGGTCGAGCCGGCGGAGCGTCTCGACGAGGATCGTCGCGACGGCCACGTTCCGGGCCCAATTCCGGTCGCCGGGAACGACGTACCAGGGCGCGCACGCCGTCGAGGTCTCCCCGATCGCCTCGCCGTAGGCGACCTCGAACTCGCTCCAGAGCTTCCGCGTCTCGAGGTCGGCCGCGTTGTACTTCCAGCGCTTCGCCGGATCGTGGACGCGCTCGTCGAAGCGCTCCTGCTGCTCCTCCTTCGAGATCTGGAGGAAGCACTTGACGACCGTCGTCCCCTCGTCGGTGAGCAGGCGCTCGAACTCCCGGATCCGCTCCGGCCGCGCCCGCCAGACGGCCTCCGGCGCGAGCTCCCGCACCCGGACCGTGACCACGTCCTCGTAGTGCGAGCGGTTGAAGATCCCGATCTCGCCCCGGGCCGGGCAGGCGGCGTGGATCCGCCAGAGGAAGTCGTGCGCCAGCTCGAGGGTGCTCGGCGCCTTGAACGACGTGACGCGGCAGGCGCGCACCCGGTCGAAATCGTACAGAAACACAGAAAACAACTCAGTTGCAGGTACTTCTTGGAACACGCCGGAAGCTTCCTAAACCGCGTGCACAAGTTCGATTCTTGATGAGCGGAAGCGCCGCGCCGGGGGGCCTGCAACGGGGTGAGCGCTACGACCGAGCGCGCAGGCGGGCGACGAAACGCGGCCGCACCTCGTCCTCGGTGCCCTTGGGCACGGTGATCGTCCGCGGATCCCCGTCCGAGACGAAGCGGCTCGCCGGGCTGCGCTCGAGCTCCTTCATCCAGTACCAGAACGAGTAGTCCGGCTC
>DATLXM010000027.1:0-4358 GCA_035575835.1 Gaiellaceae bacterium
GAGGCCGGTCTCCTCGAAGGCCTCCCGGATGGCCGTCTCCGCCGGTGACTCGCCGGCGTCGATCCAGCCCTTCGGCAGCGCCCACGTGCGCTCCCCGCGTCCGGTCGGCCGGATCGCAGCGAGGTACCAGCGACCGCGCAGACGGCGGACGAGGATCCCGCCTGCCGAGAACTCCCGCTCCACCCGGGGTTTGTAACAAAACGGGCAGACCTGGCCGTTGAAGCCGGTTGCGGAGCCCGGCGGAATCGGTATCATCATCCTGGCACTCGGTAGGTGAGAGTGCCAATCGTGTCACAATGTTCGGTCACAAGTCAGAACGAGGAGGCACCAAATGAATCTGCAGCCTCTGGGTGACCGCCTGATCGTGGAGATCCTCGAAGAGGAAATGACCACGGTCAGCGGCATCGTGCTGCCCGACACCGCCAAGGAGAAGCCGCAGCGCGGCAAGGTCCTTGCAGTCGGACCCGGCCCTCGAGACGAGGACGGCGAGTACATCAAGATGGACGTCGAAGAGGGAGACGAGATCATCTTCTCCAAGTACGGCGGAACCGAGATCAAGGTCGGCATGGATGACGTGCTGATCCTGCGCGAGTCGGACGTCCTGGCGAAGGTCGTCGGCGATCGCGCCGCCGTCTAGGAACTGAGAGAGAGGAACAAAAGCTATGGCTCACAAGGAGCTCAAGTTCAACGAGGACGCACGTCGCGCGCTCGAGCGTGGCGTCAACGTCCTGGCCGACGCGGTCAAGGTGACGCTCGGGCCGAAGGGTCGCTACGTCGTGCTGGACAAGAAGTTCGGCGCGCCGACGATCACGAACGACGGGGTCACGATCGCCCGGGAGATCGAGCTCGAGGATCCGTTCGAGAACCAGGGCGCTCAGCTCGTCCGCGAGGTGGCCACCGCGACGAACGACGTCGCCGGTGACGGCACCACGACGGCGACCGTGCTGGCTCAGGCGATCGTCCGCGAAGGTCTGAAGAACGTCGCTGCCGGCGCCAACCCGATGGGGTTGAAGCGCGGGATCGAGCAGGCCGTTCTCGCAGTCGTCGAGGACCTGAAGAAGCAGTCGACCGACGTCTCGGGCAAGGAAGACATTGCCCGGGTCGCCACCATCTCCTCGCGTGAGCGGGAGATCGGCGACGTGATCGCGGACGCGATCGAGAAGGTCGGCAAGGACGGGGTCGTGAACGTCGAGGAGGGCCAGACCTTCGGCCTCGAGCTCGAGTTCACCGAGGGGATGCAGTTCGACAAGGGCTACCTCTCCCCGTACATGATCACCGACGCCGAGCGCATGGAAGCCGTGCTCGACGATCCGTTCATCCTGGTCGCGAACCAGAAGATCGGTGCCGTCAAGGACGTCCTGCCGATTCTCGAGCAGGTCATCCAGGCCGGCCGTCCGCTCCTGATCGTGGCGGAGGACGTCGAGGGCGAGTCGCTCGCGACGATCGTCGTCAACAAGCTGCGTGGCACCTTCACCGCCGTCGCCGTCAAGGCGCCGGGCTTCGGTGACCGCCGCAAGCGCATGCTCGAGGACATCGCGATCCTCACCGGCGCCGAGGTGATCACCGAGGAGATGGGCCTCAAGCTCGAGAACACGAAGCTCACCCAGCTCGGCAAGGCACGTCGCGTCGTGATCGACAAGGACTCGACCACGATCATCGACGGCGCGGGTGATGCCGAGGCGATCAAGGGTCGGATCAAGCAGCTGAAGGGCGAGGTCGAGAACACCGACTCCGACTTCGACCGCGAGAAGCTCCAGGAGCGCCTCGCGAAGCTCGCCGGCGGCGTCGCCGTCGTCAAGGTGGGCGCTGCGACCGAGACGGAGATGAAGGAGAAGAAGCATCGCGTCGAGGACGCGCTGCAGGCGACCCGGGCGGCCCTCGAGGAGGGCATCGTCCCGGGCGGCGGTGTTGCGCTGATCAACGCGATCGACGCGATCAAGCTGGACAAGCTCGAAGGCGACGAGAAGACGGGCGCGCAGATCATCCGCCGCTCGCTCGAGGAGCCGCTCCGCCAGCTCGCCTACAACGCCGGGCTCGAGGGCTCGGTCGTCGTCAACCAGGTTCGTGCGGCCTCGAAGGGCCAGGGCCTGAACGTCGATACGGGCGAGGTCGAGGACCTGGTCAAGGCCGGGATCATCGATCCCACCATGGTCACGCGCTCGGCGCTGCAGAACGCAGCCTCGATCGCGAAGAACATCCTCACGACCGAGGCGATCGTCGCCGAGGCGCCCGAGAAGGCCGGTGTCGGTGGCGGTATGCCCGACATGGGCGGCATGGGCGGGATGATGTAAGGAGCCCACGCCCTTCGGGGCAAGGCTCTGCTCGAACGACGAAGGGCCGGCTCACGCCGGCCCTTCGTCTTCTAAAAGTGAAGACCGCGGAGGGGGCCGCGGTCTTCGAGGGGGTAGAACTGGGGGAGGTGGGTAGCCCAGATATCGGCGCCTGTTGCCTTCGCTGTAGTCACCCGAACGAGTGATTCCGCCGCGGCCGCCTAGAAACCGTAGCGCTGCTCCTTGAACGGATCGGCGTCGTTGTGGTAGCCGTAGCGCTCCCAGAAGCCGGGCCTGTCGGTGGCGGAGAGCTCGATCCCGCGCAGCCACTTGGCGCTCTTCCAGAAGTACTTGCCGGGAATCACGAGCCGGAGCGGCCAGCCGTGCTCGGCGGTCAGGGGCTCCCCGTCGGCCTCGTAGGCGAGCAGGGCTCCCTCCTCCCGGAGCGAGGCGACCGGGACGTTCGAGGTGAATCCCTGCTCGGCGTGCGCGATCGCGAACCGCGCGCTCGGCTTCTGGGCGACGAGCTCCTCCACGGTGCTCCAGGCCACGCCCTTGAAGGTCGCGTCGAACCGGCTCCAGCGCGTGACGCAATGGATGTCCTGCGTCACCTCGACGGTGGGAAGATCGGTGAACTGCTTCCAGTCGAGCGTGACCTCGTTCCCGACCTCGCCGTAGACGCGGAAGTCCCAGGTCGCGAGCTCGGTCTGAGGCACCGAGCCTGCGTGGAGCACGGGCCATTTCTCGGTCAGGTATTGGCCGGGTGGGAGCCTGGCCGGGTCGTACCCCGCCTCGCGCACCTTCGTTTCCGCCTTCGACCGGAACACCGTCTCTACAGTTAACCCTATGCGCGTCGCTGCACGCCCCCGTTCCTTCGTCCGGGTCGCCGGCCAAGAGGCCGAGGCCTACTTGAACCGGATGGTTTCGAACGATGTTGCCGCCCTCGGTCCGGGCGAGGCGTGCGAGGCGCTCCTCCTGACGGCGAAGGCGCGATTGATCGCCCCGCTCGTCGTGCTCCGTCGTGGCCACGAAGACTTTCTCCTCCTGACCGAGCCGGAGCTCGGCGAGCGCGTCCGCTCGGAGCTCCAGCGCTACCGGTTCGCCGCGAAGGCCGAGATCGAGCTCGAGGAGCACAGCTGCCAGGTCGTCTTCGGCGGTGAGGGAATCCCTACCGCCACGTACGGCGAGCAGGCCGCCGAGGTGCTCGACGTCCCTCGGGACGAAACCGTGAGCGCCGAGGAGCTCGAGCTGCTCCGGATCAGGGCCGGTCAGCCCGCGTGGGGAAAGGAGCTCGACGAGCGGATCCTCCCGGCCGAAGCCGGGCTCGAGGAGCGGGCGATCAGCTTCACGAAGGGCTGCTACCCGGGCCAGGAGCCGGTGGCGCGGCTTCACTATCGGGGCCACGCAAACAGGGGGCTCCGCGTGCTCGAGTTCGAGGGCGAGCTGCCTGCGCCGGACACGGAGCTCGAGCTCGGCGGCAAGGTCGTCGGTCGGATCACGAGTGCCGTTCGAGACGGCGACCGGGTAGTGGCGCTCGCCTACGTCCGCCGTGAGGTTCCGGAGGGAGCGGCGCTCGAGCTCGCCTCGTGATGCGCCCGGCAAGATTCGAACTTGCGACCTCTGCCTCCGCAGGGCAGCGCTCTATCCCCTGAGCTACGGGCGCTCGGAGCCGCACTAGTGTAGCGGCGGGCTCGACGTAGGAGAGCCGGGCCGGCGCGCGAAAAGGCCCGACGTGGCTTCCGCGCCCGATCAGCTCACACTCGGCCGCCATCGCGACCTCGAAGGGCGGGAGCACCGTCCCTGGGTGCGCTGGACGATCCTGACCGCGCTCACGCTCGTCCTCCTCCTCGGCCTGTTCAACGTCTTCGGGCAGAAGCCGCAGACGGACACCGTGTCAGCGAACGGGGTCGAGCTCGAGGTCTACTCACCGCGCAAGCTCCGCAGCGGCCTCTTCTTCATGTCCCGCTTCACGATCACGGCCGAACGCGAGATCGAGGCTGCGACGCTCGTCCTCGACCCCGGCTGGCTGGAGGGGATCACGCTGAACACCGTCGAGCCCTCACCGGTCGGGGAGGCCAACCGCGACGG
>DATLXM010000028.1:0-5552 GCA_035575835.1 Gaiellaceae bacterium
GGTGAAGGGGGCGCGCCCCAGTCTGTCGGCCTGTTAGGAGCCCGGTAGAACCGGTGGCGCGCCCCCGACCTCCACCGGCAGTACGGGCACCACGGGGAGGTCGAGCGCCGGCACCTCCGCACCCTCCACGGACGGCTGCTCGACCACCGGAACCGGAACCTGTTGCGGCGACGGGATCACGACCGGCAACTCCGCAGGACCGAGGGTGGTGGGAGTGGGAACGAGGGCGGGCGCCGGACGCTCGTCGCCACCGGAGGCCGCTAGAGGCGCAGAGGCCGACGGGGCGGCGGGCCCGGCGTCGACGACCGCATCCGAGACTGCGGGGTCGGCGGAGTCGGCAACGGGATCGGCGGAGTCGGCAACGGAAGCGGAGTCGGCAACGGGGTCGGCGGAGTCGGCAACCGGCGGGGCCACCGGATCACGCTCGACGATTCGAGCGGGAGTTGGGCGTGTCGGCGCAGGGTCGCTGGGCATTGGTGCCGGGATCGACGGACTCCCCGCCGGGCGATCGCTCACCCCCGCGAGGACGGCTGAGGCGGCCGGAGCCGCCGGGCGCGACGACGGCGGTCGAGGCTCGTTGTCCGCGGATGCCGCGCTCACGCCCGCCAGCACGACGACCGCCGTACCGGCCGCGCCGAGAGCACGAGCGGACACGGATGCTGCCTCGAACCGGCTGGTGAGCCAGAGCAGCCAGTGAGCGGAGAGAAGCGGGGACGGCTTGTCCTCGAGCGGCGCCAGCAATGCCCTGAGTCCCTGCCGGGCCCGGAAGAGGAGCATCTGAACCGCCGGCAAGGAGACGTCGAGGCTGGTTGCGATCTCGGCGTACGACAGCCCCGCGACCTCGCGCAGGACGAAGGCCGAGCGCTGATTCGGCGGCAGCGATCCGAGCGCAGCGAGGATCTGCTCCGTGTCGTCGTTCCCGCGAGCGGGTGCTGCCGTGGCCTCGTCGTCGAGCGGTGTCTGCCGCGGCCGCCGCAGGCTCGCGGCGAACCGCCGGCGCCGGACGTTTTCGGCGATCGCAAGCAGCCAGGCCCGCGGGAGCTCCGGCCGCGTGCCGCGGAGAACCGCGCGATACGCGTCGAGGAAAGCAGCCTGCGTCACGTCCTCCGCCTCGTGATGGTCGTGGGTAAGTCGCATCGCAGCGCGGTAGACGTCCGCGCGATGAAGCCGGTACAGGCCCTCGAACGCGCGATCCCTCTCCTCGCGACTCGCATCGTGCTCACTCATTGAGTGAAAAACGCGCGAGCGGGCGTTTTCGGTGCGGCCGTCAGCCGAAGAGCGTCAGCTCGGGCTCCCGCTCGCCGCGCAAGAGCTCGAGGTCGACCTCCACGCAGACGATCCCGCGCGACTCCGCGAGCGTGATCGCCTGCGGCTTGAAGCGCTGCGCGGCCAGGATCCCGCGACACCCGCCTTTCGCCGGGTCGGCCCGGATGAAGCCGAGATAGCGGGTCAGCTGCTCGACCGCCTCGATCGTTCCCAGCCGCTTGATCTCGACTGCGACCCAGCCGTCGTCGCAGTCGCGGCACATCAGGTCGACAGGCCCGATCTCGGTCGACCACTCGCGCCGGACGAGCCGAAGCTCCTCCTCGATCCACTCGGGCCGGTCGGCGAGCGCCTCCTGGAGATGACGCTCCACGCCATCCTTCTCGAGACCCGCGATCTCGTCCATCGGGACATCGAGGTCGGAGAGCCCCTCCGAGATCCTGATCTCGAGCCGGTCCTCCGTCTTACCCGCGCGCTTGCGGACGACGATCACGCCCACCTCCTCCTCGATCACGGTCGGCGGCGTCATCCAGTTCAGCGGCTTGTAGCCGCCGCTGTCGGCATGCACGAGCACGGAGCCGTCCGACTTGAGCAGGACGAGCCGAACCGACTCCGGGAGGAGCGCGTTCAGGCGGCCGGAGTACCGGACCTCGCAGCGGGCGACGAGCAAGCGCACCGCCTCAACCTACTGTCCTTTTCGGACGTGTCCGTTAGCGGCGGCGAACGAGCGTGACGCCGTCGCGGATCGTCAACTGGACGGCGATCACGCGCTCGTCGGCTGCGATCGCGTCGTTCAGGTCGGCGATCGCCCGCGTGTCCTCGTCCTGCGGGTCGAGCACGCGCCCGCTCCAAAGTGTGTTGTCGATCACGATCAGGCCGCGTTCGGAGAGCCGTGGCAGGACGGCCTCGTAGTAGCTCGCGTAGTTCCCCTTGTCCGCGTCGATGAAGACGATGTCGAACATCCCGTCCAGCCGCTCGATCGTCTCGAGCGCCGGGCCGAGGTGAATCGTGATCCGGTCGGCGAAAGGGCTCGCGTTGATGTGTCGCTGGGCGACCTCGGCGTGGCTCGGCTCGATGTCACAGGTGTCGATCCGGCCGTTCGGCGGCAGCGCGGCGGCCATCGAGAGTGCGGAGTAGCCGGTGAACGTGCCGAGCTCGAGCACGCGGCGGGCGCCCGCCGCGAAGACGAGGAGCTCGAGGAACCGTCCCTCGATCGTGCCCGTCAGCATCTGCGGCGAGCCCATCGACGCGCGTGTCTCCTCCGCGAGCGCGAGCAGCGCCGCACCCGGGGCGGTCGTGTGCGCCTCCGCGTACGCCTCGATCGCCTCTTCGACGAGAAAGCTCATGTGGCAACGCTACAGAACGGCCGGTCGGCGACCGATACTGCCGTCACACCGACTCAGGGGTCGTCCGTCAATGCACCGTGCACTCGCTGCCGGCGCTGCGGCGCTCGCACTGATCGTCGCCATGCCCGCCACGGCCGCGACGCCGGCGGACAAGCGGATCGCCAAGCTCGAGCTCCAGACGAAGGCGCTGACGAAGCAGGTGACGGCGCTCCAGAAGCAGGTCAAGGAGCTGACGAGCTTCCTCGTCGTCAACTTCGCCGCCGACGCGTGCGAGGCGACCGCGAGCGCGGACGCGTTCACGGCCACCTGGAGCGCGATCGACCGGATCGGCGCCACCCAAGCGACCCCGACCACCTACTTCGGCCCGCAGGCCGGGATCGACGACAAGAAGTCGTGCGCCGACGTCAAGGTCGCCCGCCAGACGGCCACACCGCCGTCGCTCTCCAGCTTCGTCAGCCTGATCAATCTGCTCTACGGCTAGGACTCGGCCTCGGCGCGACGACTCGCGGCGGCGAGCCAGCTCCTGCGCACGGCGCCACTGAACGGGCGCACGACGAGCCAGTAGCCGGTGAACCGCCGCCGCGAGGCCGCGTCCGTGAGGTGGATCCGTGTCTCGGTCTCGAGCCGGGAGCCTCCGGGCGCCGCCCGCGCGCGATAGTCCATCGCGATCTTGGCGTAGCCAGGCTCGGCGAACGTAGGAAAGTCCGGAACCGTACACCGGCCGCCACCCGGACGCCAGGGCCGGCCGACGAGCGTCAGCACCTCATCCTCGAACGGCTGGAAGCCCGCGGACCACATCGCGTCGAGAAGCGTGCGCTCCGGTCTCGGCTTGAGTCCCCGCAGCTTGAACAGGACACGCGCCACCGGCATCTCCTCTGCCCTCGTCTCGACGAACGCGGCGAGTGCGCGTTCGGGCGGCGCCGCGACGAAGCGGGAATGGCGCTCGCGGAAGTGCCAGGTCGGGAGCGCCCGGTCGAGACTTCGCTTCTGTGGGAGATTTGGCTCGATGCTGATGCGTCTGACCCTCCGACTGCTGATCGTAGTCCCTGTCCTCGCTGCCGCCGCACCCGTGCAGGCCGGCGTGCGCGTCGTCTCCGAGCTCGAGCTGGAGCGCTACGCCGACCGGGCTGCGATCGGCCTGCTCGTCCCGGGCGCTGGGCCCGAGGTCACTCGCGAGGGGGCGCTTTCGGCCCTGCTTCGAGGGAAGCTCGAGCACGACCTCCTCGGAGGTGTCGCCGGGGGGGGAACTCTGATCCAGCTCGGCGAGGCCGGCAGCCCGGAGATCCTCCTGACCCTGCCGCCGTCGGGCCGGAGCGAGAACGACCGCCGCTACCCGATCGTCGTGCTCGGCTTCCGCGGCCTTCTCACCTCCGACTCGACACGCATCGACGGGCTCGTCTCGATCACGGACGTCGCCACCGGCCGGCTGCGGGCAGTGGAGTCGGACGACCCGGTCGGGGCGCTGGAGCGGCTCGACGATCGGATCGACCGCAACGACAGCCTTCGCCTCCCGCTGACGATCCTCCTGGTCGCGCTCATCCTCGCGCTCGCCCTCGTCCGTCCCCGCCACGCCGTGCGGGCCTTGCTCGTCGTGCTCGCCGCGAATCTCTGGCTCCACCCCTGGCTGGCGCTCCTCGCCGGCGTGGCTGCACTCGTGCTCCCGCTCGGAATCGCCTGCGCCGCGGTGCTCGCCGCCTATCTCGCATCGCTCGGTTTCGACCCCGAGACCGTCGCCCTCTCGCCCTTCGGCCCCTCCCAGTCCGGCCGCTTCTACGGAATCAACAACCTGCTCGAGACGATGCTGCTCGGACCGGCGCTCGTCGGCGCCGCGCTCCTCGGACGGGCCGCGATCCTGGTGGCGGCGCTCGCGCTCGTCACCGTTGGCGGCAATCGCTTCGGCGCGGACGGAGGCGGGCTGGTCGTGCTCGCGGTCGCTTTCCTCGTTCTGGCCCTTCGCCTACGTAGCACGCGGCCGACCGCGCGTGCGGTGGCGGTGGTTTGCGCCGGTGCCGTCGCGCTCGCACTCGCGGTGCTCGCCCTCGACGCGCTCACAGGGGGCGAGAGCCACGTCACCCGCGCGGTCTCCGACGGGCCGGTTGCGCTCGTGGGCGACATCGCCGACCGGATCGAGCTCTCGGTTCGGCGGACCGCCGCCAGCCCCGGCGCGGCCACGATCGTGCTCGGCGGGCTCGCCCTCCTGGCCTGGATCATCGCGCGCGGGCCGCGCCGCCCGCTCCCCTATGCACTTCTTGCGGGCCTCGCCGTCTCGCTCCTCGTCAACGACACCCCGGCCGACGTGATCGCGGTCGGCGCGGCCCTGGCGTTCGCTCTTGTTCGCACAGAACCCCCGGCGTATGCTCGCTCGACAACCACGAAGGGGTCCGAACCACATGAGCACTCGCCGCCAACTGGCATCTGATTCACAAATCGCGAACCCGCTCGTCCAGGCAAGCCTCCTGGGCGAGGCGGTCGACGGAGCCGATCTCGCAATCCTGGTCTCCGACGAGGACGGGCGCTGCATCGCCGTCAACAAGCAAGCCTGCGCGCTCCTGGGCTACACGCGCGAGGAGTTCCTGAAGCTCGAGCTGACCGAGTTCGTGCCCGACACCGACCCGCGAGAGTGCTACCGCGAGGTGCATACGAACGGCCGCAGCGAGGGTGTCGCAAACGCGATCCGGAGTGACGGGACACCGGTTTCGATGCGCTACTGGTCGACACCGACGCGGGTCGCCCAGATGCGGCTGACGCTCTCGCTCGGCCGTCCCGAGACGATGGCTGCCGCCTGATCGGCCTCCGGCGGGGCCGCTCTGGTTAGACTCACCGGCGATGCGTCGCTCGGCTCTGATCGCCCTTTCCGCCCTCGCGCTGGCGCTTCCGTTCGGCCTCGTCGCCTGCGGCGGCGGTGAGGAGGTCAGTGCGACGCCCGAGACGATCGAGGGCGAG
>DATLXM010000029.1:0-6308 GCA_035575835.1 Gaiellaceae bacterium
CGCGCGCCGGACGACGATCTGCTCGCCTCTGATCGTCGACCAGTCGAAGGCGTGAAGCGGGTTGCCGAGCGCGAGCATCACGTAGTTCGTGATGTCGACGACGTTCGAGATCGGGCGCATTCCGGCCGCGACGAGGCGGGCACGGAGCCACACGGGCGACGGGCCGATCGTGACGTCCCGGAGGAGCCGGCCGACGTAGCGCGGGCAGCCTTCCGTGTCCTCGATCTCGATCGCGATCGGCTCCTCGTCGCTCCGCCCGGGATCCGTTCCGGGTGCCGGCGCGAGCTCGAGCTCGTAGAGCGCTGCGATCTCACGTGCGACGCCGTAGATGGAGAGGAGATCGGGCCGGTTGCCCGTGACCTCGAGGTCGAGGACGTGGTCGGAGAGCGGGAGAACGTCGGCGAGAGGCGTCCCCGGCGCCGTCTCGGGCAGGAGCATGATTCCGCTGTGGTCGGAGCCGAGCTCGACCTCGTCCTCGGCGAGGATCATCCCGTGGGAGGCCTCGCCTCGCACCTTGCGCACCTCGAGCCGGAGGCCGTTCGGGAGCAGGGCGCCGGGCAGCGCGACGGCTACGGTCGCCCCCGCGCCGAAGTTCCAGGCGCCACAGACGATCTGGCTCGGCTCGCCGTCGCCGAGGTCGACCTGACAGAGCTGGAGCCGGTCCGCGTTCGGATGCTTGACCGCCTCGAGAACCCTGGCGACCTTGAACCGCCCGAGGTTCCCCCCCTCGTCCGCGACGCCGCGGCCCTCGATCGCCGCGACGACGCCGGTGGCGACGCTCATCCGATCCCCGAGCTCGGGGAGCGGCATTTTCACCGCGACGTAGTCGCGTAACCAGGAGACGGGAACGAGCATCTAGAACTGCCGCAGAACGCGGAGGTCGCCCTCCCAGAGGGCGCGAATGTCGGGAATGTCGTGGCGCAGCTGCGCAGTCCGCTCGAGCCCGCAGCCGAAGGCGAAGCCCGACCACTCCTCCGGATCGAGCCCGACCTGCGCGAAGACGCGCGGATCGACCATCCCGGCGCCTCCCATCTCGATCCAGCCCGAGAACTTGCACGTCCGGCAGCCGCTCCCGCCGCAGACGCCGCAGGAGACGTCGGGCTCGATCGACGGCTCCGTGAACGGGAAATAGTGCGTGCGGAAGCGAACGGCGCGCTCGGGCCCGTAGAGCGCGCGCATCACGTGCCGAAGCGTGCCCTTGAGGTCTGCGAGCGTGAGGCCGCGATCGACGGCGAGCCCCTCGAACTGGTGGAAGATCGGGTAGCGGGTAGCGGTGATCGCGTCCCGCCGGTAGACGCGGCCGATCGAGACCATGTAGACGGGCGGCTCGCGCTCCTCCAGGTGATGGATCTGGGAGGCAGAGGTCTCGGTACGGAGCACCAGGTTCTCGTTCAGGAAGAACGTGTCGCGAGGCGAGCGTGCCGCGTGCGTCGGCTCGAAGGCGAGCTTGTCGAAGTTGTATTCGACGGTCTCGACCTCCCGGTCGTCCCGGACCTCGTAGCCGAGCCCGAGGAAGGCGTCCTCGACCGTTCGCCTGACCTGCGTCGTCGGATGGAGATGGCCGACCGGAAGCTCGTCGCCCGGAAGGGTCACGTCGACGCGCTCCTCGCGGAGCCGCCGGTCGAGGACGGCGCGCTCGAGCCCTTCCTGCCGCTCGTCGAGCGCGCCCTCGATCCGCTGGCGGAGCGCGTTCAGGGTCATCCCCGTCTCACGGTCGCGAACCGCCCGGAGCGCCTGGGGTAGCTCGGCCTTGCGCCCGAGGAAGCGGACCCGAGCCTCCTCGACCTCGTCGGCGCTCGCGGCCGCCGCGATCGCGCTCAGAGCCTCGGTTTCAAGCGCCTGGACGTCCACGCGGGCGACTGTACCATCGGCCCTCGTGACCGAACCGAGCCCGTATGACTCGATTGCGAGGCTCTACGACCCGTGGAGCGCGAGCGTCGTCGAGGACGTGGACTTCTACGTCGAGGAAGCACTGTCGTCGGGTGGCCCGGTGGTGGAGCTCGCCTGCGGCACGGGCCGGATCGCCGTCCCTGTCGCCCAGGCGGGCCTCGACGTGATCGGAGTCGACGGGTCTGCGGCGATGCTCGAGGTCGCACGGGAGCGGGCGCGAACGGCCGGAGTGGAAGCGCGGCTCGACCTGCGCCACGGCGACCTTCGGGAGCCACCGGTCGCCGAGCGGGTGCCGACCGTGCTCGTCCCGTTCCGCTCATTCCTGCACATGACGAGCGAGGCCGATCGCGAGCGCGCGCTGGCCGCAGCATTCTCGCTGCTCGAGCCTGGCGGTCGGCTCGTCTTCGACGTCTTCGCGCCCGGTCGAGAGGACGTCGAGGCCACCCACGGCCGCTGGCTCGAGCGCGAGCCCGGAATCTTCGAGCGCGCCGACTGGGACGAGGGCGAGCGAACGCTGACACTGTCCGTACGCCGCGGCCAAGAGGCCTCGACGATGCTGCTGGCCTGGCTCTCGCCGATCGAATGGACGCGGCTGCTCGAGCGTGCCGGGTTCGAGGTCGAGGACCTCTACGGCTGGTTCGACCGGCGCCCGTACGCGGGCGAGGAGGACTTCGTCTTCGTCGCTAGGAAGCCGGGCTGACCGGATCGCCGACGGCGACCTGGCCGGGCTCGACGACCTCGGCGTACATCCCCATGTTCAGCTTGCCGTTTTCGTCCCGGCCGCGGAGCTCCCGGATTGCCTTCAGGGTGTCGTGGTCGCGGAGGCCGGTCTCCGGTGTCCTGCGTGGTCACCGCGCAGCGCGGCACGGGGCCGGCGATCCGGAGCAGCGCCCCGCCCGCCTGGACGAGGCCGCCGTCCCAGCCGTCCTCCTCGAAGGCCGCGCAGCCCTCCAGCTCGAGCAGCATCCGGAAGCGCCGCCCGTCGAGACCGCCGAGCGCCGCGAGCGAGCCGTCGCAGACGAGCGTGGTGACGTTGATGTCCTGGGCGAAGCTCGCGCCGTCGACGCGGACGAGCGAGAGCGGCGCGCCGGCGTAGTCCGTGAGAGCCTCGGCCCACGGCCCGACCACTCTGCGTCCGTGCACCGTGCGCAGTCGCCAGAAGTCGGTCTCGACGCGCTCCCCCAGCCCGACCTCCGCCTCCACGGTCTGCCCGCCGGGGAAGTCGAGGCGCAGCCGAACGCCGTCCCAGTCGGGCCGGACGCGCACGAGGGGCCCGTGCTTCACGCCGCCTACGAGCCGGTCGTCGGCGTCGAGCAGGTAGAAGCGCCGATCCTCCGCCACCCCTCGCTCGGTCAGCTCGATCCGACCCGGATGGGAAAGCGCGAGCGACTTGACCGGCGTCGTCGAGATCCGCGCTACGGCCGGGATCGTTCCTCCAGGGGCTCGGCCACGTCGCCCACCCGTACCCGGCCGGGCTCGACGACGTCGGCGTAGACACCGAAGCAGACATCGCCGTCGACGACGCCCCGGTACTCCTTGATCGCCCGCAGCGTGTCGAGATCACGCTGGCCGGTGTCGGGGTCGTAGGTGATGTTGGCGCAGCGCCCCACCGGGCGACCGACGCGGACGATCGCCTCCCCGAGCCGGAGGAGGCCCCCCTCCCAGCCGTCCTCGGCGTGCGGCTCGACCCCGCTCAGCTCGATCAGCATCCGGAAGCGCCGCGGGTCGATCTCGCGCGCGCTTCTGTCCTCGAGCTCGCGCACGGAGCCGTCCCCGAGCAGGGAGACCGGGTGGAGGCTGTCGCAGCCGACCCCGTCCTCGGCGGCGCGCACGATCCGGAGCGGCTTGCCTGCGTACGCGGACAGGGCCCCCGAGATCTCGCCTGCGAGCGCGCGCCCCCGAACCGGCCGGCCCCAGAAGTCGCCCACCACCTCGGTCTCACCACCCGCGTCCGCCTCGACGGAGCTCCCGTCCGGAAACGTCAGCGCCAGTCGTTCGGCGGCCGCGTCGTAGGCCGGGCGAACCGCGACGAGCGGCCCGTGGTAGGCGCCCCGAAAGAGGCGGTCGTCCGCGCCGACGAGAAAGAAGCGCCGGTTCTCGCGGACGCCCTCGGGGTCGAGCAGTAGCTCATCCGGATGCTCGAGACCCAGGCTCTTGACCGGGGCGACGTTGAAGCCCGCGACGGCGGTTGGCATCCGGCGCACACTAACGGTACGGTCAGGCGATGCTCTGGATCGTGATCGGGATCGTCGTCGCCCTCGTGCTGGCGCTCGTCCTGCTCTACAACCGACTCGTCCAGCTGCGCAACCGCGTCGAGAACGCGTGGGCGCAGGTCGACGTGCAGCTGAAGCGCCGCTACGACCTGATCCCGAATCTCGTCGAGACGGTGAAGGGCTATGCGGCACACGAGCGCGAGACCTTCGAGGCGGTCACGAACGCGCGCACGCGGGCCCAGGCCGCCCAGACCCCCGGCGAGCAGGGCGCGGCCGAGGGGATCCTCGGGGCGGCGATCGGACGGCTCTTCGCGGTCGCCGAGGCCTACCCGGAGCTGCAGGCCGACGAGAACTTCCGCCAGCTACAGGAGGAGCTCGCACAGACCGAGAACCGGATCGCCGTCTCTCGCCAGGTCTACAACGACACCGTGCTCACCTACAACAACGCGATCCAGACGGTGCCCGCGGTCTTCGTGGCCGGTCCGCTCGGGTTCGCGAAGAAGGACTTCTTCGAGGTGGAGGACGCCGCCCGGGAGGCGCCACGCGTCGCGTTCTAGCGGCCGCGGTGCTCGCGGCGCTCGCGCTCGCGGGGAACGCAGGCGCGAAGTCCTTCACGCTCCCGACCTCAGACGTCGTCGTCCAGGTCGCACCCGACGGCTCTCTCGTGGTCGACGAGCGGATCACGTTCAGCTACGACGGCGACTTCAGCGGCGCCTTCCGCGAGATCCCGCTGGCGGACGGCGAGCGCGTCGAGGAGGTCGTGGTCTCCGAGAACGGCCGCGTCTACGCGCCTGGCGCCTCGGCGGAGCTCGGCTCGAGCGGCGTCCCCGACAGCTACGGCACGACCGAGACCGAGCGCGGCCTCCGGATCGTCTGGCACTACAGCGCTCTCTCGGAGGAACGGACGTTCCAGATCCACTACCGGCTGAGCGGAGTCGCCACAGCCTACGACGACGTCGTCGACGTCAACCTGAAGGTCTGGGGCGACGAGTGGAAGGTCGAGCTCGGCCGGCTGACCGCACGTCTGATCGCGCCCGGCAAGGTCACCCGGGCCTGGGGCCACCCCGTCTCGGTTCGCGGCGACGTCACTTTCGACGAGCAGATCGCCCGGCTCCGTGCGCTCGACATCCCCTCTGGTCAGTTCGTCGAGCTCAGGGCGCTCGTCCCGCGCCGCTTCTTCACCGCCACGACCGGGATGAAGGTCGAGTCAGGCCCGGGTCTCGAGCGGATCGTGGCCGAGGAGCGCGACGACGCAGCCGCCTACGAGCGTGACCGCGCCAAGATCGACGAGGCGCTCGACAACCTGCCGAGGACGATCGCGATTCTGCTCGCACTCGCCCTCCTCCCCGCCCTCCTCCTCGCCGGCCTCGTCTGGTGGCGCTGGGGTCGGGAGCGCGCGACGGGCTACGACCGTGAGTACGAGCAGGAGCCGCCCACGGCGACCGAGCCCGCACTCGTTCCGACGCTGCTCGCGCAGGGAGGCACACCGGGCTCGTTGGAGTTCACGGCCACGCTCTTCGATCTGATCCGGCGCAAGCGCTACAAGGCCGAGCCCGTCACGAGCGAGCGCAAGATCTGGGGCGGTCTGAAGACGCAGCAGGTGGCCGACCTCGAACTCTCACTGGACGACGTCGAGGCGACCGTCGAGGCGTTCGAGGCTCCGGTCGCGGAGGTCGTCGACGCCGTTCTCGCCGACGGCCCCGAGCGCCTCTCGCACTTCCGCGACCGAATCGAGGAGGACCGGACGGCAAACTCCGCGCGCTTCACCGCCTTCAAATCCGGGGTCGGCTCCGAGATCGACGGCCGTAGCTGGTTCCAGAACACCGGTCTCGTCGCACTCCTCGGCGGAGCGGCGGTGTTCGTCGTGATCGGGGGGCTGACCCTCTTCAGTGGCCTGGGGTCGTTCAATCCGATCGCACCGACCTGGCGGAGCGTCGTCGTGATCGCGCTCGGCGCCTGCGCCCTCGTCAATGCTGCGATTCTCGTCTTCGCCGCGTTCAACCGGCCGCTCTGGCGCCGTCGGTCGCCGGAAGCCCAGGCCGAGGCGGAGCGCTGGGACGCGTTCCGGCGCTACCTGACCGACTTCCCCCGCCTCAAGGACGCCCCGCCCGCGACCCTGCAGCTCTGGGAGCGGTTTCTCGTCTACGGGATCGCGTTCGGGATCGCCGAGCGTGTGCTCCAGGGCGCCCAGCTCCACATGCCGGA
>DATLXM010000030.1:0-9818 GCA_035575835.1 Gaiellaceae bacterium
TTTCGCCGGCTCGTCGAGTTCCAGGACGAGGTCGAGGTCGCCTACACGCGGATGGTCTCCGTGAGCGTCGATCCGCCCGAGGTCGAGTCAGCGTTCCGGGCCGGGCTCGGCGCGCGTTGGACGTTTCTCTCCGATGCCGAGCGCCGCTACCTCGACGAGTTCGACCTGCTCGAGACGACGGACGCCGTCCACCGCCCCTATGTCCCGACCGCGTTCACGCTCTATCCCGACCTGACCATCTGCTCGGTCTGGAACGGCTACTGGACGTGGGGGAGACCCTCGCTCGAGGAGCTGCGGCGCGATTTGCGCACGATCACGAAGGCGATTCGGCCCGATTGGGAGGTGCCGAACGCGTGAGCTGGTACTGGCTCGCGCGGACGGACGAGCAGCCGGCTGATGCCCTCGCCGCGGCAGAGCTCTCCTCCGGCGGCTATCTCGCCGCGTTCTCGTCCGACGGGCCCGCGCCGCCGGGGGAGCGGAAGATCGACGCTCGAGCCGTCGACCCCGAGGGCGCTGCCGGGCTCGCCTCGCTCGTGCTCCCGCCGGACGGCGTCTCGATCCTCTTCGACGATCCGGCGGTCAGCGGCGCGCTCCGGGCGGCGCTCGCGGCGCCGTGGCCGGACGTGCTCTCGACACTCGTGGTCGAGTCGAGCAAGTTCGCGGGCGCGCTCACCGCCGTCCGCGACGGCGACCGGGGGCGGCTCGCGTCCGACCCGTTCGCCCGAATCTTCCCGGCGGAGCTGGTGGAGGTCGGCCCGGGGCTCCTCGGCCGGACACCCGCTCCCACCGGCCCGGTGATCCAGCGCTACGGCGGCGGGAACCCGTGGCCGTGGGACCGTTTCTAGCGTCGAACGTGAGAGGAGAGCCACAGATGAACGGAAAGACGCCACTTGCAGCGGTCGGGCAGGGACTTCTGGCCGGCCTGATCGGGAACGCCATCTTCACCGGGTATCAGATGCTCCAGGCGAAGCTCGCGGGCCCGGCCGAGTCGAGCAAGCCACCGAAGGATTGGAGCGAGACCCCGGAGCCGGCGCAGGTCGGTCAGCGCGTCGTGGAGGGAGTGTTCGAGAAGGACGTCCCGCTCGAGAAGGCGGAGGCGATGACGAACGCCGTCCACTGGATCTCGGGACGAGCTGGGGAGCGGTCTACGGCATTCTCGAAGAGACCTTCCATCGCCCACTCGTGAACGGGGTCGTCCTCGGGAGCGCCGTCGTCGCCGTCGACTACACGATGCTGCCGGCGATGAACCTCTACAAGCCGCCGTGGAAGTATCCGGCGACGACGCTTGCAAAGGACTGGGGCAACCACCTCGTATACGGGCTTGCTGTCGCCGGCTCCTACCGCGCGCTCGACAGGCTCTTCGACGGGCGCCGAGTCGGCTGACCGTTCGGGCCGCGTGATTCAGGGTGACGGCGCCAGGGGACAAGCACCTGGGAAACCAGTTGAGCCGCTGAAGAAGCTCCACGGCTGGTATGGGGACCGCGTCCAGTTCCACGAGGTCATTGTCCGCCAGGCGCATCCCGGGGAGGACAGGCACGGGTTCGAGAACTACGAGCAGAAGCTCGAGTCAGCGCGGGAGTACAAGCAGTTCGAGACGATCCCCTGGTCGGTGCTCGTCGACGACTACGAGGGGACGACGCACCGGGCGTACAGCCAGGCGATGGCCGATCCGACCTTCCTGCTCGATCTCGACGGTCGGGTCGCGTTCTACAACATGTGGACGCACGTGCCGACGCTGAAGACGGCGATCGACGCGCTGCTCGCCCAGGAGGGCCGCGGCGTCGTCAAGGGCGGGATCGACCGGACGCCGCATCTCCTGGCCTCGTTCGTCGACGGCTATCGCGGTCCGCGCCGAGGCGGCCGGAGAGCCCATCTCGAGTACGACCTCGGCGGTTTCGGGGCCGGCTCGCTCTCGTTCCTCGGACAGAAGGCGAAGCCGTTACTCGCCGGCTTCGCGCTCCGGGCGGCGCCGCGCGGCGACCCGAAGGAGGACTAGGAGCAGGTCAGATCCCGACCTTCGAGCCGAAGTAGACGTGATCCTCCTTCCAGCCGCCGTGCCCGGCGCCGACCTGCGCGACGTCGTCGACGAGCTCGATCGCGCGGAGCCACTTGACCATCTTGAAGCCGAGCTGGTTCTCGAGCCGGAGCCGCAGCGGCGCGCCGTGCTCGACCGCGAGCGGCGCGCCGTTCATCTCGTAGGCCAGGAGGGCTTGCGGATGCCGGGCGACGGCGAGCGCGATCGTCTCGTAGAAGAGACCGGCTCCCGGCTCGACCTCGTCCGGCGTGTCGGCCTTGTCGTCGAGCGCATGGAAGACCACGAAGCGCGCGGCGGGCAGCGGGCCGCAGAGCTCGAGGATGCGGGCCAGCGGCACCCCGGTCCACTCGGCGATGCCCGTCCAGCCCTGGATGCAGTTGTGCGTCACGACTTGCGTACTCGGCTCGAGCCGGCGCAGCTCGTCGAGGCCGAGGTTGAGGGGGCGCTCGACGAGACCGCCGACCTCGAGCTGCCAAGAGGCGAACGAGTCTGCGCGCAGGCGCTCGTACGGGTCTCCCTTCGGCGGGAACCCGTTGATGCGGTGGTGCGGAGTGACCGCCGCCCGGTCGTAGCGCTGCCGCGAGACGAGCGCTCGGGACAGCGCCTGCTGGAGGGGCGCGACGAGCACGTCGAGCGCGCGCTGGGCGCCGCGCGGCCTGCGGAGCGACCCCACCGTCGCGACGACGTTCAGCGCCACGATCGCCGCCAGCGCCACGAGCGCGACCAGGACCGCGTGCTCGGCGTCGGCCGCACCGAGCATGATCTCGCCGAGCCGCCCCCGCAGGCCGTGCAGGGCGACGAGCGCGGTGTGCGCGATCGTGAAGAGGACGAAGGCGGCGAGGCAGGCGAAGTGGATCGTGCGGGCGCGTTGCTTGCCGCCGAACAGGCGCACGAAGCCCGGGAAGCGGCCGATCAGCGCCGGCGACATCGCCGCGCCCGACGCGATCGTCAACGGCGCGAGCCCGAAGACGATCGAGAAGTACGCGAGCTGCTGGAGCGCGTTGTACGGCTCGCCCGGGGCAGGGATATCGAAGCTGAGGTACGTGAGCGCGGCGTCGAGCGCGTCCGGAACGATTGACCACGACGAGGGGACGAGCCGGCGCCACTCGCCGGCCGCGAAGAGCAGGACGACGTAGACGGCGCCGGTCGCGATCCACACGAGCACGGACGCGAAGTGCCAGTGCCGCCCGAGCCCGAGGTTCCGCCGGCCAGGCAGAGCGAGGAGCGGTGACCACCGCTCCTCCTCCTCGAGTGCGATCACCAGGCGCCCGGTCGGCACGGGCTTGCGCGTCAGCTTCAGCACCTCGGTACCCCTGGCGCAGTGGTCGTTCCAGTAGAGCTTCGGGAACGAGCTCAGGATCTCGAGCCCGCTCCGCACGAGCAGGGTCAGGAAGAGGACGTTCAAGAGATGCGTCGCGCGCAGCCAGCCCGGGAAACCCGAAGCCGCCAGGAGATCCACTAGATCCTCGCGCCCCGGAGCGCCGTCGCACAGACGTCGTCGGGCTGTGGCTCGATCCTCGGGATCACGGCGAAAAGCAGCGTACGAAGTTTCTCGAGGTTCTCGCCGAAGACCTTCACCACCGCGTCCGCCGAGACGGGCTCGTGCCCCCCGGCGCCCGCGTCGTAGTCGGTGATCATCGAGACGTTCGCGTAGCAGAGCTCGAGCTCGCGAGCGAGCCACGCCTCGGGATAGGCGGTCATGTTGACGACATCCCAGCCCTGCGCACCGAACCACTCCGACTCGGCGCGGGTCGAGAAGCGCGGGCCCTGGATCACGACCGCAGTACCCCCGTCGTGGACGGTGATCCCGAGCTCGCGCGCCGTCGTGACGAGTTGCTCGCGCAGGCCGGGGCAGAAGGGTTCCGCAGCCGCGACGTGGGTCGTCTCCGGCCCTTCGTAGAAGGTGTCGGCTCGGCCGCTCGTCCGGTCGACAAACTGGTCGCAGACGACGAAGTCGCCCGGGGCGAGGTCGGTGCGGAGGGAGCCGCACGCGGCGGGCCCGACGATCCGGCGGACACCCAGATCGCGCATCGCCCAGAGGTTCGCGCGGTAGGGGATCTGGGCCGGCGGGAGCTCGTGCCGCGAGCCGTGCCTGGGCATGAACGCGACCCGTTGCCCCTCGAGCTCGCCGACGGCGAACGGCGCCGAGGTCGCGCCGTAGGGCGTCTCGATCACGACCTCCTCGACCTCGTCGAGAAAGTCGTAGAACCCCGAGCCGCCAAAGACGCCGATCACCGTCCGAGCATATGAGCACCCGGTAGCGTGGGTGCGGTGACGCGGCGCCTACGGATCGCAGCGTTGGCGGCGATCGTGGTCTGGTTCTTCGTCCCGGCGCTGCAGCGGGCGATTCCGCTCTGGCTCCCGTTCCTCGCTTTCGCCGCGCTCGAGCTCAACTTCCTCGTCGCGGGCCTCCGCGAGCGCGGCGCTCCCCGCTCCCCGCGAGGTCGCAGCCCGCAGGAGACCGACCTCGCCGACCTCGGCGGCGAGGAGTGGCTGGAGCCCGTGATCGTCCAGGTCGACGGACGGGACGTCTGGCTGCCTGCTGAGATCGAGCCCGAGGAGGGAGAGCCGGAGGAGGGAGAGCCGGAGGAGGGAGAGCCGGAGGAGCCGTGGGAAGCGCCCGCGCCCGGTCGCCGCCTGCTTCCGCTGTTCGAAGGCGTCGCCGTCCTCGCCGCCCTCGGCGTCATCCTCTTCGTGCTCGTCCCGGATCGCGGCTGGCGCGGGCTCGACCAGGCCGACCAGGACGGGACGCAAGCGCTCCTTTCCTCGGAGGCCGGGCGGATCGCCGGGCACCCGGCGCGCGTCCACTGCGACGCCGAAGGCGAGGCGGTCGGAATCGTTCAGCACGCGGATGGTCTCGCGGAAGTCGGCGGCACGAACGCCTTTCTGACCCCGGAGCTCTGCTACCGGCTCCATCGACTCGCGTTCGAGGACGACGAGGGCGCCTTCAGCCAGACCGCCCGGGCAATCGCGGTTCTGGCGCACGAGGCCTGGCACCTCCGAGGCGAGACCGACGAAGGCGTCGTGAACTGTTACGCGTTCCAGAGCGGGGTCGAGCTCGGCCAACGGCTCGGGCTTTCGGAGCGGACGGCGGCCCGGATGATGCGCCAGCAGCTCGCGGACAACGCCACCACCGCACGGTCGGCCCCGGAGTACCTCGTCCCGCGAGAATGCCGTGACAGAGGCCGTCTGGATCTCGCGCCGGGAAGCGCCCGGTTCCCCTAGCCGCTCACCCCGGGCGAGCGCCTCCGCAGCGGAGAGCTGCAGCGTCCTCGCCACCCGGGCGGTCAGCGACACCTTGACGCTTCCCGCCTCGACCGTCCGGGGCAGCCCGACCGGTGAGGTCTTCGTCAGGCCCGCATAGACGGTCAGCGCGGCGAGATACGTCCCCGACGACCATCGCGGGCAGGTCGTTGGACACGGTCAGGCTGTTCCGGACGAACAGGACGCGGAGTGGTGGCCGCTCCCCCGGCCCGGTTCCGCCGAACCCGAGGAGAAGGGCGGCGACCGCGAGCAGGCCGACGAGGCTCGGGGCCAGCCGACGGGACAGTCGCATCGAACTACCGTACTACGCCACTAAGCTTGATCTCCTGCCCACGCGGCCAGGAGACCGCGGTAGTGGGCAACGAAGTGCTCCTGCTCGTGCAGCGGGAACGTCGCGTGCACCGTCTCGACGAGGAGTCGATCGAAGTCCGGCCCGGCGATGTAGTCGTGCAGCGCCTCGTCCAGATGCGGGAGGTGCTCGGCGCAGAAGGCCTCGTACTCCTCGGTCTGGAAGTAGTCGTCCGCGAGCCGACGGTACTCGACGAGCTTCTCAGCGTAGGTGAGATCCTCGCGGTCGCCGATCTCGAAGTAGTCGCGCGTCCCCTGGTTGATCCGCATGGGGCGGCCGGTGACCGTGCAAAACGCGCTCCAGCGGACGAGCGAGCGGATCGCCCACGGGAAGTAGTAGTGCAGGCTCGTCACGGCCACGTCCGGGGATGCGTTCGCGTAGTCGATCGGGTAGGTGACGCCGTCCTTGACGATCGTCTCGCAGGAGTTGAACTCCCAGCGGAAGAACGCGTTCACGAGCTTGCTGATCGCGACCACTTCGTCGCCGAGCTCGGGGCTGAGGAAGTCGTGGTCCACCTGGTAGCGGTCGTACATCGGCCGGTCGGGCTCGAAGTGCATGACCATGGTCTCGGCGCCGATCGAGAGGCTGCGGGCGAAGACGTCGAAGTTCTCGACCGACGCCTGGAGGTGCATCAGCCGCTCGCCGGAGGTGTCGTAGACGGCGTGGAGCTCGGCTGCGTCGCGGATCCGCGTCACCCCGACCCACTGGCCCCCGTCGAAGGGCTTCATGTAGAGCGGGTACCCGACCTGCGCCGCGATCTCCTCGAGGTCGAACGGCTGGTTGTAACGCTCCGCCGTCGACTGGAAGCGTTCGTTCTCGGGCGGGTTCTTGTGCGGGATCAGCCAGGTCGCCGGAACGTTCAGCCCGAGTCGCATCATCGCGCAGTAGGCCGAGTGCTTCTCCATCGCCTGGAACGTGAACGGGTTGTTCAGCAGGTAGACGTCGTCCATCAGCGAGACCTTCTTCAGCCACTCGCGCGGAACCGTGTACCACCAGCCGAGGCGGTCGATCACGAGGTCGTAGCGCGGCCGGTAGCGAAGGTCGAACGGCTCGTTCGTGATCCGTTCGGCGCTCAGTTCGTGCTTCTCGCCGCCGTAGGAGATCGGCCCGAGCGTCCCGAGCAGGTGCTCGAAGGCCGTCGGCCAGTCCTCCTCGGTGCCGAGGAGGAGGCCGATCAGATGTCGCCGAGAGCTCATACGAACCGGGGCAAATGATGAGCGATCTGCGCGCGCCATGCCGGCCAGTCGTGCGGAACGTCGTGCCCCCAGACGTCGAGCTCGTGGCGGATCCCCTTCTCGCCGAGGAGTGCCGCGAACCGGCGTGTGCTCTCGAGCGCTCCGGTCGTGTCCTCCCATTCGCCCTGCCCGCAGACGAGGACGAGGTTCACGTGAGCGCGCAGCCAATCGAGGTGCTCGCCTTCCAGGGAGACCACGTAGTCGGCCGGGTTGTTGAAGAAGACGGCGTCGCCGCGAGCGCCGCCCGCCACGACCGAGACGTCGTAGACGCCGCTCTGGCAGAGGGCGAGCGGGAAGACGTGCGCGTGCTTGAGCGCGAAGTTGGCCGCGTGATAGGCGCCGAAGCTGACGCCGGTGACCGCGATCTCCGCATTGTGCGAGTCCGCCTGGATCCACGGGACGACCTGATTCAGGATCCAGTCCTCGTAGCGCGTATGGAGCTGCGCGCGCGCCTCGAGCGGCAGATCTTCGCGGTACCAGCTCTCGGAGTCGAAGCTGTCGACCGCGTAGACCTTGACGAGCCCGGCTTCGAGGGGGCCGGCGAGCGCCTCGATCATCCCGCGCTCCTCGTACTGCCGGCTGTTCCCCTGCTGCGAGGCAAAGGCGAGCAGCGGCCGGCCGTAGTGGCCGTACGCCAGCAGACCTCCCTCGGCGCCGATCGCGGGTGACCAGAGCGAGACATGGCGGCGGCTCATGTCACGTCCTCTGGAGCAACCGGAGCAGGTGCGGGTGAAAGGAGTCGCGCCAAGCAACCCAGTTGTGCCCGTCGCGGAACTCGTGGAACCGAACGTCATAGCCCTGACGGCGCAACGCGGCGGAGAGCGCGAGGTTGGAGGCGAAGTTGTCCTCGACCGTGCCGCAGGCGATCGTGACCGGAATCGGCCGCTCGGGCTTGCGGGTCAACGTGGTGCCCATGAAGCGGCTGATCCGCTCGAAGCGCGAGAAGCCGGCCTCGTGCCGGTCGCGGCGGCGGAAGAAGCTGCCGGATTGGAGGAAGAGCGCGTCGAAGCTCTCCGGATGGCGGCGCTGGGCATGGAGCATTGCGAGTGCGCCGAGGCTCGCGCCCATCCCGAGCACGCGGGGCGCCGAGCCGAGCGCGGGCAGGATCTCGTCGACGAGCGCTCGCGCGTAGCGGGCCGAGGCGGAATAGCTCTCGTTGCGGTCGAGCGGGCCGAGGAGCGCTGCCCGCAGGGGTGGCAGCTGCCCGAGCAGGGTGAGGAGCGAGGAGTGCTCGGCATATTCCGGTCCGTCGTGGGCGACGAGGAGTGGGCTCTCCGGGCCGGCGTCGGGATGGGCCCAGAGGAGCGCGGGGACCTCCGCGTGCAGGATCCGGCTCGGGATCGTCGTTTCCTCGAGGGAGCCCACCGGTTCGGCGTCGAGCCAGTCCGGAGGCTCGTAGCCCGGGAGCTCGATCACGGACTTGTCGCCCCAGGGGCCGCTCGCCCGGAGCGGGTTCGCCTCGTCCACGACCCATTCGCTGCCGCTCTCGGCGCGAACGAGCTCGAGCTGATACTCGAAGCGGGCGACCTCCGGTGCCGGCGCGCGCAGCTCCCAGCTCTTGCCGCGGCGACTCAGCTCCCAGGGCAGGCGGTCGCCGAGTTCGTGCGCCAGTCGCACGGCTGAGAGATCGCCGCGCGGATCGGAGTGCTGGAAGCGAAGTTCGATCCGAGGAGGATAGGGAGGCGTCACGGATGTGTGTCAGTTGTGTGCCAAGACCCACGCAGAACTGTCCTTCGGGACGGTGACTGTCTTTTCCGGCCACTTTCGCGGTTCGCCGTGCGGCGGCTATCCAGGGTGCTCCCACACATTCAGGAGGATCGATGAGACACGGACTTCGCGGGCGGACGCTCCGCCTCGCTGCCGCCGCCGCACTGGCGCTCGCCGTAGGTGGGGGAGCCGCTGCCGCGATTGGCATCGCGGTCGACGACACGGTGATCGCCGCTTGCCGCAGCTCCTCGTCTGGCGCCCTGCGCGTCCCGTCGGCCGGCCTCGGCTGCAAGACGGGCGAAACGCCGCTCCAGTGGAACGTGAAGGGCCCGAGCGGCCCGCCCGGTCCCGCCGGCGCGGCTGGAGCCACTGGAGCGCCCGGGGCAGCCGGGTCCGCCGGAGCAAACGGAAAGCCCGGAGCAGCCGGGGCTCAGGGGCCGGAAGGCCCGGCCGGAGCGCTCGCCCGGATCACCGATCTGCGCGGTACACCCTGCACGCTCACCTCCGGGCAGGTCGGTGTCGTCGTCGTTCGCGCCGACCTCACCGGTGTGATCACGTTCCGGTGCGCGGGGCTCGCGGAGGCGCTCCCGCCGGTCGTCGTCAACGAGATCGACTACGACCAGCCCGGGATCGACTCGGGCGGGTTCGTCGAGTTGCGGAACAACGGGGTCGACGCCGCCGATCTCACGGGGCTCGCGCTGAGCCTCGTGGACGGTGTGGAGAGCCGGGAGTACGGGCGCATCCTGCTCTCGGGGTCGATCCCGCCCGGCGGCTACCGGGTCGTCTTCGTCGACCCGCAGAACGGCTCGCCCGACGGCGTCGCTCTCTTCGACACCCAGACGCAGGCGATCGTCGACGCACTCGCCTACGAAGGCCCGATCGAACAGGGGCTCATCGGCTCAGGCTCCTTCTCGCTCGTGGAAGGAACGGCTCTGCCGTCGAACGTCGCCGACTCCGACGTCACCGCCGGCTCGCTCGTGCGGCGACCGGACGGCCGGGATACAGGAGACGCGGCCTCCGACTGGGCCTTCACGACCACGGCGACGCCCGGCGCGACGAACCTCATCACCCCGTGAAGCTCACGACCCCGTGATCAGCGCATCCCCTTCATCCGCATGTTCGCGCGCGCCTCCGCGCCGACCTTCGCCCACTTCTTTCGCTCCTCGGCCTGGGCGCGCTTGTCGAGCCGCCGCTCGAGGTGCGCGAGCTCGCGCTGGAGCTTGTTGTA
>DATLXM010000031.1:0-14221 GCA_035575835.1 Gaiellaceae bacterium
GCCCGGCGAAGTCGGCCGTGACGACGGTTGCGCCGCCGTAGCCGAGGAACGAGCCGACCCGGGCGCCGATCCCGATCCGCCGGAAGCCGGGGCGGAGCAGGTTCGCGCGATGACCCGGGCTCGCCATCCAGGTCTGCACGATCGACCTGGCCGAGGCGAGGGAGCCGGTGCCCCAGGCGAGGTTCTCACCGAAGAGCGGCCCGCGGACACCGTAGGCGCCGAGCCGGGCGTGGAGGGCACCATGCGTGAAGGTGTTGGCGCGGATCAGGCGGGCGGAGTGGTCGCGCGCCGCGCGCACGAGCTTGGCGTCGACGGCGAGCGGGCTCAAGCCGTGGGCCGCGCGCACGGCGTTGACCTGGCCGAGGATGGAACTCTCACTCGAAGAGAGCGAGGCCGCCTGGGCCGCAGATCCGCTGAGCGCGACCGCAAGAAGCGAAAAAACTACGCTGAAAACAATACGAACCTGCTTTTTAATCAACATAGATGCGCAGGGTGACGGATCTGCCAGACGGCGGCTATCCCCCATTCGGGGGATGTCGGTCAGCGCGCGGTCTGGGCGAGCACGATCCCTGCGAGGACGATCGAGCCGCCCACGAGCTGGGCGGGGCCGAACGACTCGCCCAGCCAGAGAAAGGCGACGACGCTCGCCGCGACGGGCTCGAGCATCGCCACGATCCCGACCCTCGTGGCCGAGATGTGGCGGAGCGCAGCGGTCACGAGGAGGAACGTGACCATCGTCCCGCCGACGACCACGAAGAGGAGTAGGAGCCAGACCGGGGCCGACCAGCTCGAGAGGTGGCCGAGGAGCGAGACGTCGTCGTTCACCCTGCCCCCGGGAAAGTGCCAGGGCGGGCGCACGACCGCCCAGAAGAGTGCCGCGAACAGGAACCCGTAGGCGAGGAGCGACGCCGGGTCGCGCTGCTTGACGGCGTGCTCGGCCATGAGGACGTAGATCGCGTACGCGACGGCAGCCGAGAGCGCGGCCGCGACGCCGATCCCGTCGAGCGCGAGCCCGCTCCACACCTCGACGACGAATGCGAGCCCCACGAGCGCGAGCGCCAACGCCAGCCAGATCCGCCGGCGCACCGGCTCGTGCAGGAACGTGCGGGCATAGAGCGCGATCCCGATCGGGGCCAGGTACTCGAGCAGGAGAGCGATCCCGATCGGGAGCCGCTGGATCGAGACGAAGTAGAGCCACTGGACGAAAGCGACCCCGGCGATCCCGAAGACGACCAGGTAGGGCAGCTCGCGTAGCCGCACGCGAAGGGACGTCCGGCGCGTGAGCAGCAGCGCGAGCGCGAACCCGACGAAAGCGCCGGTCGCCCGCACCTGCGTCAGCTCGAGCGAGGAGAGGCCCGAGGAGAGAACGACCTTGGAGACAGTCCCGTTGAGCGCGAAGAGGAGCGCCGCCGAGATCACCATCGCGTAGCCGACGAGCGGCCGGCGGATGCGGCCGGGCTCCCCTGGGATGTAGGCGACGTCAGCCACGGCGGGCGACGCTATCAGCGCCCCCCGAATACACTCGGGCGGACGGGGCGTGGCGCAGCCTGGTAGCGCGCTCGCTTTGGGAGCGAGAAGTCGCCGGTTCGAATCCGGCCGCCCCGACTCGTGCTAGCGGACGGCGTCCTGCTCCCGGAAGAAGCGGGCAAAGTAGAGGGCGAAGGCGGCGAAGAAGACGAACGCCTGCTCGAGCGACATGGTCACGCCCGCGATCTGCTGATCCGTGATCGGCGAGAGTCCCCAGAGCCGCTCCGGGGCGTCGACGTAGAAGTCGTAGATCGCATCGGGGATCAGGGCGAGCAGGAGCCCGATCGGACTTGCGAGAGCGAAGGCGGCGAAGAGGTATCCCGCCTTGAACCCGGGCGAGTGTCTGCCGTGCACGATCGGCCACCAGAGGAGGACTCCGGTCGCGAAGTAGAGGGCGTGCTCGAGGTGGAGGAGCGAGTGCGGATTCCGGAGTGCCGTGTCGTAGACGACCGGGATGTGCCAGACCGCGTAGTTGGCGAGCCAGAGCGCGAGCGCCGGGACCGGAGGCACCCGGGGAACGATCGCTGCGAGGGCGGCGGGGATCGCGAGCGCGAAGAGTGCGGGCGCCCACTCGGCGAGGACGACGTTCTGGAGCAGGTGGATCGAGAGGAGGTAGTTGAGCCCGATCGTTTCCACGGGGGTGACCGTGACGGCGAGCAGCAGCACCATCGAGGCGACGAAGCTGGCGCTGCGCCAGCGCCCCGGTGGGCGTCTCCGGGTCAGGAGGAAGTAGCCGATCGAGAGCGCCGAGACGACGACGAGCGCCTCCGGGTTCCACGACCACGCGTACGGATCCACCGGGCTACGCTACGTCACGCTGCGCCGGTGTAGCTCAATGGTAGAGCTCCAGCCTTCCAAGCTGGCCACGCGGGTTCGATTCCCGCCACCGGCTCTCGCTCGCGTTAGGCTCTCTCCGTGCGCATCGCCCTCCTCGCCGCGCTCGTAGCCCTAGCGCTCCCAGTCGTCGCGGAGGCGAAAGGCAACTCGTTCCCGCTCGGAGTCGCGGCAGGCGAGATCACTTCGGGCTCGGCGGTCGTCTGGACGCGTGCGGCGTCCACCGGGCCGGTGCGGCTCGACGTCCGCAGCGCCACGACCGCGATGCCGGTCGTCCGGATCAACCTCCGGCCGACGGCGGCGCGGAACCTGACGATTCAGCGGCGCGTCTTCGGGCTCAGGGCGGCGACGCGGTACTTCTACGTCTTCTCCGTTCCGTCCGGGAAGAGCCGGATCGTCAGCGCCGGCGAGTTCCGCACCGCGCCCACGCCGAGCGCGCCCGCGACGATTCGCTTCGCCGTCTCCGGCGACGCTGACGGAGCCCTCGACCCGAAGACCGGGAAGCCCGCCTACAACCTCTTCGGGGTCTACGGCCGGATGGCCGCGGAGCGGAACGACTTCAACATCAACCTCGGGGACACGATCTACTCCGACAGCGAGATCTCCGGACTCCCGCCGGCGCTCACCGTGACGGCGAAATGGGCGAAATACCGGCAGAACCTCGGCTACGGGCACCTGCGCAACCTGCGCCGGGCTGCGGGTCTCTACACCCACTGGGACGACCACGAGTTCATCAACGACTTCACCCTCGCCGAGCACGGGCAGGCGATCTACGCCGCCGGCGTCCAGGCTTTCCGCGATTACTCCCCGGTCTCCTACAGCCCGGCGAACGGCCTCTACCGGAGCTTCCGCTGGGGCAAGCACCTCGAGCTCTTCTTCCTCGACGAGCGCTCCTTCCGGAGTGCGAAGGCGAGCGCCGGCGGTGTCTGCCTGAACGCCGGCGCCAACGACCTGGCTCCGACGGCTCCGGTGCCGGTTCGAGGCGCCTTCGCGGCGCTCGCGCCCACGCTCGCAAACCCCGTGCCCGCGGGGTGCCTCGAAGCGATCGAGAACGGGTCGCGCACGATGCTCGGCGCGCGCCAGTACGCGCGCTTCACGGCCGCGATCGCGGCCTCGAAGGCGACCTGGAAGGTCGTCGTCAACGAGGTCCCGATCCAGCAGTTCTACGCGCTCCCCTACGACCGCTGGGAGGGCTACGCCGCCGAGCGCGAGCGGCTGCTCCGCTTCCTCCAGGCGAACGTGCGCAACGTCGTCTTTCTGACGACCGACACGCACGCGAACTTCGTCAACGAGGTTCGCCTGAAGACGCTCGAGCCGGGTGGGCCGGTCGGGACGGGGATCTTCGAGTTCGTGACCGGCCCGGTTGCGACCAAGACGCAGAACGTCGAAGTGGACGAGACGCTCGGACGCGCCGGCTTCGGCTCCGCGATCGTCAACCTCTTCTACAAGCCGCCGCCGCCGCGGGGCCCCGGGATGATCTGTGCTGCGGCCGATGTCTACAGCTACGCGCAGGTGCGCGTAACCGGCTCGACGCTGACCGTGACGCCGAAGGACTCGGCCGGGAAGCTCGTGCGCGAGGAGACCGGCCTGCCCTGCGGGCCGCTCGTCCTCAAGGCTCGCTAGTCCGAGGTCTCGCTCCGGGGCTGGTCGGCGAGGCGTTCGATCGAGCCTGCGGTCGGCTCGAGGTCGCCGGAAGCGAGGCCGGCCTTGATCTCACGCGCCAGGGCCCGCGCTTCGGAGCCCTGCTCGGGCTCGAGCACCGTACTGAGTGAGGCCAGGACGATCTCACCTTCGTGGAGCTCGACGGTCACGGTGCTCGTGCGCTCCTTGATGTAGCCGTCGCGGAGCACGCCGACATCGATCCTCACCTCGCGCCCGTCCGGCAGTGTCGCCGTCTCGTGAATCGGATTCCCGCGCAGGCTCACGGCCGTGAGATGCCCGGAGCGGTCCGCGCCCGAAACATCCGATGCCGCGCGTATCGTCGCCGCATGGAGGAGCGCCTCGTCCGCTTCCGCCCGCGCGCGATCCTGATCGTGCTCGGGATCATCCTGGCCGCGGTCGTGCTGATCCAGGTCGTCCAGGTCGCACGAGGTGTCCTGATCTGGATCCTGATCGCGCTGTTCCTCGCGACGGCTTTGAATCCGGCCGTGGAGTGGCTCGGAGCCCACGGCGTCCGCCGTCGCGGGCTCGCGGTGATGATCACCTATCTCGGGGCGCTCGCGGTGATCGCCGCGCTCGGCGCCACCTTCATCCCGATCCTCGTCGACCAGGTGAACAACTTCGTCGACGCCGTCCCCGGCTACGTGCAGGACCTGACGAGCGGCCGTGGTCGGCTCGGCTTCCTCGAGCGCGAGTACGGGATCACCGAGCGTGTCCGCGAGGCGGTTCAGGACGGGGGCGCGACGAAGGCGTTCGGGATCTCCGGCACCGCGCTCGCCGTGACGAAGAGCGTCGTCGGCGCAGTCGTCGCCGTCGTCACGATCGCGTTCCTGACGCTGTTCATGCTGCTCGAGGGGCCGGCGTGGGTCGAGCGCGGGTACGGCCTGCTTCCCGACGAGTCGCAGCCCCGCTGGCGGGCCGTCGGCCACGACATCTACCGCACGATCGGCGGCTACGTCACAGGGAACCTGACGATCAGCCTGATCGCAGGTGTCGTCTCGACGGTCGTGCTGCTGCTCGTCGGCGTTCCCTTCGCGATCGCGCTCGGCCTGCTCGTCGCGATCCTCGACCTGATCCCGCTCGCCGGCGCGACGATCGCGGCGATCATCGTCACGACGGTCGCGTTCCTCGACTCGACGACCTCGGGGATCATCGTCCTCATCTTCTTCGTGATCTATCAGCAGCTCGAGAACCACGTGCTCCAGCCGGTCGTCTACGGCCGGACCGTGCAGCTCTCGCCCCTGGCCGTGCTGATTGCCGTCCTGATCGGGGCGGAGCTCGCCGGAGTGATCGGGGCGCTCGCGGCGATCCCGGTGGCCGGAACTCTCCAGGTCCTCCTCGTCGACTTTCTCCGGAATCGACGCTCGCAGCTCGTCGAGCGGCCACCCGGAGTGGCTCTACCAGAGCCCTAATTCTCCGAACACGGCTTGAAAGTCGTACCAGTGTTGCGCACAACCGTTATCAATACTGCGTACAAATTTAGTCCTTTCGGATGATGTTTTAAGCAGTTTCATTGACGATTATCCTGATGTGCGAAAGAGCCTTTCTGCCGTCGTCGCCCTCCTCACCGTTCTGGTCGCGCTCACGCTCGGCTCGACCGGGGCAACGGCCGCCGGCTCCCCCGCGCGTTCCATCTCCGCGGTCAACGTGCTCGAGAGCGAGATCCTCGTCGAGCTGAACGCGGTTCGCCGCCAGCACGGACTCGCCCCCCTCCGGCTCGCCCCCTCGCTCGGCGCCGCCGCCGACTTCCACTCGCGCACGATGGGCCAGCACGGCTTCTTCGGTCACGACTCGCGGAACGGCGCCCAGTTCTGGGAGCGCGTCAAGCGCTTCTACGGCGCCAAGGGGTACAGCAACTGGTCGGTGGGCGAGAACCTCCTCTGGGCCTCGCCGACCCTCGACGCCGCCGAGGCGATCCGCCTCTGGATGCGAGCCCCGGCCACCGGAAGAACATCCTGACCGCGCGCTGGCGCGAGGTCGGCCTCTCGGCCGTCGCCGTCACGAACGCCCCTGGCGTCTTCGGGAACCGCGACGTCACGATCATCACCACGGAGTTCGGCGTCAGAGGCTAGAGCCGGACGGCGGTACGCTGTCCACGCGGGCGCCCGTAGCTCAGTGGACAGAGCGACGGCCTTCTAAGCCGTGGGTCGGAGGTTCGAATCCTCCCGGGCGCACCTGATGGCCGGGACCACGATCGGAATCGTCAGCCCCGGGGCGATGGGGAGCGCCGTCGGGCGCGCCTACGCAGCCGGGGGCGCCCGGGTCGTCGCGACCGTGGCTGGGCGCAGCGCCCGCACGAGGGAGCTCGCGCACGGCCTCGAGCTGCTCCCGGACCTCGACGAAGTCGTCCGGCTCTCCGATCTCGTGATCTCGATCGTCCCGCCGGAGCACGCAGCGTCCGTCGGAGGGGACATCGCGGCCGCCGCCCGCCGAGCTGACGCCGATCCGTTGATCGCCGACCTGAACGCGATCGCACCCACCACCGCTCGCGCGCTTGCGCAGCAGCTGGCGGGAAGCGGCCTCGAGCTCGTGGACGGCTCGATCTCGGGCGGGCCCCCACACCCGGACGGCTCGACCAGGATCTATCTCTCCGGCGCGCGCGCCAACGAGGTCGCGGCCCTGGTGGGGCCGGGGATCGACGCACGCGTCGTCGGGCCCGAGGTGGGGAGTGCGTCCGCGGTGAAGATGTCTACTTCGTCGGTCTACAAGGGCACGGTTGGCCTGCTCGCCCACGCGCTGCTCGCCGCGCGCGCGAACGGTGTGCTCCCCCACGTGCTCGACGACCTGCGCGAGTCGTATCCCGACCTCCTCGAAGGTGCCGCCCGCTCGATCGGCAGGGCGACGACGAAGGCCGGCCGCTACGTCGGCGAGATGCGCGAGATCGCGGCCACGCAGGCCGCCGCAGGCCTGCCCCGCGAGCTCTTCGACGGGTTCGCGGAGGCCTACGCCTCCCTGGCTCGCACGCCGCTTGCGGCGCAGCCACCGGAGTCGATCGGCCCTGAGGCACGCCTCGAGGACGTCCTGGAGTCGCTCAACGTGGGAGATGGAGGCCGAGTCGGTGAGGCAGCCCCGCGACGAGACGCGTGATTCCGCCCGGTCGCCCGCCCTCGTCCTCGGCCCGATCCTTGGCGACGAGCGCCCGGCGGATCGCGGTGCCGCCGACGTAGCGGAGCGGCTCCGGAGGAAAGGACGCAGGGGCCGGCTCGACGAGCCCGAGCCGAGTCCACTCGTCACGCCGGTCGAGCGCCAGCGAGGCGAGAATCCGGCCGCCGAGGAAGCTCGGGCCGACCCCGTTTCCGGTGAACCCGAAGCCATGGTGGACACGCCCGCGCGAGCCGAAGATCGGCAGGTGGGTGGGGGAGACGTCGATCGGCCCGCCCCAAGCGTGCGTGATCTGCCGGCCCTCGAGCTGTGGGAAGAACCGGACGAGTTGGCGCGCCGCGTGCTCGACGACTCCCCGGTCGAGGCTCCGAGGCGGTCGGGCGCCGTAGCCCATCCGGCCGCCACCCCAGCCGAACGCGATCCGACCGTCGGGCGTGGTCCGGAAGTAGTGGAGGAGCGTCCGCGCGTCGGCGATGGCCTCGCCCCCCGTCCAGCCGAGCTCGTCGAGCACGTCAGGCACCGGCTCCGTCAGCACGATATGGCTCGAGGCGACGGCGAGCGCGTTCCGGAACCCCGGGAAGCTTCCGGTGGCGGTGTTCGCGGCCAGCACGATCGAGCCCGCGCGGACCTGGCCCGCGGCGGTCTCGATCCGACCCTCGCGGATCCGGGCGGGCGAGTGCTCGAAGATCCGGACTCCCCGTTCGAGGAGCCGCCGCCGGAGCCCAAGCGCGAGGCGCGCCGGCTGCACGGTCGCCGCCGTCCGCAGCGAGAGCCCGCCACGGAAGACCGGCGAGGCGCACACGGCCTCCACCGCGGCACGATCGAGCACGGTCGCCTCGTCGAGGCCCGCGGCCGCGCAGGAGCGCGCGACCTCCGTCCAGGCACCGTCCTGCGCGTGCGTCGTCGCGACCTCGAGTTGCGGCGCCGCCCGGTACCAGGCATCGACGTCCTGCTCGGCGCACCACGCCTCGATCGACCGGACCGCGTCCTCGGCCGCCCGTCCGACGGCGAGCGCCTCCTCCTGGCCGAAGCGCGCCACGAGCCCGGGGAGCTGATCCCAGAGCGAGCTGACGAAGCCGCCGTTCCGACCGCTCGGCCCGTAACCCGACACCTCAGCCTCGACGATCACCACGGAGGCGCCGGACCCCGCAAGTTGCCACGCGGTCCAGAGCCCGAGATAGCCGCCACCCACGACGGCGACGTCCGCGCTCACGTCCCCGGCGAGCGACGGGGCGGCCTCGACAGGCCCCGCCTCCTCCAGCCAGTAGCCGTGGCGCGTGTGGCGCATAGGCGCGATCTTACGTTTGCCACGCCGGGAGCCGGACGCTCTCGCGCGGCCGACGATTCGCTCCCGCGGATCTTCGGCCGATGCGCCGCTAGAATCAGACTGCGCGGTGGCGGTAGCTCAGTTGGTAGAGCTCCGGGTTGTGGTCCCGGTGGTCGCGGGTTCGAGTCCCGTCCGCCACCTGCATTTGCCCGCAGTTCCAGGATCCGCTCACGCGGATCCTGGAGCGCAAAGACCCCTGAATTTTCCCGCAGCTCGAGGATCCGCGGGCGGATCCTCGAGCGCGAAGACCCCTGACGGGCCCGCTTCGCGGCCTGGTGTCCCGACACCGCCGCCCGTCGCTTACTCGGGGCATACTGACCCGGCACGGCCCCGTAGCTCAGTGGATAGAGCGGCAGGCTTCGAACCTGCGCGCGGTGGTTCGACTCCACCCGGGGCCATCCCCTTTGGCCGGCTGAACTGTGGGGAAGCTACTCGCCGTCGATGGGCTCGGGGTCGCCCTCGGCCTTGAGGCGCTCGACGGCGCTGTGCCGCTCGGCCTCCTCGGACTTCAGTTCCCGCTCGTAGCGGGTCTCGTCGGTCTGCTCGCTCTCACGCTCGCGCTCGGCGGGGCCGTCGGCGACGTGCGGCTCGGCGAAGCTCGGATCGGTGAAGGTGGGATCGCTGGATTCGCTCATTAGGGCGGCGTACCCTCGGGGCTCTATCCTTGAACCGTCCGCGGGCGTGGCGGAACTGGCAGACGCGCCGGGTTTAGGTCCCGGTGGGCTTCGGCCCTTGGAGGTTCAAGTCCTCTCGCCCGCATCTCGCGCTCCCGACCGCCGCCACCTGCGGCCGGCGGAGCCGGCCTCCGGCGACGGCTCGCACCGCTGCAGCCGCTCTGGTCGGGGGCCCGTGCTTCCGCACTGTTCCCCCTCCCGACGCGACAGCAGCGGCACGTCGGGAGGGCGAGCCTCTCCGACCACCGGCCGGGCGGCTCCGCCGCCCTCGCGCTCCGGAGGCCGGGATGGGTCGGTGGCGGCGATAGGGTCGACGGATGATTCGCGAACGAGGCCCGGAGGACGACGCGGCGATCGCACAGATCATCCGCGAGGTCGCGCCCGGATGGGTCACGACCGAGCGCGGGGTCCGGCACCGCCGGCGGACGACGCTCCCGCGCGCGCGCCGCGGGGACTGGGTCGTGGAGGTCGAAGGCGAGGCCGTCGGCTGGTCGAGCGCAGGGCTGAAGACCGACGGCGATCGCGACGACGTCGCCTGGGTGAACGTCTTCGTGCGGCCGGCGTGGGCGGGGCGGGGCCTCGGAACCGCCCTCTGGGAGCCCGTGGAGGCCCACGTGGCCGCGCTCGGGGCGAGGCGGATCCTCGGCGACGGGGCCGAGTCTCCGGCCTCGCGCGCCTACGCCGAGCGACGCGGCTTTCGCCACACGCAGACGACGCGACTCTCGAGCCTCGACCCGCGTGCCGTCGACGAGACCGAGCTCACGTTGCTCGCGGACGCGCGGACCAACGGCGTCACGTTCGAGCCGTTCTCGACGTTCGAGGAGGCACCTGAGCTTGTCTACGCCGTCGACGCCGAAGCCTCGCTGGACGAGCCGGCCGACGAGCCGATCACCAACTGGCCGTTCGAGGAATGGCTCGACGCGGCCTGGCGCCAGCCGGACCTCTCGCACGAGGGCAGCTTCTGCGCCGTCCAGAAGGGTCGGCCGGTGGCGATGGCGGAGCTCCGGATCGACCTCGAGGGCGGCCGAGCAGCGAACGGCTTCACCGGGACGCTCCGCTCCCACCGCGGCCGAGGGCTGGCGCGGCTCGCCAAGCTCGCCTCGATCGCCTGGCTCCGCGAGCGAGGCTTCACCTCCCTCGTGACGCAGAACGACGAGACGAACGCCGCCATGCTCGCGGTCAATACGCGTCTCGGCTACCGACCAGACGCGAGCTGGCTCTCCTACGTCAGGGACGTCGAGTAGCTCACCCGGGAGCGAGCCTGCGGATCCGGTCGACAGCCCGGCGCAGGCCGGCTTCGTCGAAGAGGTGCGGGATGCAGTTGCCGATCTGGTGCGCGGGGCCGTCGAGGTCGTCGGAGCCGCCGGCGGCGTTCAGCGAATAGCGGACGGGGATCTCGTGGCAGACGACGAGGATGTGCTCCTCGGCTCGCGCCAGCAGCTGCTCGAAGGCTTCGGCGTAGCGGCGCGCGGCCTCGTCGAGGCTCTCGCCGCCCGGGAACCGGTCCGCCCGCGTGTGCTCCGCCTTCCAGGCCCGGTAGTCGGCGATCGTGCCGCCCTCGAGGTCGCCCACGTCGATGTCGTCGAGCAGCCGCACCTCCTCGCGGGGGACGGGCCGGCCCGCGAGCGCGCGCTCGGCCGTCTGCCGGGTGCGCCCGAACCGGGTGTGGACGCAGAGGTCGAGCTCGATGTTCGCGATCTGTGCCGCGAGCCCGTCCGCCTCATGCTCTCCCTGTTCGGTCAGTCGGACCGGAACGGCTGGATCCCCGTTGACCCGGTGGGTCACGTTCAGCTCCGACTGGCCGTGGCGGACGAGGACGAAGAGGCGCACCGAGCGAACCTAACTCAGGCCGTCGGCTCGTGCGCGGCCCCGTGGGGCACGACCCCGGCCGAACCCCCTCTGCTTGAATGGCTGCGTGGAGACCACGGTCGAGAAGCTCGAGAACGACACCGTCCGCCTCACGGTCGACGTGCCGGCGCACGACGTCCATCACGCGGTCGAGCACGCGACCACGGACCTCGCGAACAACGTCAAGATTCCCGGCTTCAGGCCCGGCAAGGTTCCGCCGCAGATCCTCGTCCAGCGGCTCGGCAAGGAGCGGATCTACTCCGAGGCCGTCGACAGCCACATCTCCGGTTGGTTCTGGAGCGCCGCGGCCCGGGCCCGGATCCGGCCGATCGCGAATCCGCAGTTCGACTACGAGCTCCCCACCGAGGATGCGCAGGACTGGCGCTTCACGGCGACCGTTCCCGTGCAGCCGAAGGTCGAGGTCGTCGACTGGACGACGCTCGAGGTCGGCAAGCCCGAGGCGGAGGTGCCGGCCGAGCTCGTCGACCAGGAGCTCGAGGCGCTCCGCGAGACCGTCGCCGAGCTGATCCCCGCGGGCGACCGACCCGCCCGAAACGGCGACACCCTTGTCGTGGATCTGATCTCTCCGAACGGCGACGAGCAACGCGACACGGTCGTCGAGCTCGGCGCCGGCCGCCTCGTCGAGGAGGTCGAGGTGGCGCTGCGCGGAGCCTCGGCCGGTGAGACCAAATCCGTCACGTACGAGCTCGCGGACGAGTCGAGCGCGTCCGTCGAGATCCACGTCAAGGACGTGAAGGAGAAGGTGCTGCCGGAGCTCGACGACGAGCTGGCGCGCTCCGCCTCCGAGTTCGACACGCTCGCCGAACTTCGCGCCGACATCGAGAGCCGGCTCGGCGACCAGCTCGCTGCCGAGATCGACAACGCCTTCCGCGCGAACGCCGTCGACTCGCTGGTGCGGGAGTCGAAGGTCAACCCCGCCGGCCCGCTCGTCGAGTCGCGGGCCCGCGAGCTCCTGAACGGCTTCGTCCGCTCGCTCGAACGGCGTGGGATCGCGCCCGAGACCTACCTCGAGCTGACCGGCCGCACGGCCGAGCAGCTGATCGAGGCGATGACCGCCGAGGCGGCGCTCTCGGTCGCCCGCGAGCTCGCGCTCGAGGCGGTCGCCGACAAGCTCGAGATCCAGGTCTCCGACGACGAGGTCCGCGCGCTGATCCGCGAGCAGGCTGAAGAGTCGGAGGAAGATGCCGACAACATGATCGAAGAGCTCTGGCACTCGGGTCGCCACGAGGACCTGCGCGAGGACATCCGTCTTCGCGCGGCACTCGACCGCGTCGCCGCCGAGGTCAAGCCGATCGCGATGGACGTCGCCGAGGCCAGGAACGCGATCTGGACTCCCGACAAGGAAACGCCCCAAGCAGAGACGAAGTTGTGGACCCCCGGTAGTAAGGAGCCTGCATGAGCCCGTTAATCCCGATGGTGATCGAGCAGACGTCGCGCGGCGAGCGCTCGTTCGACATCTACTCCCGCTTGCTGAACGAGCGGATCATCTTCCTCGGAACCCAGGTGGACGACCAGATCGCGAACCTGATCGTGGCGCAGCTCCTGCACCTCGAGTCGGAGGATCCGGACAAGGACATCTCGATCTACATCAACTCGCCGGGGGGCTCGGTTTACGCGGGGCTCGCGATCTACGACACCATGCAGTTCGTCAAGCCCGACATCCAGACGATCTGCGTCGGGATCGCGATGAGCATGGGAGCGGTCATTCTCGGAGGCGGTGCTGCAGGGAAGCGGATGGCCCTGCCGAACGCCAAGATCCTGATCCATCAGGTCTCCGGCGGCTTCCAGGGCCAGGCGACCGACATCGAGATTGCGGCCCGGGAGACGATCGCCCTCAAGCGCAGGTTGGAGGAGATCCTCGCCCATCACACGAATCAAGAGATCGAGAAGATCTCGAAGGACATGGAGCGCGACTACTTCCTGACCTCGCAAGAGGCGAGCGAGTACGGCCTGATCGACCGCGTCATCGAGCACCGCTAAGCACCCGCGGCACTAGCCGATTCCCCGAATCCGAGGTACAACGAGACATGGCCCGAGCATCCGACGGCAACGAGCAGCTCCTCTGCAGCTTCTGCGGCAAGAGCCAGCGGCAGGTCAAGAAGCTGATCGCGGGCCCCGGGGTCTACATCTGCGACGAGTGCATCGATCTCTGCAACGAGATCATCGACGAGGAGCTGACCACTCCGACCCAGCTCGACCTCGACAACCTCCCGCGCCCGCTCGACATCTACTCCGTGCTGAACGACTACGTCGTCTCGCAGGAGGAGGCCAAGCGCACGCTCGCGGTCGCGGTCTACAACCACTACAAGCGCGTCCGGATGGGCCAGGAGGACGGCGACGTCGAGCTGCAGAAGTCGAACATCCTCCTGCTCGGCCCCACGGGCTGCGGCAAGACGCTCCTCGCGCAGACGCTCGCGCGGATTCTCAACGTGCCCTTCGCGATCGCCGACGCGACCGCGCTCACCGAGGCCGGCTACGTCGGCGAGGACGTCGAGAACATCCTTCTCAAGCTGATCCAGGCTGCGGACTTCGACATCAAGAAGGCCGAGACGGGGATCATCTACATCGACGAGGTCGACAAGATCGCGCGCAAGGCGGACAACCCGTCGATCACGCGCGACGTTTCGGGCGAGGGCGTCCAGCAGGCCCTCCTCAAGATCCTCGAGGGAACCGTCGCCTCGGTGCCGCCGCAGGGGGGGCGCAAGCATCCCCACCAGGAGTTCCTCTCGATCGACACGACGAACATCCTCTTCATCTGCGGCGGCGCGTTCGCCGGGCTCGACAAGATCATCGGCCGCCGGGTGGGCCAGAACTCGATCGGCTTCGGCGCCGACGTTCGCTCCAAGAAGGCGGATGAGAGCGAGGAGATGCTCGGTCAGGTCATGCCCGAGGACCTGCTCAACTTCGGCCTGATCCCCGAGTTCATCGGCCGGCTCCCCGTGATCTCGGCAGTCCACCAGCTCCGCCGCGAGGATCTCGTCCAGATCCTGACCGAGCCGAAGAACGCGCTCACGCGCCAGTACCAGCGTTTCTTCGGGTACGACTCGATCGAGCTCGAGTTCCGCGACGACGCCCTCTGGGAGATCGCCGACAAGGCGCTCGCGCGCGAGACGGGCGCCCGTGGCCTCCGCTCGATCATCGAGAACGCGCTCCTCGACGTGATGTTCGAGCTGCCGAGCCGCAAGGACGTCTCCAAGTGCGTGATCACCAAGGAGACGATCTCCAAGGG
>DATLXM010000032.1:0-16714 GCA_035575835.1 Gaiellaceae bacterium
AGCCGCAGCCCGTCCGGCACCCGGGTCTGCCAGAGCGACCAGGCCGCGAGTACCCAGGCCGCCGCCAGGACGAGGAGAACGAGGGCGCCGAGCGCCCGGCGCTCCCTGCTCAGCCGGTCACCCCGCCGTCGTGCTCGGGGCGGTCGAGCTCGGGGCTGTCGAGCTCGGGGCCGTCGAGCTCGGGATCCAGCTCGGGCTCGACCTCCAGCTCCGGCTCGTCCGCCGGCGGCCGCAGGGCCGGGCTCGCGTAGGGGTAGTCGTCGGTCACGATCAGCCAGTAGGCGTTCGTCTGGGCGAGGTAGCGCACCGAGACGACTCCGAGCTTCTGCAGGCCCGTCGGCATCCGTCCGGTGACGAGCGAGGCGAACCAGCCGAGGAAGCCGACGACGAACAGCGCGCCCGCGTAGCCGCCGGAGACGAGGAACGCGGGGAGGACGAGGATTCCGCGGAAGAACGTCACCCAGCGGCTTTGCCGTTCCAGGTCTGGGGTCGTCACGTCCACGGGGTAGCCCGGTTCGCCGGTGAAGCCCGGGAAGCGGCCACCGACGAGCGTGACGAAGGCGGTCACGTGGGCCGAATAGCGGACGTAGGCGACGAGGAAGCGGTGGAGGGGACGGGCGGAGCGACCGCGGATCAGGGCATGGATCCCGTTCACGAACGCCGCCAGGATCGCGGCCACGCTCCAGAGGGCGAGCCAGACGAAGTGGGGCAGGGCGAGCAGGAAGCGGAAGAAGACGGTCAGCCGCGAGCGCGTTCCGTCGTCGCCGACCTCGAGTCCGATCGCGTGCGGCGGGAGCGACCATGCCGGTCCCACCTTCTCCGGATCCGCGTTCGGGTAGCGGTCGGTCAGGAGGAGGAGGTAGGAGTAGGTCTGCGCGGTGTAGCCGATCCCGTAGGCGGCGAGGTCACGCAGGCCGTTCGGCATCCGCCCGAGCGCGAGCGCCGCGAACCAGCCCAGGAAGCCGCAGACGGCGACGAGCCCTCCGGAGGAGAGGGCGAAGCCCCAGTCGGCCTCGCCGCTGCGCCCGCTGCGGCCGCCGCCGCCCCCGATCGCCCCTGAGCCGATCGCGGCCATCACGAGCACTGCGGGCAGGGCGAGCACGGGTCGGAGCGCGGTCTTCCAGCGCGCCTGCCTGCCGCGCTCGGGTAGCTCCGCCTCCACGGGATAGCCGGGCTCACCCGTGAAGCCGGGGTACGGATTCGCGGCCATGAACAGGTATGCGGCGATCTGGACGCTGTAGCGGGTGAACGCGGAGAGGAACCGGTGGAGCGTCTCGGGCGGCTGCCCCGCCACGAGCGTCGCGACCCAGCTCGCGATCGCCGCCAGGACGGCCGCGATCGTCCAGAGGATGAGCCAGACGATGTGCGGGAGCGCGAGGAGGAGCCGGAGAAGACAGTCAACCGCGGCCGGCGGAGATCGTCCGTGACGAGGAGCGTCGCCTGGCCGGCCATCGAGCGCAGTATGAGCGAGACGTAGGATCGACACCATCGGCGGCGTCCTCCTCACCCACGACGACGTGCTCGCCGCGGCCGAGAGGATCGAGGGGCGGGTCCACCGGACGCCGACCTTCACCTCGCGCACGCTCGGCGCCGGGGTCGCGCTCAAGGCCGAGCTCTTCCAGAAGACGGGCTCGTTCAAGGTTCGCGGCGTCCTCAACAAGCTCGCCTCTCTCTCGGCGGAGGAGAAGGCGCGCGGGGTGATCGGGATCTCGGCGGGCAATCACGCGCAGGCGTTGGCGTGGGGCGCGGCGGCGGAGGGGATCGACTGCCTCGTGGTCATGTGGGCGAGCGCGAGCACGGCGAAGATCGCGGCCACCCGCGGCTACGGCGCCGTCGTCGACCTCGAGGCCGCGGATCCGACCGAAGCGTTCGAGCGGCTCGCGGCGCTGAGCGCCGAGACGGGCCGGACGCTCGTTCACCCGTTCGACGACCCGGTCGTCCTCGCGGGCGCCGGGACCGTCGCGCTGGAGCTGCTCGAGGACGCGCCCGAGACCGAGACGATCCTCGTGCCGACGGGTGGAGGTGGGCTCGTCTCGGGGATCGCCGCCGGCGCGCCCGACCGCCGCGTGATCGCCGTAGAGCCGGAAGGATCGACTGCGGTGCACGACGGGCTCGCGGCGGGCCACTCGGTTCCCGTCCGGCCCGTCTCGATCGCCGACGGGCTCTCGGCCCCCTTCGCCGGAGAGAACGCGCTCGCGATCCTCCGCTCCTACGAGGTCGAGAGCGTCCTCGTCAGCGAGGCGGAGATCCACGAGGCCTTTCGCTTCCTCTACGCGCGCACGAAACTCGCCTGCGAGCCCGCCGCTGCGGTAGGGGTTGCGGCGCTTCTTTCCGGGAAGGTGCAGGGGAAAGCAGTAGCCTGTGTTGTCTCTGGCGGCAACGTGGCGGCCGAAACGGCCTCTGCTATCCTGGTCACCTCATGAAGACCGGCATTCATCCCGAGTACGTCCTCACGCATGTCCGTTGCTCCTGCGGCGTCGAGTTCGAGACGCGCTCCACCCAGCCCGATCTGCACGTCGAGATCTGTTCGGCGTGCCATCCGTTCTACACGGGCAAGCAGAAGCTGATGGATCAGGGCGGTCGCGTCGAGCGCTTCCAGCGTCGGCTCGAGAAGGCCGGCGGCGCCCGCCGCGGCTAGTGCCCCTTCAGGCAACGCCCACCGCGCACCTGGCGCACGATGAGCGGCGCCATGCGTCGTCCTCAGTCGCGCCGATAGTCACCACTATCGGCGCTCCCTGCGTCCTAGCCTGGCTTGCCCCTCGCACGCCATGCACGCGGCAGCGTCACCTGAAGAGGCACGCGCCTTGAGCAACAACATCGGAGGACAGGCCGTCCTCGAAGGCGTGATGATGCGCAGCCCGTCGATCTGGGCCGTCGCCGTCCGCAAGCCGAACGGGCAGATCGCGGAGGTCGTGACCGACATCCGCTCGCCGATGGCGCGCCACAAGATCTTCCGCCTGCCGGTGATCCGCGGCGTGATCGCGCTCGGCGAGTCGCTCGCGATCGGCTTTCGGGCGCTCGCGATCTCGGCCAACTATGCGGCCCAGGACGCGAACGCCGAGGAGTCGGACGAAGTTCAGACCGAGATCACGCGCGGTCAGATCATCTTCTCCTTCGCGATCGCGATCGGCTTCGCGCTGATGCTCTTCAAGGTCACACCGGCGCTGATCACGAGCTGGCTCCCGATCGACACGACCGGCGCGTTCGTCGTCGTCGAGGGCGTGATCCGGGTCTGCATCTTCCTGCTCTACCTGACCGTGATCTCGCTGCTTCCCGACCTGCGCCGCGTCTTCCAGTACCACGCCGCCGAGCACAAGGCGATCAACGCCTACGAGGCAGGCGAGGAGCTCACTCCCGAGCGCGTGCAAGAGTTCAGCTTGATCCACCCCCGTTGCGGGACAGCATTCTTGCTCTGGGTGATGGTGATCGGGATCTTCGTCTTCGCCTTCGTCGGCCAGCCCGCCTGGTACTACCTGATCCTGAGCCGGATCCTGCTTCTGCCGGTGATCGCCGGGATCGCCTACGAGCTGATCCGCTTCGCGGGCAAGCATCAGGGAAGCCGTGTCCTGATGACGCTGCTCGCCCCCGGGATGTGGCTGCAGCGATTGACCACGCGCAAGCCCACGCTCGACCAGATCGAGGTCTCGATCCATGCGCTCCAGGAGGTGCTGACCCGCGAGGGGAAGCTCTCGTCGGAGGAGCGCAAGGTCGAGGTCATGGCCTAACGAACCGTGCCCCGGATCGAACGGAGCGCCCAGGTCTCCTGGGAGGGCAACCTCGCCCGCGGTACGGGTCACGTCTCGGGCGCCACGGGCGCGTTCGCGGAGGTGCCTTTCTCGCTCCCCTCGCGGATCGGGAACCCGGACGGTGAGACGAGCCCGGAAGAGTTGCTCGCCGCTGCTCACGCCGGCTGCCTCGGAATGTCGGTCGCCGGCGAGCTCTCCGCTGTCGGAACCCCGCCCGAGGTGCTCTCGCTGACCGCGCGCGTGATCATGGACGAGGTCGAGGGCAAGGGCCACCAGGTCGTCGCCTCCGAGGTCGACGTGCACGGGCGCGTGCCGGGGATCGACGCCGCCGAGTTCGAGCGGATCGTCGCAGTCGCCGACGCAGGCTGTCCCTTCTCGGCCCTGGTCCGCGCGAGCGCGTCCGTTACGGTTCGCGCTCACCTCGATTCCTGACCGACCACACAAGGGAGAGCAGATGGCGGATCGGCGCGCGAACGTGACGTGGAAGGGCGACCTGATGTCCGGGTCGGGCACGATCGACGAGGTCGGCTCGGGCGCGTTCGGGCCGCTCGACGTCAGTTGGCCGGCTCGCTCCGAGGACGTTGCGGGCGGAAAGACGAGCCCCGAGGAGCTGATCGCCGCGGCCCATGCCTCCTGCTTCGCGATGGCGTTCGCGAACGGGCTCGCGAAGGCCGGGACGCCGCCGGAGCAGCTGCGGACGTCGGCGAACGTCACCTTCGTGCCCGGGACGGGGATCACGAAGATCGCGCTCACCGTCGAGGGACGTGTACCCGGTCTCGCCGAGGACGCCTTCGTCGCGGCGGCCGAAGATGCGAAGCAGAACTGCCCCGTCTCGCAGGCTCTCGCGGGCGTCGGCGAGATCACGCTCGACGCACGGCTCGCCTCCTAGCTCACCCGCAGAGCGGAAGCACGTACCGCCACTCGTGGCTCGCGTCGGGGTCGTCGTTGACCCGCTCGCCATCCCGGTGCGCTCCCGCTCGTTCGTAGAGCCGGTGCGCCTCGGTCAAGACCTTGTCCGTCCAGATCTCGAGCTGTCGGTGGCCCCGCCGTCGCGCCTCGGCCGCGACCGCCTCGAGGAGGCCGGCTCCGAGCCCCGACCCTCGTGCGGGCGCGAGAACGTAGAGCCGCTCGAGCGACCCCTCGGTGCTGAGCGCGGCGGTACCCACGATCTCGTCGTCGAGCTCTGCGACGAAGAACGCTGGATACGCGGTCTCCACATCCGTGAGATCGGCGTGGTAGCCGTCCTCGTCCCACGTGAATCCATGCTCGTCGTACACCGCTCGCACGACGGCCGCCGCGGCGGCGGAGTCGGCGCTTCGGGCGGGCCGGATCGAGAACTCCACGGCTAGCATCGTTTCATGGCCGCCATCGACCAGATGATCGACGACCTCGAGCGCTCCTACGAGGAAGTGCGCGCGCGCATGTCCGACCCGTCCGTCTACAACGACCACAAGGAAGCGGCGGAGGTCGGGCGCCGGTTGAAGGAGCTCGAGGGCGCCTACAAGCTCGCGCAGGAGTGGCGTCAGGCGAGCGCCGACCTCGAAGCCGCGCGCGGTGACACGGAGCTGGCATCGCTCGCCGCCGACCTCGTGAGCGACGTCGCGCGCCTCGAAGAGGAGCTGCAGCTCTCGCTCGTCGAGACCGACCCCGCCGATGCGAAGGACGTGATCCTCGAGGTCCGCTCGGGCGTCGGTGGCGACGAGGCCGCGATCTGGGCCGGCGACGTCTTCAAGATGCTGACGCGCTACGCGGAGAAGCGTGGCTTCAAGACCGAGATCCTCGGCTCGAACGAGAGCGAGACCGGCGGCTTCAAGGAGGTCGTCTTCGCGGTCAAAGGGGAGGGCGCTTACTCCGTGTTCAAGTACGAGGGCGGTACCCATCGCGTTCAGCGCGTCCCCGAGACCGAGAGCCAGGGCCGGATTCACACATCGACGGCGACCGTGGCCGTGATGCCCGAGGTGGAGGAGGTCGACGTCGAGATTCAGGAGAACGACCTCAAGATCGACGTCTACCGCTCGACCGGCCCGGGTGGCCAGAGCGTCAACACGACCGACTCGGCCGTCCGGATCACCCACCTTCCGACCGGGATCGTCGTCGCGATGCAGGACGAGAAGTCGCAGCTCCAGAACAAGGCCAAGGCGCTCCGAGTGCTCCGGGCCCGGATCTACGAGGCGGAGCGCGAGCGCCAGCGGGCCGAGCATTCGGCCACGCGCAAAGCGCAGATCGGCTCGGGCGAGCGGGCGGAGAAGATCCGCACCTACAACTACCCGGACAGCAGGGTCACCGACCACCGGGTCAAGGTGACGCTGAACCTGGAGAAGGTCCTGCCCGGCGGGCTCGACGACTTCACCGAGGCGCTCCAGGCCGAGGATCGCCGCCGGGCGTTCGAGACCGCCGGCGCGTGAAGCGCCACCGATGACGTTGGGCGAGGTCCTTCGCCTCGCGACGGAACATCTGAGGAAGACGTCCGAGACCGCCCGCCTGGACGCCGAGCTCCTGCTCGCTCACGCGCTCGGCCGAAGCCGGATCGAGCTCTACACCGACTTCGACCGACCCCTGAACGAGGCCGAGCTGGCCGCTTACCGCGAGCTCGTCGCGCGTCGCGCACGGCACGAGCCGGTGGCCTACCTGCTCGGCGAGTGGGGCTTCCGCCGATTGACGCTGCAGGTCGACGAGCGCGCCCTGATTCCGAGGCCCGAGACGGAGATCGTCGTCGAGCGCTGTCTCGACCGGTTGCGGGGCCTCGAGGCTCCCGCGGTGCTCGACGTCGGCACGGGAACGGGGGCGATCGCGCTCGCGCTCGCGGACGAGCACGAGGGAGCGCGGGTGACCGCGATCGACGTCTCGGCGGACGCGCTCGAGCTCGCTCGCTCGAACGCAGAGCGAACGGGAATCGCGATCGAGCTCCTCCTCCACGATCTCCGCACCGGCCTCCCCGGCGGCCCGTACGACCTCGTCGTCTCGAACCCGCCCTATGTCGAGCCCGGCGATCTGGACGGGCTGATGCCGGACGTCCGCGACTACGAGCCGCATCTGGCGCTCGTGGGTGACGGGCTCACGGAGGCGACGGCCCGTGCGGCGCTCGACGCGCTCAGACCGGGCGGCTGGCTCGTGCTCGAGATCGGTGAGGGGCAGGGAGGGGGGACGCTCGGCCTGCTCGGAGACCTCGGCTACGCCGACGCGCTCGTCACCCGTGATCTCGCCGGGCGTGAGCGGGTGGCCGAGGGGAGGCGCTGATGGCGACGGTGGCGGAGGCGGTCGCGGCTCTACGGGCCGGGGAGCTGGCGGTGCTCCCGCTGGACACCGTCTACGGCCTCGTCGCGAGCGCGCTCTCCGAAGCGCCCGCTCGAAAGCTGGCCGACGCGAAGGGAAGAGACGTGCAGCAGCCAATCGCGCTCGTAGCCGCCGACCTCGAACTCCTGCTCGAATGCGTGCCCGAGCTCGTGGGGCAGTCCGAGGCGATCGCACGCGCGCTCCTTCCAGGCCCGTACACACTCGTGTTCCCGAACCCCGCGCGCCGCTATTCCTGGCTGACGGGGCTCCGGCCGGAGACGATCGGGGTGCGAGTGCCCGAACCGTCGGGCCGCGGCAGTGCGGTGCTCCAGGAGCTCGGGGCGTTCGCCGCCACGAGCGCGAACGTGAGTGGCGGGCCAGATCCGCGCTCCCTCGCCGAGGTGTCGAAGCAGATCCGGAGCGCCGCTGCTGCGCTCGTCGATGGGGGCGAGCTGCCGGGAACGCCGTCGACCGTGCTCGACCTCACCGGTGCCGAGCCCCGCGTGCTCCGGGAGGGCGCCGTGCCGGCGGCCGAGGCTCTGGTTCGCGTGGCAGCAGCGCTCTCCCGTTGACCGGGGCGGAGGGGCTCCAGGCGGCGCGGGCGATCCTGATCCGGGAGTACGATCAAGGCGTCCCCCTCGCACCGAAGGAGCTCGTCCAGATGGCAGTCGCACAGCAGTCGTTCCGGGAGCTGACCACCGCCGGCCTCGCCGACATCGACCCCGAGATCGCCGAGCTGCTCGGGCGCGAGCTCGAACGGCAGCGCAACCAGATCGAGCTGATCGCCTCCGAGAACTTCACCTGGCCGAGCGTGCTCGAGGCCGTCGGCTCCGTGCCGACGAACAAGTACGCCGAGGGCTACCCGGGCAAGCGCTATTACGGGGGCTGCGAGGTCGTCGACGAGATCGAGCAGATCGCGATCGACCGGGCGAAGGCGCTTTTCGGCGCCGAGCACGCGAACGTGCAGCCGCACGCCGGCGCCCAGGCCAACATGGCCGCCTACTTCGCGCTGCTCCAGCCCGGCGACACGATCATGGGCCTCCGGCTCGACCACGGCGGCCACCTCACGCACGGGCTCAAGGTCAACTTCTCCGGGCGGCTGTACTCGATCGTCTCCTACGGCGTCTCCCGCGAGACCGACACCGTCGATTACGACGAGGTGCTCGAGATCGCGAAGGAGCAGCGTCCGAAGCTGATCGTCTGCGGCGGCTCCGCCTACCCGCGCATCGTCGATACGGCCGAGTTCCGGAAGATCGCGGACGAGGTCGGCGCCCTCCTGATGTGCGACATGGCCCACTTCTCCGGGCTCGTCGCTGCGGGCCTCCATCCGAACCCGGTCGAGCATTGCGACATCGTCACCTCGACCACGCACAAGACTCTCGCCGGCCCGCGCGCGGGCTTCGTCCTCTGCCGGGAGGAGCACGCGCAGGCGGTCGACCGCGCGGTCTTCCCGGGGATGCAGGGCGGCCCTCTCGAGCACGCGATCGCGGCGAAGGCGGCCTGCTTCCGGATTGCGGCCTCGGACGCCTTCCGCGAGTACCAGACCCAGGTGCGGGCGAACGCGGACGCGCTCTCCGACGAGCTGATCTCCGGCGGCCTCGACGTCCTCACGGGCGGCACCGACACGCATCTCCTCCAGCTCGACCTGCGCAAGACCGAGTGGACGGGCAAGGACGCGGAGGAGCGCCTCGACGAGGTCAAGCTGACCGTGAACCGGAACACCGTCCCCTTCGACGAGCGGCCGCCGACCGTCGCGAGCGGCGTCCGGATCGGGACCCCGGCGGCGACGATGCGCGGCTTCGACGAGGACGACTTCCGCGAGGTCGCAAAGATCATCACCGGCTCGCTCGGAGACGGCGACGTGACCGAGCTCGCCGCCCGCGCGGAGGCGCTCTGCGCGAAGCGGCCGCTGTACGAGGGCTTCCGCGGCTACTGCTCGTACGCGTCGTGACGGCCGCATGAGCAACGTCACCGAGGTCAGGCATCCGCTCGTCCAGCACAAGCTCGGCCTCCTCCGGGACGTGACCACGAACACGCACATGTTCCGCCAGCTCGTGAACGAGCTCACGCTGCTCCTCACCTACGAGGCGACGAAGAGCCTGGCCACGGAAACGGTCGAGATCGAGACGCCGCTCGAGCGGACGCCGGCACAGCGGATCTCGGGGAAGAAGGTCGCGATCTGCCCGATCCTCCGCGCCGGGATGGGGATGCTCGACGGCGTCCTCTCGCTGATCTCCGGCGCGCGCGTCGGCTTCATCGGCCTCTACCGCGACGAGGAGACGCTCGAGCCGGTCGAGTACTACGTCAAGCTCCCGGCCGACATCGCCGAGCGAGACGTGATCCTGCTCGACCCGATGCTCGCGACGGGGAACTCGACCGCCGCGGCCGTCGCGAAGGTGAAGGAGGCCGGCGCGACCTCGATCCGCCTGATCGCGCTGATCGCTGCCCCGGAGGGGATCGAGCGGATCCACCGCGAGCACCCCGAGGTGCACGTCGTGGTCGCCGGGATCGACCGCGGCCTGAACGAGAAGGGCTACATCGTGCCCGGGCTCGGCGACGCAGGCGACCGCCTCTACGGCACGAAGTAGAAAGGAACCATGCCCCAGGAGCTCGTCGACAACCCGGAGGTCGTCTACGGGGCCGCGGTCGCGCTCGTGATCGTGATCCTGTTGACGCCTGCGGTCGGCGGGATGGCGCGCCTCCTCGGAGTCGTCGACGTCCCGGAGAAGCGGCGGCTCAACCTGAACCCCATCCCTCGCCTCGGCGGGATCGCGATCTTCTTCGGGATCTTCGTTCCCGCGCTCGCCTTTCTGGATCTCGGCCGCGAGACGCGCGGCGTCCTCCTCGGCGCGGCGGTGGCGACGACGGTCGGAGCGATCGACGACTTCCGGGTGCTGAAGCCGGGCCGCAAGCTCGCGGGCCAGATCGTCGCAGCCGCGATCCCACCCTTCTTCGGAGTCTGGATCGACCATTTCACCTTCCCGGTCTTCGGCGCCGTCGATCTCTCGAGCACGATCGGAGTGCCCGTGACGATGCTCTGGCTCGTCGCGGTGATGAACATGGTCAACTTCCTCGACGGGCTCGACGGTCTCGCAGCCGGGGTCTGCGGGATCTCGGCCGCCACCTACGCGGTGCTGGCGCTCTCGCTCGGCAAGACCGACCCGGCGATCCTCTCGGCGATCGTCGCCGGAGCCTGCCTCGGCTTCCTGCGCCACAACTTCTTCCCCGCCCGGATCTTCATGGGCGACTCGGGCGCGCTCGGGCTCGGCTTCCTCCTCGCCGCAATCTCGGTTCAGGGGCTCTTCAAGACGGCCTCCACGATCGTCCTCTTCCTGCCTCTGCTCGTCCTCGCGGTGCCGATCCTCGACACCTCGTTCGTCGTCGCCCGGCGACTCAAGCACCGCCAGCGCGTCTCGGCGCCAGACCAGTCGCACCTGCACTTCCGCTTCCTCCGGCGCGGCTTCAGCCAGCGGCGGGCGACGGTGACGATGTGGGGCTGGTGTGCCTCGCTTGCGGTGGCGGCGCTCGGAACGCGCTTCATCCCGTTCCGGGAAGGCGGCGAATGGCACCTCTGGGAGACGATCGGCTTCGCTGCGATCGCCCTTTTCGCGCTCGGCTTCTCGGTGTACGTCGTTTACCTGCTCGAGATCGTCAAGCTCGCGAACCCGCGCATCCGGCGGATCGAAGAAGCGGCGCGGCACCGCCGCTCGGCCTAAGCGGAGCCGAGGAACGCGAGCAGGCACTCGTTGAAGCCGGGCGCACGCTGGACTGCATGGCCCGCGCCGGGCAGCACCGCTCGCTCGGCGCCGAGCTCCCGCTCGAGCACGTCGCAGACGAGCTCGAAGGCTGGGAGGTGGCCGCCCGAGACGACGAGCTTCGGGAACGAGAGAGCCCGCAACTCGGCCAGCGGGATCCTCGCCTCCCAGGGAGCACGCTCGACCATCAGCGTCCGCGCGCCCTGCTCGAGGGCGGGCGGGAGCGGGGAGGGCGGGTCGAAGGGCGATCCGACCGCCCGCAGGAAGACGCGGAGAAAGGCCTCGGGCTCGCTCGGCCCCTCGGCCCAGAGCGCGATCGAGCCCTGGACGAACGCCTCCACCGCCGGCGCGCCGCGGGCGACGTCGAGCGCGGGTGGCTCGAGGAGAGCGAGCGAGCCGAGCATTCGGAAGCGCGCCGCCGCGAGCAGGGCGATCACGCCTCCGTAGCTGTGCCCGACGAGGTGGTCGCCCGGCTCGAGCAGGGCAGCGACCCAGTCGGCGTGCTCCTCGAAGTCGACCCGCTCGACCGGCGGCCCGGGCGGGAAGCCGGGGCGCTCGAGCACGAGCAGTTCGTAGTGCTCCGCGAGTGGCCGCTGGCCGCGCCAGGTCGTGACGCCGTTCGTGACCGAGCCGTGGACGAGCACGAGTCGCTCCATCGCAGGATCGTACAAAGTAGCCATTGAACCCGCAAAAGAGCGCGCTTTCAGCTGTCACAATGTCCGGAAGAGCTCTGGTATGCTGGCCGCGGATGGAGCCGCCCACCTCTCGCCCCGGGCTGAATCTCGCAGGCGCGGGCTCCACGCTGATCGGGACGACCCTCGCAGTGATCGGGATCGCGGCGCTGATCGGTTGGCTGCTCGGGAACGGCGCCTACGGCTTTCTCGCCGGCGCGATCATCGGAATCCCGATCGGCGTCTTCCTGACCTACAAGCGCTACGGGCACGCGCTGTGAGTGGTGCGTTCTCCACCCCGCGGCCGCTGCCCAGCCAGAGGGTTCCGCTGATCGCGGGTGCGGCGGTGATCGTGCTCGCACTCCCCGTCTTCGCTGCGGCCGGCTGGTCGCTCCGAGGCTGGGTGATCGGGGCCGTCCTCTGGACTGCCTCGCGCCTCCTCGCCGCCCTACTGACGCACCTCAAGCTCGGCACGGGTAACCTCGCCGCCGGAGGAGTGATGGGCTTTGGCATGACCTTTCGAGCGCTCGCGGTGATGGTTGTCGTGCTCGTGCTCGCAGCAACGGACGCGCGGCTCGCGCTCGCCGTCGTCCTCCTCTACGCGCTTGCCTACACGCTCGAGCTCGCCGTCGCGCTCGCGCTCTACTTCAACGGAGAAGCGCGTGCTTAGACGGGCCCTCACGCTCGCCCTCGGCCTGCTCCTGATGCTTCCGGCCGTTGCCCTCGCTGCTGCCGAGGAGAGCGAGGAGTTCAATCCCGAGCACGACTTCGAGGTCGGCGAGTGGATCCCGATCCATCTCGGCCCGCTCGACCTCTCGATCAACAAGGCCGTCGCCTACCTGATCCTCGGGACGATCGTGACGATCGCGCTCGGGCTCGCAATGATGCGGATCAAGGTCGGCTCGAAGAACGAGCCTGCGCGCCGCCAGGCGGTGGGCGAGATGGTCTACGAGATCGCGCAGACGCAGGTCGCCGAGCAGGGCCTGCCCACGAAGGCGATCGGACGCTGGTTTCCCTACGTGGCGACGCTGATGCTCTTCATCTGGGTGCTGAACATGATCTCGTTCGTCCCGCTGCCGCTCTCGAACGAGACGTTCGAGCTCTTCGGGCTCGAGCTGCCCACCCTGGCGCTCTACGCGGCGACGTCCTCGATCTCGGTCACGCTCGCCCTCGCTTTCATGACGTTCGTCTTCACGCATATCGAGGGCGTGCGCCACAACGGGCCGATCAAGTACGTCAAGAGCTGGATCCCGGACGTGCCCAAGGTGATGTACCCGCTGATCGTGCCGCTCGAGGTGCTCGGCCAGTTCATGCGGCTCGTCAGCCTCAGCATCCGGCTCTACGCGAACATGCTCGCGGGCCACATGCTGATCCTCACGTTCATCGGCCTGATCTTCGTGCTCGGCAATCTCTTCATCGCGCCGCTCGTGATCGGCGCGGCCACGCTCTTCTACCTCTTCGAGGTCGTGATCGTCGTCTCGATCCAGGCCTTCATCTTCGCCGCTCTTTCCGCGATCTACATCGGCTCTGCGATAGAGCCGGAGCATTAGCCAGATACCCCAAGGAGGAACGTTGTTCAACTTGCTCGCTCAGGAAGCCGCCTCGAACGTCGACGCCGGCAAGGCGATCGCGCTCGCGCTCGGCATCGGTCTCGGCTCGCTCGGCGCCGGGATCGGGATCGGCAACATCTTCGGCTCGATGATCCAGGCGGTCGCCCGCCAGCCCGAGCTGCGCGGCGAGCTCACGGGCATCCAGTGGCTCGGCTTCGCCCTCACCGAGGCCGTCGTCTTCTACGGCCTGATCGGCGGCCTGCTCGCCTACGTCCTCGTCTAGCAGGAAGGAATCGCACTCATGCTCCTCGCAGCTTCACCTCTGATCGACGTCGTCCCGGGCCTGATGATCTGGACGCTCGTCTGCTTCGCGATCACCTTCTTCGTCCTGCGCAAGTTCGCGTTCGGGCCGATCCAGAAGACGATCGACGACCGGCGCGAGCGGATCCGCAGCTCCGTCGAGGAGGCCGAGCACGCGCGGAGCGAGGCCCGCAAGCTGCTCGAGGAGCACAAGGCGCTGATCGCGCAGTCCAAGAACGAGGCGGGGGAGATCCTCGCCGAGGCCCGCAAGGTCGCCGACTCGCAGCGCGACCGCGCCCGCGAGGAGATCGAGGTCGACCGGCAGCGCCGGCTCGAGGACACGCGCAAGCAGATCGAGGCCGAGACCGCCCGCGCGCTCGAGCAGATCCGCGGCGAGGTCGCCGAGCTCACGCTCATCGCGACGAGCAAGGTCGCCGGCAAGGTGCTCGACCGCGACGACCATCGCCGCCTGATCGAGGACGCGATCGGCGAGCTCGACTTCTCCGCACTCGAGCAGGAGCGCGTCTAGCGTCATGGCGGTCTCGCACCGCATGTACGCGCGGTCGCTCTTCCAGGCCGCGAAGGAGCAGGGGAAGCTCGACGTCGTCCACGAGCAGGTCGGGGACTTCGCGGCCGCGATCGCGGCGGTGCCCGAGCTCCGCAACGTGCTCGCGAACCCCGAGCTCGACTCGGCAACGAAGGCAGAGGTGCTGGGAGAGATCCTCGGCGACGCTGACGAGCTGACGCGCAACTTCGTCCTCCTCGCCGCCGAGAAGGGGCGTGCGACCGAGATCGAGGAGATCTACCGCGAGCTCGATCGGCTCGTCGCCGCGGAGGAGAAGCGGCTGACGGTCGAGCTGACGACGGCGTTCGAGCTGTCGGACGACGAGGCGGCTTCGATCCTGAGCCAGATCGAGAAGGCTTCCGGCCGCTCGGTCGAGGCGACGCGCAAGGTCGATCCGGCGCTGATCGGCGGGATCATCCTCCAGGCCGGCTCACTCCGGGTCGACGCCAGCGTGCGCGGCCGGATCGAGGGGTTGCGGCACGACCTCGTCAGGCAGAGCTGACCGTGCACGAGGTCCCATCCGGAAGCTCGCGGGTGACGTCTACGACAGCACCGGACTCGACCACGTAGCAGCGATCCTGCGCTCTCATGACACCTGACTCGTCCTCCTCCTCCTCGAACCCGCAGCGCACGACGTCGAGCCCGCGCAGCTCGAGCGGGCCCGCGTCCTCGCAGCGCACGGCCTGGGTCGTCCCGAAGCCGACGACCGCGTTCCGCACCGTCTCGATCGAGTCGTCGCCGGCCGTGTCGCTGCCGCCGCAGCCCGCGAGCGCCGCGACCGCGAGCACGAGGGCAGCGCTACCCTTGACCGCGATGCGCACCCTCGTCGCCCTCGTCGCTGCAGCTCTCATGCTGGCCATTGTGCCCGCGGGCGGCGCGTCCGCGGATGCGACCGTCGACGACTTCTGGACCGGCACCTGGCCGGCCTTCCTGATGGAGAATGGGAAGGTCACCGATCCGCTCGGGACGCTCAAGTGGCGGCAGATCCGGCACGAGGAAGGCGTCGCGATGATCGGCCACAACTTCGGCGGGAAGATCTTCGAAGGCTGCTCGACCGATCCGTCGACCCTCTTCTTCCGCGGCAGCTACGTCGAGGGCGGAGATCTCGTCGCCTGCACGACCGGGGCGGACGGGAAGACGATCATCGGCAGGTTCAACGGCCGCGAGGATTTCATGTCCGGCAGCTTCACCGTCTCGATCATCCGCGACGACGACAAGCGGGTCTTCGCGGGCAAGTACTTCGAGGACGAGGGAGTGACCACCGACTGGTGCGGCAGCCTCCAGCGCAGCCCGTTCGCGGTCACGCCGCCTCTCGTCGCTGCTCCCGACGTGGTCGCGCCGCGCGTCCAGGCGCTCGCGAGCTCGGGTCGGGCCGGCGCCCTCGTCAAGCTCCGCTTCCGCGTCTCCGAGAGCGCGACCGTCCAGGTCGTCGTCCGCCGCGGTCTCAAGGTCGTCGGCCGATCCAGGCTGGCCACCCGCGCCGGCGTCGCCTTCGGAGTCTGGCGCGCGCCGAAGGGCATGACGGGTGCGCTTCGCTTCACCGTCGTCGCCGTCGACCCGGCCGGCAACAGCGGCTCCTCGAGCGCCGCGCTCAGACTGACCTAGATCCCCGCCCCCATTCGCCTGCCCGAAGGAGCCACAGAGTGAAGCTACGCCCCGAAGAGATCACCTCGATCCTCAAGTCCCGGATCGAGCAGTACGACGTCCAGACGGACCTCTCCGAGGTCGGCACCGTCCTCCAGCTCGGCGACGGGATCGCGCGCGTCCACGGGCTCGAGAACTGCATCGCGCTCGAGCGGCTCGAGTTCGAGCACGGCGTCGTCGGGATCGCGTTCAACCTCGAGGAGGACAACGTCGGAGTCGCGCTCTTCGGCGAGTGGCAGGAGGTCAAGGAGGGCGAGCCCGTGCGCCGCACGGGTGCCGTCGTCAGCGTCCCGGTCGGCGATGCCCTGCTCGGGCGCGTCGTCAACCCGCTCGGCGAGCCGCTCGACGGCGCCGGCGACATCGCGACGACCGAGCGCCGCCCGCTCGAGTTCAAGGCGCCCGGCGTGATCGAGCGCCAGCCCGTGAAGGAGCCGCTCCAGACGGGCGTCAAGGCGATCGACTCGATGACGAACGTCGGCCGCGGCCAGCGCGAGCTGATCATCGGCGACCGAGGCACCGGCAAGACCGCCGTCGCGATCGACGCGATCATCAATCAGCGCGACACCGACGTGATCTGCATCTACGTCGCGATCGGCCAGAAGGGCTCGACGGTCGCGGCCGTGCGCAGTGCACTCGAGGAGGCCGGCGCGCTGGAGTACACGACGGTCGTCGCGGCTCCTGCCTCTGACGCCGCCGGCTTCAAATACCTCGCGCCGTACACCGCATCTGCTATCGGTCAGCACTGGATGTATGCCGGCAAGCACGTCCTGATCGTCTTCGACGACCTGACCAAGCAGGCAGAGGCCTACCGCGCGGTGTCGCTGCTGCTGCGCCGCCCGCCGGGTCGTGAGGCCTATCCGGGTGACGTCTTCTACCTCCACAGCCGCCTGCTCGAGCGCTGCGCCAAGCTGTCAGATGACATGGGCGCCGGATCGATGACGGGTCTGCCGATCATCGAGACGAAGGCGAACGACATCTCGGCCTACATCCCGACAAACGTCATCTCCATCACCGACGGTCAGATCTTCCTCCAGTCCGACCTGTTCAACGCCAACCAGCGCCCCGCCATCGACGTCGGCGTCTCGGTGTCACGAGTCGGTGGTGACGCGATGCTGAAGTCGATGAAGAAGGTCACGGGCTCGATCAAGGTCGATCTGGCGCAGTACCGCGCGATGGAGGCCTTTGCCATGTTCGCCTCCGACCTCGACGC
>DATLXM010000033.1:0-4171 GCA_035575835.1 Gaiellaceae bacterium
TCCCTCGATCGAGGGACGATCCCCCGATCGAGTGATCCGCGCCCGACGTCGCTCTCTCAGGCTTCTCTTAGGGCGCGTGCGCACAATGAGCCCGTGAAGATCCTCGTGGTCGACGACGATACGGCGGTGCGCGAATCCCTCCGGCGCGCGCTCCAGCTCGAGCGGTACGACGTCGAGTTGGCCCGCGACGGCGCGGAGGCGCTCGAACGGATGGAGGGCGCACACGACGTCGACGCGCTCGTGCTCGACGTCTCGATGCCCCGGGTGGACGGGCTCGAGGTGTCGCGACGACTGCGCAGCGCCGGCAACCGGGTTCCGATCCTGATGCTGACGGCGCGCGACCAGGTCGACGACCGCGTCGCGGGACTCGACGCCGGCGCCGACGACTACGTGGTCAAGCCCTTCGCGCTCGAGGAGCTGCTCGCGCGGCTGCGCGCACTCCTGCGGCGGCTCGGATCGGACGAAGAAGCCGCCCTGCACTTCGCCGACCTCGGCCTCGATCCGGTCACCCGCGAGGTCGAGCGCGGCGGCGATCGGATCGAGCTGACCCGAACCGAGTTCTCGTTGCTGGAGCTCTTCCTGACGAACCCGCGCCAGGTCCTGACGCGCTCCGTGATCTTCGAGCGGGTGTGGGGGTACGACTTCGGCTTCGGCTCGAACTCGCTCGACGTCTACATCGGTTATCTGAGGCGGAAGACCGAGGAAGGCGGCAAGCCCCGGCTGATCCACACCGTGCGCGGCGTCGGCTACGCGCTGCGCGAGCCATGAGCCTGCGCGGACGACTGACGCTGGCCGTCGCGGTTGCGGTGGCGATCGCCGTCGCCGGCGCGTCGGCGATCACGTACGTCCTCGTTCGCGAGGAGCTCCGAGGCGAGGTCGACGATGCATTGCGTGTGCGCGCGACGACGATCGGGGGCCTGCGGATCGTGCAGGACGCCCGCACCGGCGAGCAGCTCCTCAATCTGCCCCCCGATCGCTTCGGCGGCGCCGAGGGGACGATCCAACTCGTCTCGCTCGCCGGCGAGGCGATCCGCCCCCCGCACACGACCGCCCTGCCGGTGAGCGAGCGCACCCGCAATGCAGCCGCGGGCGAGTCGGAGGCCTACTTCGCCGACGCTGACGTGAGCGGGACGCACGTCCGCATCTACACCGTTCCCCTCCCGCGCGACGGCTTCGCACTCCAGATCGCCCGGCCGCTGAACGAGGTCGACCGCGCACTCGAGCGGATCGGCCGCCTGCTCGCCGTGATCGCGTTCTCCGGAATCGGGCTCGCCGTCGGACTCGGCCTGCTCGTGGCGCGCTCGGTGCTCGTGCCCGTGCGCCGGCTCACCCGCACCGCCGAGGAGGTGAGCGAGACCCGCGACCTCTCCCGGAGGATCGACGAGACGGGTAACGACGAGTTGGCCCGCCTCGCCTCGACGTTCAACACGATGCTCGCCGCGCTCGAGGACTCGGCTCGCGCGCAGCGGCAGCTCGTCTCGGACGCCTCGCACGAGCTCCGAACGCCGCTGACCAGCCTGCGCACGAACATCGAGGTACTCGCGCGGACGGACACGCTGCCCCCTGGCGAGCGGGAGAAGCTGCTCCGCGACGTGACCGAGCAGCTGACCGAGATGACCGCGCTGATCGCGGAGCTCGTCGAGCTCGCGCGTGGCGAGGAGGCTCCCTCCGAGCCCGAGGACGTCCGGCTCGACCTCGCGACCGCGGCGGCGATCGAGCGGACGCGGCGCAACCGGCCGGGGATCACGATCAACGCGACGCTCGAGGAATCGGTGGTGCGCGGCGTCCCTGCGACGATCGAGCGCGCGATCTCCAACCTGCTCGACAACGCGGCCAAGTGGAGCCCGCCCGCCGGAGAGATCGACGTCACCGTCTCCGGCGACGAGGTGGTCGTCCGGGATCGCGGGCCGGGAATCGCCGACGCCGACCTTCCTTTCGTCTTCGATCGTTTCTACCGCGCCGAGGGGGCGCGGAGCATGCCCGGTTCGGGGCTCGGGCTCGCGATCGTCAGGCAGGTCGCGGAGGCGCACGGCGGCGCAATCACCGCCGAACGTGCGGAAGGCGGAGGCGCGCGGATGCGGCTGCGTCTGAGCCCAGCGGACTCTTAGGAACTCCTTAGCCGGATCTCAGGCTCGCCTTAGGGGCGGTTGGTTCCCTGGAGGAACACAACCACTGCTCGCCCGAAAGGACTCCCTGAGATGCGAACGTTCACCAACCAAAGAGCGAAGGCCGCAGCTGCAGTCTCCGCCGCCGCCCTGCTCGGAGCCGGAGGCGGCGCTGCCGTCCTCGCAGCCCTCGACTCCAGCGATCCTGCGCCTCGCCAGGTCACGGTCGCCGCGACCGCGCAGCCGGCTGCGAGCACCGACTCCAAGACCGTCGGCGAGATCTATTCCCAGTCGGCCAAGGCGATCGTCGAGATCACCGTCACGTCGGCCGGTGAGGCGACACAGTTCGGAGGCGGAGGCGGCACCGCTCAGTCGCAGGGCTCCGGCTTCGTCTACGACGCCGAGGGTCACGTGATCACGAATCAGCACGTGGTCGACGGAGCGAAGAGCGTCACCGTCAAGTTCTCCGACGGCTCCACCTACGAGGCGGAGGTCGTCGGCAGCGATCCGTCGACCGACGTCGCTGTGATCAAGGTCGACGCTCCCCCTGCGGTTCTCGACGCGCTCGCGCTCGGCGACTCCGATGCGGTCGCAGTCGGAGACGGCGTGGTCGCGATCGGCAGCCCGTTCGGGCTCGAGCAGACCGTCACGACCGGGATCGTCAGCGCACTCCACCGCCAGATCACGTCGCCGAACAACTTCGCGATCGACGACGCGATCCAGACCGACGCCGCGATCAACCACGGCAATTCGGGTGGCCCACTGCTCGACCTCCAGGGCCGCGTGATCGGGGTGAACTCCCAGATCGAGAGCGAGTCGGGCGGCAACGACGGCGTCGGGTTCGCCGTGCCCTCGAACACGGTCGAGAAGATCGCGGACGCCCTGATCGACGACGGCTCGGTCGAGCACGCCTATCTGGGCGTCTCGACGCAGGACGTCGGCGACGCGAACGGCGCCGTCATCTCCGAGGTCCGGGCCGGCACTCCGGCCGCTGCAGCGGGCCTGAAGAGCGGCGACGTCGTCACGAAGATCGACGGTGATGAGGTCGCCTCGTCCGATGTACTCCGCCGGGTGATCGACTCGCATGCGCCGGGCGACACGGTCGAGCTGACGCTCGTCCGGGATGGAGCCACGAAGACACTGAAGGCCGAGCTCGGCAGTCGGCCCTTCTCCTGACGACCCCAGAAAGCGCTAACACCATCGACGAAAGGAGCATGGCATGAGGAAACGGATGAAGCTGGTCGCGGGCGCGGGCGCTGTCCTCGCGGTCGCCGGCGGGAGCGCCGCGATCGCGGCGAACGGCACGGGCCCGCAGGCAGAGAGCCAGGCGGTCGTCAACGACGCGGCGAAGCAGCTCGGCGTCGACCCGACGAAGCTCAGCTCCGCGCTCAAGCAGGCGCTCGCGAACCGCGTCGACGCCGCTGTGAAGGCGGGCACGATCACCGAGGCGCACGGCGAGGGGATGAAGGCGCGGATCCAGGCCGGCACCTTCCCGCTCTTCGGCGGCGGTCGTGGCGGCCCCGGCGGCGACCATCGCGGTCGCGGGTTCGGCCATCATCTGGGCGTGGCGGCGACCTACCTCGGCGTCACCGAGGCCGCGCTGCGGACGAGCCTCGAGTCCGGGAAGACCCTTGCCCAGGTTGCAAAGGACAACGGCAAGACGGTGGACGGCCTCGTCGCCGCGCTCGTCGCGGACGAGACGAAGGAGCTCGACGCGGCCGTCACGGCGGGCCGCCTGACGAAGGCTCAACGGGACGAGCGAGTCGCCGTGCTCGAAGAGCGGATCACGGCACGCGTGAACGGCGAGCGCCCGGCCGGGAAGCCCCACTTTGGCGGCCGGCACGGCTTCGGCGGCCCGGCCTTCCAGCCCGAGCAGCCCACCTCCCCCGGGGCGGCCTGACTCCCTGGGGCGGCCTGACTAGCGACGCTCGAAGACGAGGAGCTCGCCGTGCTCCTCGTCTTCGAGCCGTTCGCCGGTCGGGGTGAAGCCAGCTCGCTCGGCGACCTTGAGCGACGGGAGGTTGTCGGGCCGGATCGTCGCACGAACGACGTCGATCTCCGGCTGC
>DATLXM010000034.1:0-73310 GCA_035575835.1 Gaiellaceae bacterium
TCGGCGTTCTCGGAGATGTCTCCGAACTCGCGGGCGACGCGAATCCGGTCTGCGACCTCCCGACGCTTGTCGGTCGACAGGTGCTCGATCTCTGCCTTGAGCTTCTCGTAGCCCTCGGGCGTGAGGATGACTTCCTTCAAAGCTGTGGCCTCCCTCGGCCTACCTTCGGTAACGGCACCCTGCTCGAAAAACAGGCCGCCGGCGCGGGGCGGAATGGTACAGACGGCCCCGGACATGGTCAATACCTGTCAGTACCATCTTCAAAGAGTGCTTACGGACCTCCGCGAGAGCTGGTTCATTCGCGACGTCGAGATCCCCACTCGCGTCGTCCTCGCCCCGATGGCGGGAGTCAGCGTGCAGGCGTTCCGGCGCCAGGGCAGGCGCTTCGGCGCGGGCCTCGTCTGCTCGGAGATGGTCAGCTGCGCCGGGATCGAGCACCGGAACGAGAAGACGCTCGGCTATCTCCGGGTCGCCTCGGACGAGCACCCGCTCGCGATCCAGATCTTCGGCTCGGAGCCGCGCGTGATGGCGGACGCCGCGCGGATGGTCGAGGCGGCCGGCGCGGATCTCGTCGACATCAACTTCGGCTGCCCCGTGCGCAAGGTGACGAAGACCGGCGCCGGCGCCACGATCCTCGACGATCCCGATCGCGCGGCTCGGATCGTCGAGTCGGTGGCGGCGGCCGTCGACGTCCCGGTCTCGGTCAAGATGCGCCGTGGCCTCCGGGACGGCTCGCGCACCTGCCTCGAGATCGGGCCACGCCTCGTCGAAGCGGGCGCGGCGACCCTGACGCTCCACCCCCGTTCCGCGCAGCAGATGTACACCGGCACCGCCGACCACTCCCTGACGGCGGAGCTCGTCTCGCTGGTCGACGTACCCGTGATCGCCTCCGGCGACGTCACCTCGCGCGCGAGGGCGCAGGCGGTACTCGCGACGACCGGGGCGGCGGCCGTCATGATCGGGCGGGGAGCCCAGGGCAACCCCTGGGCGCTGCGCGAGATCGTGGACGGCGACGACCGCGAGCCTTCCCGCGAGGAGGTCGTAGCGGAGCTCGTCCTGTTCATCCGCGAGACCGTGCGCGAGCTCGGCGAGCGGCGCGCCTCCGGATTCCTGAAGAAGTTCTACGGCTGGTATCTCGGCCGGGGCCGGTTTCCGAAGCCGTTCAAGCAGGAGCTTGTCGTGCTCGACTCGACCGAAGAGGTCGAGCGCCTGCTGCTCGCCGCCGCCCCGGGAGCCCTCCCCCTGCTCGCTCAGCTGGAGGAAGAGCTCCCGACGGCGGACGAGATCTTGCTGGACTCGCTGCCGATCTCGATCTACGGCGGCGGCTAGGCGGGCGTCGTCCCCATCCGGTCGCGGTCGCGATCGCGATCGCCGCTGCCGTGATCCGGATCCTCCGCCCCCTTCGATGCCGCCCACGCGCCGAGCAGCCCGAGCAAGAGGCCGAGATGGAGCCAGTTGTCGCCGCTGTTGATCGGGACCCAGTCGCCGAGATCGACGATGCCCATCACGAAGAGCACGATGTAGGCGATGCCGCTCCCGAGCAGGTACTTGAGGGCACCGCGGTGCGTTGCCGCCATCAGGATCCCGATCGCGAAGAGCGCGTGCACGATGTTGTGCAGGATGCTGACCTTGAAGAGGCCGAGCAGCTCCGCGTTGCCGTCGTCGCCCGCGAACTCGAGCCCGTCGTAGAGATTGGTGGTGATCCCGGGGATGAAGCCGCCGATCCCCGCGAGCAGGAACGTGACGCCGAAGACGAATGCCAGTTTCTGCGCGAGCGTCTTCTCTCGGTTCATGTTGTCCCGTGCCATGTGCTGCCCTCCATGAGTGGTTGCCTTGCCGGGCAAGGTTCCTCCACGGAGCATCCCACAAACGTCCAACGACGAAGCGGTGAGGGCGGCCGGCGCGTCGCCGGCCGCCCTCGAAGGTCAGCCTCCTAGGCGGGAACGTTCCCCGGTCCGGCCGGCGTGTAGCGCTCGGTCGATCCGTCGGCCCCGTCCTCCTGGAGCTCGTCCTTCTTCGCATCGACCTCGTCCTTGGCGCGGCTCATGCCCAGGTCGAGGTCCTGCTTGAACTGATCCTTGTTCTCCTGGCCCTTCTCGTAGGCGCCCTGGAGCATCCGGCCTGCGACCTCGCGGCCACCGAGGCCGAAGGCGAGAGCGGAGCCCAGCGCGATCGCGCCGAGGAGGAGCGTGTAGGTCGTCACGACGATGTCGTGCGCGATCTTCAACTGCTCGAGGATCATGAACGTGGCGATCGTCATCACGAGGATCGGCGCGACCGTGGCGATGATCTTGCCGAGACCGGTGTCGCCCATCACCCTGGTGACGAGGGTCGCGACCGCCGCCGAGATCGCGCTGGCGACGAGGAAGATCAGCAGCGCTGCGATCACGTTCGGCAGGTAGGCGTAGATCGCACCCACGAATGCGGTCAGGGCCGGGATGTCGAGCGTCGTGACCGCGATCGAGATCGCGCCGAGCAGGATCGCCCAGAAGGTCAGCGTCCCGAGCAGCTTCGACGGGCTCGAGGTGATCTTCTGCACGAACGTGCCCCCGGCTCCCGCGTGGAGGAGACGATCGAAGCCCGCCTTGTGGAGGACGCGCCAGACGAGTCCGCTGACCACGCGTGCCACGATGTACCCGATCACGAGAATGAGCAGCGCCCCGATCAGGTTCGGGATGAAGCCGCCGATCTCGTTCGCGCCGCGCTGGACGCTATCGCCAATATCGGCGAAGAACATAGGGAACCCCCAGTTAGAAACGGTGTTTGTCCAGGTTGTAACGGGGGCCAGCCGCTAGTGGTTACGGAGCCAGATAAGACGGAGCCCCTCGAGCGTCAGGAAGGGATCGACGCGGTCGAGCGTGTGGGCATGCGGCGCGATCAGGTCGGCCAGGCCGCCCGTGGCAACCGTTTGCGCCTCCACCCCGAGCTCCTCTCGGATCCGGCCGACGATTCCGTCGACCTGGCCCGCGAAGCCGTAGACGAGCCCGGACTGGAGCCCGCCGACGGTCGTCTTCCCGATCACGGTCGCAGGCGCGGCGAAGTCGACCTTGACAAGACGCGCGGCCCGGGCGAAGAGCGCGTCCATCGAGACCTCGATCCCGGGTGCGAGGACTCCGCCGACGTACTCGCCCTCGGCCGAGACGATGTCGAAGTTCGTGCTCGTCCCGAAATCGACGACGATGCAGGGCGCGCCGTAGCGCTCGAGGGCGGCGACCGCGTTCGCGATCCGGTCGGGTCCGACCTCGCGCGGATCGTCGTAGCGGATCGGGATCCCCGTGCGGGTGCCCGGCCCGAGCACGAGGAGGGGAGCCTTCAGCCAACGCTCGGCGACCCGCTCCCACTCGCGCTGGAGCATCGGCACGGTGGTTGAGAGACAGATCCCCTCGACGTCCTCGAGATCGAAGAGCGCGGCGAGCGTGACCCCGAGCTCGTCCCCCGTCCGCGTCGGGTCGGTTGCGAGCCGGAAGTGCTCCACGAGCTCCTCGCCCCGGTAGAGGCCGAGCGCGGTCTGCGTGTTGCCGACGTCTGCCGTCAGGAGCATGGGCGGCGGCGAGCTAGGAAGGGTCGTCGTCGCGGGACAGGCGCTCGCCCATCCGCTCGGCGAGTGCCTCGGCGGTCAGCTTCGGCTCGTCTCCCTCGCCGCGCAGCTCCTCGACAGTGACGTCACCGGAGGTGTAGACCTCGGCGCGCGGGATCATCCGGGAAGGACGGTTCTTGTCCCAGACCCAGACGTCCTCCATCTTGAGCTGGAAGAACGGATAGTTCGCGCTCTGGGTGACCTGCAGGTCGAGCCTGTTGCAGAGATAGGTCGCGTCGGCGGTGAGGATGCAGTAGCGGAAGAGCCCGAAGACAGCGGTGTACTCCCGCTTGAGCTGGAGCTCGAGGTCGGCCTCGAACTCGTCCAGGTCGTCGATGTGCGACACGCGAATCAGTCTAGCTCCGAGATGAGGTCGGTCACGTTCCCGCGGCCCGGGACGACGAGCGCGGGATCGAGCTCGGCGAGCGGCTCGAGGACGAAACGCCGCTCGTGCAGGCGTGGATGGGGAACCGTGAGTCCCGGCTCGTCAACAACGGTGTCGCCGTAGAGGAGAAGGTCGAGATCGAGCGTCCTCGGCCCGAAGCGAGGCCCCTCGCGGACTCGGCCGAGCGCTTTCTCCACGTCGAGTAGGGCGTCGAGCAGGGCGAGCGGCGTGAGCTCGGTCTCGAGCTGCGCCGCGCCGTTCAGGAAGCGCGGTTGGTCGAGGTAGCCCACCGGGTCGGTCTCGTGCAGAGGCGAGACGGCGACGACGCGGACGCCGGCCCGCTCACCGAGGAGCTCGAGCGCCCGCCGCAGCGTCTCCTCGCGCTCACCCAGGTTCGAGCCGAGCCCGATGAACGCGATCCTGCCCACGGGGACATCTTCGCCTACCTTGTCCGGATGAGGCTCCTCTTCGTCGCACTGGCCGCCCTTGCGCTCGTCGGCGCCGCATCCGCCCAACCGGCCGACCCGCTCCTGGCTCAGGAATGGTGGCGGACGGAGGTCGGCGCCGACCTGGTCGAGCCGCCCGGGCCGGGGCGCCTGGTCACTGTGATCGACACGGGGCTCGACGTCGCGCACCCGGAGTTCACGGCGAGGCCGGAGACGACGCTCTTGAACACCCAGAGCACCTCCGGGGTGATCGGCTGGCACGGGACCGCGGTCGCTTCGTTGATCGGTGCGCCTGCGGACGGTGTCGGAATGGCCGGGATCTACCCGCAGGCCCGCCTGCAGGTCTTCGACGTCGGCGGAGCGGGGCTGCAGGCCGGAGCGATCCTGGCGGGGATCGAGGCGGCAACCGCCCGAGGCCCGAGCGTGATCAATCTCAGCCTCGGCTACCCCGTCCAGGACGCGATCGTCGAGCGCGCAGTTGCCCTGGCGATCGCACGTGGCTCGCTCGTGGTCGCCTCGGCGGGCAACTCGGGCGAGGAGGGCAGCCCCCTCTCCTTTCCCGCCTCGTTTCCGCACGTCCTCACGGTCGCCGCGACCGCGCGCGGCGGGGCGCTCGCGTCGTTCTCGAGCCGCTCGCGCTTCGTCGACCTCGCGGCGCCGGGCCAGGACGTGCTCGCCGCCGGGCCGACCCTCGGCTTCCAGACGACGAGCGGCACGAGCTTCAGCTCGCCGCTCGTCGCCGGAGCGGCCGCCTGGGTCTGGACGATGCGCCCGGAACTCGACGCGTCGCAGCTCTTCGAGATCATGCGCCGCTCCGCTCGCGACCTCGGCGCCCCCGGAGTCGATCGCGAGACCGGCTTCGGGATGCTCGATCTCCCGGCCGCACTGGCCTATCCGGCTCCCGCGAGCGACCCCCACGAGCCGAACGAGGACGTCGATCTCGTTGCTCCCTCCGGTTTCTTCTCGGTCGGCCGCCCGCCCCTGACCGCGCCGGGACGGACGAGCGCGACGCTCTCGGCGAGACTCGACGCCGTCGAGGATCAGCGCGACGTCTATCGCGTCTGGCTCCCCGCCAGGGCGACGCTGACCGCGACGGCCCGACCAACCGCCGGCGACGTCGACCTGGGCGTCTGGGCCTCGACCGCCGAGACCGTGACCGAGCGCAACCTCCGGCGCGCGTCGAGCGCCCGGCGCGGCGCGATTGCCGAGCGGATCGTGCTCAAGGGCGACCGGAAGCGCGGCGCGTACGTCTGGCTCTCCGTCACGATCCCGCGGGGCACCGACGCGTCGTACTCGCTCGCGGTCACCGCCCGCTGATCGTCTTGGATCCTTAGCCTTTTCTCAGACTCCTGCGGCTACGGTGTCCGCAGTGCACCGCGCCGCCGTCGCCGCCATCGTCGTCTGCTTCGGGGTGTTCGCCCAGGCCGCAGGTGCCATCACGTTCTCCGCAGCCGTGCCGAGCGGCCGCGGCCTCTCCCAGCTCGCCGCTTCCGACTCCGCCAACATCGCCCTCGAGGCCGACGAGCGTGCAGAGCGGCTCGTGCGCGAGAGCGGGGGCACCCTCCTCTCCGCGACGCTGAGGATCTGGAAGCTCGACGGCCTCGCGGCGGCGCGGCTCGTGCCGGAACTCGATCGGCTGGGAGCACTGCGTTACGCCGAGCCTGCGCGGAGCCGGACCTCGCTCGTCCGCTTCACGGATCCGCTCGCGACGCCCGAGATCGGCTATCACCTCCGCGCGATCGGGGCCGACCGGGCCGAGGCGCCCGGCCCGGGCTTCCCGATCACGGTCATCGACAGCGGCCTCGACCTCACCCATCCGGACTTCGCCGGGCGCCCCAACACCGTGCTGCTGAATCCCCAGTTCGTGAGCGGCCCCGAAGGCGGGGACTACCACGGGACCGAGGTCGCCGCGACTGCCGCGGCCGCCGTCAACGGGGTCGGTGGTGAGGGGGCCTACCCGGAGGCGCGCCTGCGGATCTTCGACCTGCGAGACGATCTCGCGGACGCCTCGGTCGTCGCCGGGATCGAGGCCGCACTCGCCGCCGGGCCGAGCGTAATCAACCTCAGCCTCGGCGGGCCCGATCCATCACGCGCCGAGTACGAGGCCACGCAGCTCGCGTTCGGCAGCGGTTCGCTCGTTGTTGCCTCTTCGGGCAACGAACTCGAGGACGGCAACCCGATTCTCTATCCGGCCTCCTTTCCGCACGTGCTGACGGTCGGCGCGACCGGCCGCAACGACCAGGCGACCGTCTTCTCGTCTTCCAGCGCCGCCGTCGACCTGAGCGCGCCGGGCGAGGAGATCCCCTTCCAGGATCCGCTCGACCCGAGCGCGTACGACCTGATTGACGGGACGAGCTTCTCCGCGCCGCTCGTCTCCGCCGCCGCCGCCTGGGTGCGAACGGTTCGCGGGCCGATGACCATCGGCCAACTCGGCGACCTGCTCCGCTTCGGCGCGAGGGACATCGGCAAGGAGGGCTACGACGAGAGCACGGGCTTCGGCGTGCTCGACATCCCCGGGTCGCTCGCCGAACCGCTGCCCCCGCGGGATCCGCAGGAGCCGAACGACGACGTCCGCCAGGTCGTCGCCGGCGGGCTCTTCCGGGCCGCGAAGCCGCTCGCCTCGGCGACGTTCAACGCCGTCGTCGACGAGATCGAGGACCCCCGCGACGTCTACCGGGTCTCATTGCCAAAGGGCCGGAAGCTCACCGTCAAGGTGACCTCCAACGACGATGTGCGGCTCGCGCTCTTTGGGCCCACCGCCCGCACGGTCGTGGGCATTCGCAGCCGCCTCGCGGCCGTCGATCGCGCCGGCAAGGCGCCGGAGACGCTGACGTACGCGAACAAGGGCCGTGGGGCGCTCGTCCTCTTCCTCGAGGTCGCTCCCGGGAAGGCGCGCAAGGTCGCGAACCCGCGTTACCGGGTCGAGCTCAAGACCGCTCTCGTTCCGCGCTGACCGCCGCGTAGGCGACGGGCACGTCGAGCACGACGTCCGGCTTGCGTACCCGCACCAGCACGCGCTCGGCCGGAAAGCGCTCGAGCAACGCAGCAGCGAGCGCCGAGGCCAGCGCCTCGAGCAGCATGTAGGCGCGGCCGTCGGAGACCTCTCGGACGCACGCTACGACCTCGCGGTAGTCGACGGCCTCCTCGATCAGATCCGAGGCACCGGCCTCCCCCACCTCGAGCTCGACGTCGAAAAGGAAGCGCTGCCCGTCCCGGCGCTCGTGCTCGAGGACTCCGTGAAAGCCGTGCAGCTCGAGCGAGTCGAGCTCGATCTTCACGCCGAGACCGCCGCGGCCGCCGTCAGCGCCTCGACGTGCTCGCGCACGTCGTGGACGCGAAAGACCGTCGCGCCGCGCTCGAAGGCGGCGACGGCAGCGCCCACCGACGCCGCGGTCGTGGCCGTGCTCGCGTCCGGGTCGCCGAGCACGCGCCCGAAGGTCGACTTGCGCGAGAGCCCGACGAGCACCGGCCGCCCCAGCCCGACGAGGACGTCGAGCCGCCGGACGAGCTCGAGGTTCTGCGCCACGGTCTTGCCGAAGCCGATCCCGGGATCGAGGCAGATCCGCTCCTCCGCGATCCCGGCCGCCACGGCTGCCCGGAGCCGTTCCTCGAGAAAGGCGGCGACCTCGGCCACGACATCGTCGTAGCGGGGATCGTCCTGCATCGACCCCGGCTCGCCTCGCATGTGCATCAGGCAGAGATAGGCGCCCGCGTCGGCGACGACGCCGGCGAGCGCGGGATCGGCTCGGAGCGCGCTCACGTCGTTGACGAGCTCGGCCCCGAGCTCGAGGGCGCGGCGAGCGACCTCGGCCTTCGTCGTGTCGATCGAGATCGGAACGTCCCCCCCGAGCTCCTCGAGCACCGGCACGACGCGGCGAAGCTCCTCGTCGAGCGAGACGGGCGCCGCACCGGGGCGGGTGGACTCGCCGCCGATGTCGACGATCGCTGCGCCGGCGGCCGCCAGCTCGCGCGCCGCCGCAGCGGCGCTCGCAGGATCGAAGTGCAGGCCGCCGTCCGAGAAGCTGTCCGGGGTCACGTTCACGATCCCCATCACGGCGGGGCGCCGCAAACGTTCTGCCACGGGCGGACGTCTCATAGTGGAATGGACACTAGCTCCCGCCCGACGCCCTCCCGGTTTCGCGGAACGATCCTGACGCTGCTCGGCGTGCTGGCGGCGCTCGCGGTCGTCGCGGTCGCCGCCCGCGGCGAGACTCCCGTCGGCCGGGCGGGGACACGACGGCCCGCGGACGTGCTCCTCGACACCCTGCTCAGCCTCTTCCTCCTCCTGATGCTCGCCGGAGTCGTTCTGTTCGTCTACCTGCTCTTTCTCCGGAAGGAGGCGCTCGCCCACTACCGCTCTACGGGCACGCGCCAGCGCTCGACCGTCCGGAGCCTGCTCATCCTGGGCGCGTTCCTCGTTGCGGTCTTCCTCGTCGTGCGGATCCGCGCTGACAACGGAACAGTCATCCGGATCCCGACGATCGAGCAGCCGCCCGGGGGAGGCGACACGACGGGAAACGGGTCGGGATCCGACCGCTACGAGCCCGAGTTCGCCTGGATCCCGATTCTGATCGTCGGCGTCCTGGCGCTCAGTGGGATCGCCGCTGCCTCGTGGTCGGCCAAGGTCGGCAAGCGTGCCCGCGGGGGCAACGAGCTCTCGCTCGCGGAGGCCCTCTCGGACGTGATCGCCGAGTCGCTCGACGACCTCCGAGCCGAGCAGGATCCGCGCTTGGCGGTGATCCGCGCCTACGCCCGGCTCGAACGGGCTCTCGCCGCCTACGGCCTGCCTCGACGGCCGGCCGAGGCGCCGCTCGAGTACCTCGCCCGGATGCTGGAGGAGCTCTCGGTCTCGCGCATCGCGGTACGGCGGCTCACGCTCCTCTTCGAACGGGCAAAGTTCTCCCAGCATGCCGTGGAGACCGAGATGAAGGAGAGCGCGATCGCGGCTCTCCAGCAGGTGCAGGAGGAGCTGCGGGCTGCCGAGCTCGAGGCCGAGCTGGAACGCGCGGCGGCGGTCGAGGCTGCGCGAGAACGAGCAGCGCTGTGACGCTTCGTTCCGCGCTCGCCGAAGCTCGCCGGCTGGCCGCGCTCCCGGTGCTCTTGTCGATCGCCCTCGTCGCCGCACTCGTCTTCGTGCCCGGTCGCACCGAGCTCGCGCTCCACATCTACCTCCTCGCCCTGGCCACGCTCGCCCTCGGCTGGCTCGTCACCGTCCTCGGCCGCGCCCACCCGCTCGCCCGGGGCTCCTCTTTCGACCTCGGCCTCCGCGAGACCGGCCATGCCCTCCAGCCTCTGCCGGAGCTCGCGCGGCTCGAGCGCGAGGTCACCCTCGCGACGACGACTGCTTTCGACGTCCATTTCCGGCTCCGACCGGTGCTTCGCCGGATCGCGGAGCGGACGCTGCAGTCCCGCCGCGGGATCGAGCTCGACGGGGACTCGGCCGTTTCGAGCCGGCTGCTCGGAGCCGACCTCTGGGAGCTCGTCCGGCCGGATCGGGAGCCGCCGGCCGACCGGGGCGCGCCCGGGATCGACCTGCCCTCGATCAGCCGCATGGTCTCGGCGCTGGAGGCGCTCTGATGCTGCCGCTCTCCCAGGTTCAGGAGATCTCCGGCCGGATCCTCGACGAGGTCGAGCGGGCGGTCGTCGGCAAGCGCGATGCGCTCGAGCTCGTCCTGATGGGCCTGCTCGCGGATGGCCACGTGCTCCTCGAGGACTATCCGGGCCTCGCGAAGACGCTCGCCGCTCGGTCGTTCGCGCAGGTGACGAGCGTCGGCTTCTCGCGCATCCAGTTCACGCCCGACCTGATGCCGTCCGACGTGACGGGCTCCTCGATCTGGAACCAGCGCGACGCCGACTTCGAGTTCCGGCCCGGTCCGATCTTCACGAACCTCCTCCTCGCCGACGAGATCAACCGCGCGCCCCCGAAGACGCAGGCTGCCCTGCTCGAGTCGATGCAGGAGCGGCAGGTCACGATCGAAGGGACGACCCATCTGCTCGCGCGGCCGTTCCTCGTCCTCGCGACGCAAAACCCGATCGAGTACGAGGGCACCTATCCGCTCCCCGAGGCGCAGCTCGACCGCTTCCTCCTCCGCGTCGGGTTCGGCTACCCCGACCCCGCCGCCGAGTGGGAGGTTCTGGCCCGCCGGCTCGAGCGCGGCGAGGACGAGGTCGAGCTCCAGCCGGTGATCGATGGCCCCACCCTCGTCGCGCTGCAGGAGTCACTGGAGCAGGTGCACGTGGGCACGAGCGTCGGCCGGTACATGATCGAGCTCGTCGGCGCGACGCGCGCGAGCGGCTCGACGGCCGTCGGAGCGAGCCCCCGTGGCAGCCTCGCGCTGCTCAAGCTCTCACGCTGCCGGGCGGCGCTTCGGGGCCGCGACTTCGTCACGCCCGACGACGTCAAGGCAGTCGCCGTACCCGCGCTGGCGCACCGCCTGATGCTGAAGCCGGAGCTCTGGGTGCAGCGGCTCTCGGCGGACGACGTGGTGCGCGACCTGCTCGAATCGGTCGCGACTCCGGTCGCCGAAGAGCCCGCTCCCACGGAGTGAGCCGTCCGGGGATGATCCGGACGGGGTCGCCCCGAGTCACGGGCTACGCGACGGTGGCGGCGTTCGGCCTCGTCGGCGCGCTCGCGGCACGACGACCCGAGCTCGTGGTGCTCGCGGCTCCGTTCGCGCTCGTCCTCGCGCTCGGGCTGCGCCTCGACCGCGAGCCGCGGGTGGGAGTCTGGCTCTCTCTCGACCGCGAGCGCGCGATCGAGGGCGACGAGCTCCCGGTCGAGCTCGAGCTCAACTCGGAGGGGCCCGTGGAGCGGCTCGAGCTCCTCCTCGTCGTTCCCGAGGGTCTCGAGCTCGCGGAAGGCGCGAACCCGGTCGCGCTCCGGCTCGGGCGGGACGACGAGCGGACGGTCGCGTTCACTCTGCGTTGCGGCCGCTGGGGGAACTACGACGTGGGCGAGATCCGAGTTCGCGCTCGTGACCGCTTCGGCCTCCTCGTCTGGGAGCAGGTGATCGACCGCACGCGGCCGCTCCGGGTCTACCCCAGCCCGCAGACGCTCCGGCAGCTCGTGCCGCCGATGTCGACCCAGCCGTTCACCGGCAACGAGGTCGCACGCCAGCGCGGTGACGGGCTCGAGTTCGCCGATCTGCGGCCGTTCGCCCCGGGTGACCGACTCCGCTCGATCAACTGGCGCGCGAGCGCGCGTCGCGGCGGAACCGGGAACGAGCTCGTCGTCAACGACCGCCACCCCGAGCGGAACACGGACGTGATCCTGTTCCTGGACAGCTTCGCCGAGGCACGGGATGCCGAGCGTTCGACCTTGGATCTGGCCGTCCGCGCGGCCGCCACGCTGGCGTCGCGCTATCTCGAGCGCCGCGATCGCGTCGGGATCGTCTCGTTCGGCGGGATCCTACGCTGGCTCGTCCCGGGGATGGGCGTGGCGCAGCGCTACCGGATCGTGGACTCGCTTCTGGAGACGGAGATCGTCTTCAACTACGCCTGGAAGGACGTCTCGATCATTCCCTCGCGGACGCTGCCCCCGCAGGCGCTCGTGCTCGCGGTGACGCCGCTTCTGGACGAGCGCTCGGTCTCGGCGCTGCTCGACCTGCGCGCGCGGGGCTACGACCTGGCCGTCGTCGAGGTCTCCCCGGAGCCGTTCGTGCAGCCCGGCCTGAGCGAGGCGGACCGCCTCGCCCACCGGCTCTGGCTCCTGCATCGGCAGGAGCTCCGCTCCCGCTACGAGCGGCTCGGCGTCGCCGTCGTGAGCTGGGACGGAGAGACACCTCTCGATGCGGCTCTCGAGGGGGTGAGATCGTTTCGGCGCCACGCGCGGCTCGCGCGCGCCTAGGTGCGGCGGCGGTTGCGGCCGTCGCCACGGGCGCGGTCGCAGTTTGGCTCGCTCTCGCCTCCGACGAGCCCGTCCTCCGAGCCGCGAACGCGGTCGCAGGTGGGCTCGCGCTCGTACTCCTGCTCGGCGGGCTCCTCCTGCGCATTCCGGCCGCGGTTCCGGCCACGGTGGTCGTGCTCGGGGCCGAGTACGCCGCGATGCTCGCCGTCGAGGGGAACGTCCTCGATGCACGCGCCCCGGTGCTCGGCGCGGCCCTCTTCGCGATCGCGGAGCTCGGCTACTGGTCGCTCGAGCTGCGGGATGCCGTCGCCGACGAGCCAGGGACCTACCTGCGCAGGCTCGGCCTTCTCTCGGGGCTCACTCTCGGTGCGCTCGCACTCGGCGAGCTGATGCTCGTCTTCGTCGACCTCAGCGAGCGCGGGGGCATCGCGATCGAGGCGGTCGGGGTCGTCGCCGCCGTCGCCGCCCTTGCGATCGTCGCGGCCTCGGGCCGACGGCCGGCCTGAGGCGTCCGTCGACGAGAGCCTCCCTGAGGCGTCGGTCGACGAGAGCCTTCGGGCGGCGGAGCCGCCCCTTCAGGGTCTTCGCGCGTTCGGAATCCGCTCCAGCGGATTTCGAACGCTGCGCGAAAAGCACAGGCGCGGAGCCGCCCCTTCAGGGGGCTTCGCGCGATCGCAATCTGCTTGCGCAGATTTCGATCTTGCGCTACTGAACCGGATCGGGCTTGGGCGGCTGCATGGCAACCCCGGGTACGGGGCGCGGCTGCGGCTTCGGCTTCCGCTTGCGCTCCTCTTCCTCGGCGTCGTGCTTCTGCGTCGGAGTCGGAGGCACCTCCTCCGGGAAGATCGAATCCTCGGACTCGCCGGCGAGGAGGCGCTCGAACTGATCCTTGTCGATCGTCTCGCGCTCGATCAGGATCGCGGAAAGCTGGTGCAGCTCGTCCATGTGCTCGCGGAGGACGCGGTGCGCGGTGTCGTGCGCCTCTTCGATCACGCGCCGGATCTCGTCGTCGATCTCCCGCGCGATCTCGTCCGAGTAGTCCGGGTCGTTGCCCATCTCGCGGCCGAGGAACGGCTGGTCGTGGTTACGGCCGAGGACGCGCGGGCCGAGCTTCTCGCTCATCCCGTAGCGCATGATCATCGCCTTCGAGGTGGCGGTCACCTTCTCGATGTCGTTCGCCGCGCCGGTCGTGACCTCGTGGAAGACGAGTTCCTCGGCGGCACGGCCCCCGAGCGTCATCGCGAGATCGTCCATCAGCGACGACCTCGTGGTCAGGTAGCGATCCTCGGTGGGCAGCGAGACCGTGAGGCCGAGCGCCTGGCCGCGTGAGACGATCGTGATCTTGTGGATCGGGTTCGTGTTCTCGAGGTAGTGACCGACGATCGCGTGGCCCATCTCGTGGTAGGCGGTGATCTTCCGCTCCTTCTCCCCGAGCAGCCGCGCCTTCTTCTCGGGGCCGGCGATCACGCGCATGATCCCTTCCTCGAGCTCGATCTGGCCGATCTGCTTCTTGCCCCAGCGCGCTGCGAGCAGCGCTGCCTCGTTGACAAGGTTCGCGAGATCGGCGCCCGTGAAGCCGGGCGTTCCGGCCGCGAGCACGTCGAGGTCGATCTCGTCCGCTAGCGGCTTGCCCTTCGAGTGCACCTCGAGGATCTTGCGGCGGCCGTTCCGGTCGGGGCGGTCGACCACGATCTGGCGGTCGAAACGGCCCGGGCGGAGAAGCGCGGGATCGAGGATGTCGGGGCGGTTCGTGGCGGCGATCAGGATGATGTTGTCCTTCATCTCGAAGCCGTCCATCTCGACGAGGAGCTGGTTCAGCGTCTGCTCGCGCTCGTCGTGCCCGCCGCCCATTCCGGCGCCGCGGTGACGGCCCACGGCGTCGATCTCGTCCATGAAGATGATGCAGGGGCTCGCCTGCTTCGCCTGCTCGAAGAGGTCGCGGACACGCGAGGCGCCGACGCCGACGAACATCTCGACGAAGTCCGAGCCCGAGATCGAGAAGAACGGGACGCCGGCTTCGCCTGCGACGGCGCGTGCGAGGAGCGTCTTGCCGGTTCCGGGAGGCCCGTAGAGGAGGACGCCCTTAGGGATCCGGGCGCCGAGCGCCTGGAACTTCTTCGGGTTCTCGAGGAACTCCTTGATCTCGTGCAGCTCCTCGACGGCCTCGTCCACGCCGGCCACGTCCTTGAAGCCGATCTTGGGCGAGTCCGGGGTCATCCGCTTGGCGCGGGACTTGCCGAAGCTCATCACCTTCGAGCCGCCGCCCTGAACCTGGTTCATCAGGAAGATCCAGAAGCCGATCAGGAGCAGGAAAGGCAGGATCGAGGTCAGGATCGAGACCCAGGTCGAGCCGCCCTTGCCCTTCGAGTCGTACCTGATGTTCTCGGCCTTGAGGAGGTTCTCGACCGCAAGCGCCGACTCGTTGCTCGGGTAGTTGACCTTGATCTTCTCGCCGCCGACGAGCGTGGCGTTGAGCTGCTGTCGGTTCGGCGTGAAGAGCACCTCCTGCACGTCACCCGAGTCGATCCGGTCGATCAGCTGCGAGTAGGTGACCTTCGTCTCACCGTCGCGCTTGGGGATCAGCGTCTGGCTCGCCAGATACACGAGCAGCACAATGACGATGAGCGGAAAAAGGGCGCTTCGAAAGAATCGATTCACAAGTCTTCTTCGCGGAGGGTAGCAGGGTGGATCGGTTCCTCTACCCCCATTCGGGCCCGCTTACGACCTGCTCACACGAACTTAATGCGGGGGAATCAGGTCGGGGTGGAGCACCGCGACATACGGCAGGTTGCGGTAGCGCTCGTCGAAGTCGAGCCCGTACCCGATCACGAACTTGTTCGGAATCTCGAAGCCGGTGTAACGCACGGGCACCTCCACCTCGCGCCGTTCGGGCTTGGTCAGGAGCGCGCAGATCTCGACGCTCGCGGGCTTGCGCGCCTTCAGGCTGCGCATCAGGTACGAGAGAGTCAGGCCGGAGTCGATGATGTCCTCGACGACGAGGACGTCGCGGCCGGAGATGTTGATGTCGAGATCCTTGAGGATCCGGACGACGCCCGACGAGTCGGTCCCGGCGCCGTAGCTCGAGATCGCCATGAAGTCGATCTCGCACGGGACGGTCAGCTCGCGCATCAGGTCGGCGAGGAAGAAGACGGCGCCCTTGAGGACACCTATGAGGAGGAGGTCGCGGCCGGCGTAGTCCTTCGAGATCTCGACCCCGAGCTCGCGGATCCGCGCCTGGAGCTCCTCTTCGCCGATCAGGATCTCGCCGACGCCGTCGTCGACGCCGCTCACGCCCGCTTCCACGTCGCCACCCCCTCCCAGCCCGGCGCCTCCGCCACGCCGGGCACCGCGACGACCTCGTCACCGCACACGACGAGCGGCCAGGCGTCGCGCTCCGCTCTCGGCACCTTCGCGTCCACGAGCAGATCCTGCACCTTCTTGCGCCGGCCTGCGAGACGATCCCCCGGCCGGCGACTCCTGATCTCGAGCCCCGCCTCCTCCGACGCGATCGTCCAGGACCCCCAGACGACGCTCCCCTCGAGCCGGAGCGAGTCGTACTCGCGGACGGCACGGACGCCGCCGCCGAGGTCCGCCGACCTCGTCCCGTCGGTGGACGCGAGCAGCTCGACGAGGGTTCGCTCGAGTGTGCGCGGAAGGCGGCGCGGCTCGTCGGCGAGCGCGAGCAGGTTCGCTCGAGCGCGAGCGTCGAGGCGCTCGAGGAGCGGCAGGATCTCGGCCCGGATCACGCCTCGCTTCGTCCCTCCATTCGTCGAGTCGATCCGGAAAGGAAGTCCGTGCTCGTGGCAGTACGCCTCGGTCTCTTCCCGCCAGACGCCGAGGAGCGGCCGGACGACGCCGTCTGCGCGTCGCGCCTCGATCCCACCCGGCCGACCGCTCGAGACGAGTCGGTAGAGCACCGTCTCGACCTGGTCGGACGCGGTGTGGCCGGTGGCGCGCAGCCGTTCGGTCGCGACCGAGTAGCGCGCATCACGCAACTCGGCCTCGGTCCATCCGGGTACGCGCACGATCTCGGCGCCGAAGGCTTCGCGGCAGAAACGAGCGTCCTCGTCCGACTCGGCGCCACGGAGGCCGTGGTCGACGTGCAGGGCCGAGACCCGGTAGCCGAGCGCCCCGAGCGCGTGCCAGAGGCAGGTCGAGTCGGCCCCGCCTGAGACGAGACACGTCACCTCGCCGCCGGGCTCGATCAGGCTCCACCCGCGGATGAAGGCTGCAATGCGGCTCAGCATGGTTCCATTCTCGCTCAGAACGCGGGCGCTGCGAGCCAGGCCGCGAGCACCCCGAGCGCGCGCTCGAGCTCGTCGTGCTGAACGCGGAAGGGCTCCGCGGGCGGGACGTGCTCGAGGATCCGGACCGGTGGGCCGCCCGCGACCGCGAGGAGCAGGTAGCGCGCCGGAGCCCCGTGCGTGACGAGCGCGATCCGCTCCTCCGGCCGCTCGAGGAGGAGGCGGAAGCCTCGGATGTAGCGCGCTGCCGCCTCGACGCGGCTCTCGCCCCCGCCCGGGCACGGATCCGCAGGCCCTGCCGATCCGGCCCAGTCCGCGTACCCATCGCTCCAGCGGGTGGCCTCCCAGCGGCCGAAGCGGATCTCGTCCAGTTCGGACACCTCGAGGAGCGGCGCGTCCGGCCAGGCGAGCTCCGCGGTTCGGCGCGTCCGGGCGAAGCGCGTGTGCGCCGCGAGCTCGACGGTCCCGGCAGCAGCGCCGAGCCCGCGGGCCTGCTCCTCCCCACGCTCGGTCAGGCCGACCGGCAGGGAAGGGTCGCCGTTCAAGACGTTGTCCGGGTTCAGCTCGCTCTCGGCATGACGCGCGAGCACGAGCTCCCTCACAGGAGCAAGCTGCGGTAATCGAGCGCGTGGGTCATCCCGACTTTCTCGTACAGCCCGATCGCTGCCTCGTTGTCGGCCCGGACGAAAAGGCAGACGCGCGGCACACGTTCGAGGAGGAGCCGGATGAGGTCGCGGAGCGCCGCTGATGCGTAGCCCCGAGCGCGGGCCTCCGGATCCGTCCAGACCTGTTGCAGCTGCACCGCGGACGGCGTCCACGCCGAGGCTTCCGCCTTGAAGAGGATGACGCCGTCCTCGACCCAGAGCCAGGATCGTCCTTCCTCGACCTGGGCGCGGGTTCGCCACCGGAAGCCGTCCGGGTCGCGTCGAAGCGGATCGATCCCGAGCTCGACCTCGTGGGCGGCCGCGCAGGCCGGGACGAGTACATCGAGGTCGTCCACCGTGGCGGGGCGGAGTCCGGTTCCGCTGACCCCAGGGGGCGCCTCCGAGGACACGTAGACGGGCTGGCCCGGCCGATCCTCCCGGGGCGGGGAGAGCTTCGGCCGCAACGCCCGCCAGAGCTCGCCGACGGCGCCCTGCTCGCCGATCACCATCCTGGCCCGCGCGCGCGCCGCCGCCTCGGCAAATGCGCCACAGCCGCGGCCCGAGGGGACGAGGTTCGCGCCCGTGTGACAGAGCGCGACGAGCCTGTCGCCCTCCGCAAGCGCGACGAACCGCCCCAGCCGACGCCGCGCCACGTCCTCGAGGAAGACACGCTCGACAGGATCCTCGGCGCAGTAGGTGAGGATCTGTTCGCGGCTCGGATCGACCAGGTGCGCCATCGCGCTGATCCTGCCGTATAGATTCCCCCGCATGCCGATTCACGTGAGAGCCGAGCCCGGCGACTACGCCGAAGCCTGCCTGCTGCCGGGAGACCCGCTGCGGGCGAAATACATCGCCGAGACCTACCTCGACGACGTCGAGCAGCGGAACTCCGAGCGCGGTCTCCTCGGCTACACGGGCACCTACGAGGGCAAGCCGGTCTCCGTCCAGGGCACCGGAATGGGCTGCCCGGGCGCGACGATCGTCTTCGAGGAGCTCGTCCAGCTCGGAGTCAAGAAGCTCCTCCGCGTCGGCACCTGCGGCGGCCTCCAGGCCCACCACCAGCTCGGCGACATGATCGTCGCCCTCTCCGCCGTCCCGGCCGACTCGACCGCAATGCACCTGGTCGGAAACGAGCCCCATTGCCCGACGGCGAGCTGGAGCCTCATCCACGGCGCCGTCCATGTGGCGAAGGAGATGGGCCAGGAGATGCACGTCGGCCCCATCGTCTCGAGCGACCTCTTCTACAACCCGGACGAGGGTCAGTACGAGCGCTGGTCGAAGCGCGGCGTCCTCGCGGTCGAGATGGAGGCCGCAGCGCTCTTCACCGTCGGCGCGCTCAAGGGCGTCGAGTCGGGCTGCCTCCTGATCGTCAGCGACATCATCGTCGAGGGCGAGTTCAAGCGGGTGACCGACGAGGAGATGCAGGCCGCGGTCGACCGGATGACGCGCGTGGCGCTCGCCACCGCCACCGCTTCCCATTAGCGACACAGTCTTCAGCGACACCGTGTTCCTGGTCAACCCGGCCTCGGCGAACGGGTCGACGGGCAAGCGCTGGCCCGAGATCGCCCGCCGCGCGGTGGCGAAGGGCCTCGAGGGCGACACGCTCTTCTCAGAGCGGGCAGGGCACCTCGGCTCGCTCGCGCGCGAGGCGGCCCTCGGCGGCGCGAAGCTCCTCGTCGTCGTCGGCGGCGACGGTTCGATGAACGAGGTTGCGAACGGGATCCACGACCTGCCGGACGTCGAGGTGGCGGTGATCGCCCGGGGCACCGGCTGGGACTTCATCCGCACCTACGGGATCCCCCACGCGATCGACGGCGCGATCGAAGTGGCGCTCACCGGGCGCGCTCGCACGATCGACCTCGGCCGGGTCGCCTACCGCGCCTGGGACGGGAGCGAGGCCGAGTCGTACTTCGCGAACGTCGCGAGCGTCGGAATGAGCGGCGCGATCGCGAAGCGAGCCAACGAGACGACGAAGGCGCTCGGCGGCAAGGTCTCCTATCTCTGGGCGACGATGGCGGTCTTCGCGCGTTGGCAGACCTCCGAGGTTCGCGTCTCGGTCGGGGACGAGATCCGCGGCGGCCGGATGCACGACGTCGTCGTCGCGAACGGGCGCGCGTTCGGGGGTGGGATGAAGATCTGCCCCGACGCGAAGCCGGACGACGGGCTCTTCGACGTGCTCACGATCGGGAATCTGACGAAGCGGGATCTCCTGACCACGCTGCCGAAGACGTTCTGGGGCGGCCACCTCCCCCATCCGAAGGCCGAGCTCCTGCGCGGCTCGGTGGTCACCGTCGACTCGGACGCACAGCTCCCGCTCGAGCTCGACGGCGAGCAGCCCGGAACGACGCCGGTTCGGTTCGAGATCGTGCCGGGTGCGCTGCGGGTGCGGGTGCCGGCCTAGGCCGACGGCTTCTTCGGCGCTGGCTTCTTCGCGGCCGGCTTCTTCGCCGCAGCAGGCGCCTGCTTCTTCGTCAACTCGTCGAGCTTCCGCTCGAGCACGTCGACCCGCTCCTCGAGCACGTCGAGTCCGCGCATCCGCTTCTGCATCTCGTCGAGCCGCGTCCGCGACTGGTTCGCCATCTCCAGGAACTTGGCTCCACCGGGCGCATCGGCGAGCTTGTGCAGCGCCTCTTCGCCCAGATCCTGGACGCGGGCGAGAATGTCTTTGGGCTGGGATGCCTTGGCCATGAGTCGATCTTACGCGCTGACGAGGACGGGCGTGCCGGCGAGCGTGCGGTCGAAAAGCCGCTGCAGGTCGTCGTTGCGGATCCGGATGCAGCCGTTCGAGACCGCCCGACCGATCAGCTCCGGACGATTCGTCCCGTGGATCGCGATCGGGCCGCCCTGCGCCCAGCCGGTGAGCACGGGCGAGAAGGCCGAGATCCCGATCGCGCCGGGGCCGAACGGGCCCGAGGGATCGGTCGGGATCAGCCTCTGGTTGACGTAGTAGCGGCCGGTCGGCGTGGGCGTCGCGGCCGAGCCGATCGCCGCCTCCGCCGAGAAGACGCGACGGTCGCGATCGTAGAGCGTGACGCGGCGCGCGGAGAGATCGACCTCGATCCGGGTCGTCACCGACGCCACCGTGACGTCCCGGGCCCGGACCCAGCCGCTGATCCCGTTCGGCTTGAGCGGGAGCCCGACCCGATACCAGGCGACGCGGCAGCTCCCGTCCAATCGCTTCGCCTGCACGGAGAGCACCGTGGGGACGCCGTTCACGTTGAGGCGCTCGAAGCGCGCGAACGGGCTCGGTTCGGGGCGCGGAATGCCGTCGCGCGACCGGTCACGATCGCCGCGAGGCTCCGGGCGGGCGTTCCGACCGACGTGACGGAGCCGTCGACGCAGGCCTGCTCCTGCACCTTTTCCTGCCTGCTCACTGTCTTTTTTGCGCCGGCGACGTCTGACGTGGTGCGGGGCGGTACAGGCGGCGCTGCGGCCTCCGAACCACACCCCGCGAGGACTGCGACGACCGATCCGATCATGAAGATCCGCACGAATGGAAGGTAGCGCCGGTTTACCCCGATCGCCCGGCTCCAGGATTTCACAGTTTCTTCACCCTTTCAGCACTTATAACACCTGCATCGACGACTAACCTGAGGAGCGTCATGAGTGTCTCTTTGCACCTGAAGCGCCCGTTGCACAGGCACAAGGCCATCACCACGCACGCCCTGAGCCAGCACGCAGGGATCCCGTACGAGATCGAGCGCACGGTGTGCTCGGACTGCCGGCGGGTTCTCGGCGAGCGGCCCCTGCGTCGCGCGGCCGCCTAGCCAGCGCCTCCGACTTCCGCGATCGGCTCGCGGGGTGGGTCGCGGCGGTGCCCTCGAACCCTCGTAGGCTAGGCCGATGGAAGGCTTCCGCTTCTCGACCGAGATCTCAGTGCGGTTCGCCGAGACCGATGCGCAGGGGATCGCCCACCACGCGTCCTTCGTCGTCTGGCTGGAGGTTGCGCGCGTCGCCTACCTCGCCGAGCACGCAGGCGGGTACCTCTCGATCCAGGCCCAGGGCCTCGAGGCGCTGACGACAGAGGTGCATGTCGAGTACCGGCGGGCCGCTGCGTTCGACGACCGGCTGCTGGTCTGGACACGGTGTGTGGATCTTCGCGGCGCGCGCTTCCGCTACGAGTACGGGCTCGAGCGCGACGGAGAGCTCGTCGCCGAGGCGTACACCGCGCACGCGACCGTCGATGCGAAGACGCGGCGGCCGACGCGGATTCCGCCGTGGTTTCTCGAAGCGGTGACTAAGGCCGAGGCTTAGGCGGCGCAGCCGCCCCCGGGAGCTCCTCGAACGAGGGGATCACCGGCTCGGCGGGCGTCGTCTCGGTCTTCGGATCCGGATCCGGATCGGGCTTCGGCTTCTCGGGCTCGGGCTTCGGCACGGGCTTGGTTCCCACGCGGATGATCCGGTACTCACCGCGATAGGTCGTGTTCCAGGTCTCGTCCGAGAGCACGTTCCCGGCGTCGTCGTAGACCGTCCGCGTGACGCTGGTCACACGCCCGTCCGAGCCCTCCTCCTCCACGACCTCCGTGCCCCGCTGGAGCGCGGGGTCGGGCGTTCGTCGAATGCGGGGCGGATCGGTGAGGCGCACCGTTGCCTCGCCGCTCTCGACCCGCCGCTCGGGGCCGCCCCCGTAGAGAGCGACGGTGATGCCGCCTCCGTTCCAGCTGCTCGAGACGAGGATCCACTTCGGCGTGTCGTTCAGGAACCTCAGATCGAGGTCGGGATAGTTGACCGTCGCGTCGCGCCCGAGCTGGTAGCGACCGATGAAGAGCGAGTGCGGATTGCGCTCGACGATCTTGACGCCCGCCTCCCACGCGGCGTTGAAGAGGGTGGTCGCGACCTGGGAGACGCCGCCGCCGACGTCGTCCTCGTACTCGTCGCCGATGATCACCGGTGCGGGGAGGAAACCGCGCTCGAGCGTGCGCTCGCCCACCCGCTCGTTCAGGGAGAAGGTGCCTCCGGGCGGGACGAGCGCCCCGTTCAGCAACTCGGTTCCGCGGCGCAGATTCGTGATTCGGTTGTACGTCCCGGCGTTCGCCGTCGTGTAGGTGCTGAGCCGTCGCTCGATTCCCATCGCCTGAACGTCTTCGGTCGAGCGCCGAGGCTCGCTCGTCGTCACGGCGAGCGTCGCCGAGCGTCCGGTGGGGGAGGTTGCGGCGGCGAGCAGGGACTTGGCGGTTACCGGAACGTCGACCTGCAGGCCCGGCTTGGCCGGGACGATGGCGATCACACCGTCAGAGGTGCGGAAGCCGGCGTCGACGGGCGGTCGTTCCACCGTCTTCCGGAGCCGGGCGAACCAGGCATCGGCCCCCGGGCCGGCGATCGCGACCTCGGTGGCGGTTCCGCTGGGAAGCGCGAGGAGCTCGGCGATCCGCCAGCGCGGAAGCTTCCAGCGCGTGCCCTCGTGCTCGAGCCGGACTGGCGCCGACAACGCGAGGCGTGCTTTCCGGGCCGCCGGCGCGAGGTCCGACGCGGTCACCTCGACCGGGTCGAGCAACAACGGGAGAGCGACCTGGCGACCGCGATCGAGTCGTGCGAGAGCCCGAACGAGCGTGTCCGCGGCGGCTTCGCGTTCGAGCGTCTGGCCCACCTGACCGGGGAGGGCGACGATCGAAAGGCCGCGCCGAACGAGTTTCGCCTCCACGTGCGGGCGATCCGTGGCCGCCGCGATCTGGCCGAGCTTGTACTCGAGCGCCGCGGTATAGACATTGACGGGTGGGGCGATCTCGGTTCCGAAAAAGCGCTTCTGAAGCCGCTGGTAGCCGCGCACGGGCCCGAAACCGGAGGTCTCGGCCAACGCGGTGTCGAGTGCCGCCGACCAGTCCGCCTCGACACCGAGGGTCGCGGCGGTGATCGGGTACCGGCCCTCACCCGCCGCGAAGACGATCGGCGTGCGGGCGACCTCGTCGGCGCGGGCTTCGAGAAGCTCGATCGCCTCTCCGCGGGTCAACCCGCCGACGTCGACACCGGCGATCGTCACGCCTTCGGCGACGCGGGCCGACGATCCTGCGAACGCGAGCCCGACGAGGGCGGCGACGACGGCGAACAGCAGGGCGGAGACGACGAGCGCGCGCGCCATCGCACGACCCGATCTACCTCGGCTCGCGGGCACGCCAACGGATGTCGCCTGGCCGCGCAAGCCCCTGAGTGTAGCCGTGGGTTTTGGCCACCCGGGTGACGATTTCGTTAGGAACCCAGAGGGCCCCTGGATCCGTTTACACCGTGATCCGCGTCGCCGAGAATGTCCCCTCGACCTGGATCAGACCTCGGTCGATTTGCGCCGAGTATCTCGCGCCGGCGGCGAAAGAGAAGGTCAGGTGCGGAGGTACTGGACGATCACGTGGCGCTGGATCTCGGAGGTGCCCTCCACGATCTGGAGCACCTTCGCGTCCCGCATCCACTTCTCGACGGGATGGTCGCGCATGATCCCCGCCCCGCCGAGCACCTGGACGGCCTCGGTGGTGATGCTCATCGCAGCGTCCGCGGCGAACGCCTTCGCGTACGAACCGAGCAACCCGGCGTCCTGGCCGGCGTCGAGCGCCGCCGCGGCTCTCCAGACGAGCAGCCGGGCCGCCTCGACCTGGATCGCCATGTCAGCGAGCTTGAACGAGACGCCCTGCTTCGCAATCAGGGGCTTCCCGAACGCCTGCCGCTCGTTGGCGTAGGCGGTGGCGTACTCGAACGCCGCCCGCGCGATCCCGAGCGCGGAGGCCGCGACCTGAGGGCGTGAGTGCATGAAGAAGTCCATCGCGATCGCAAAGCCCTCGCCCTCATCGCCGAGCAGTCGCTCGGCCGGGATACGGGCCTCGTCGAAGACGATCGAGCCGGTGTACGACGAGCGGAGGCCGAGCTTCGGCTCCTTTCGACCCGCAGTGACGCCAGGCTCTCCGGCCTCGACGAGGAAGGCCGTGATGGCGTCGTCCAGCTTCGCGAAGACGATCGTCAGCTCGGCGATCCCGCCGTTCGTGACGTAGCACTTCTCTCCGTTGAGGACGTACTCGTCGCCCTCCCGGCGGGCAGTCGAGGCGATCCCGGCGACGTCCGAGCCCGCTCCGGGCTCGGTGAACGCGATCGCGGCGAGGCATCCCTCTTCGGACGCGAGCCGGGGCAGCCAGCGATCCTTCTGCGCGTCCGTGCCGGCGCGGAGGAGCGGCCGGACGGGGAACATGGTCGCACCGATCGGCGCCGCGAGCCCGGCGCATCCCCACGAGAGCTCCTCCGCAACGAGCGCCGAGGTCACGGCTGCGACACCGCCGCCGCCGTACTCGGCGGGGATCGCGTGCGAGGTCAGGCCGACCGCGGCCGCCTTCGCCAGGAGTTCGCGAGGGCAGTTCTCGCGCTCGTCCCACTCCCGGGCGATCGGCCGCAGCTCGCGCTCGGCGAACTCGTGCGCGAGCGCCTGCAGCTCCCGCTGCTCGGACGTCAGGTCGAAGGAGATCCCGGCGCCGGCTACGAGCGCCACGGTGTCATCCTGCGGCTCGTCGGGGCTAGAGCGCGGTCGCGTCCGTGTCGAACGGGCACTGCCCGTCCTCGTGCGGCGCCTTCTGCGCAGGAGCGGCCTTGCTGGCCGGCGCCTTCACCGTCGACGAGCTCTTGGCGATCGCGGGCGGAACGGCGAGGAAGCTGCCCACCACTGCGAGCAACACGATTCGCTTGAGCATGGCGGGAGCTTACCCGATACGTGGCTTTTGTCACCTGCGTCAGAAGACGAACAGCTCCACTCCGCCGGAGACGTTCAACTGGACGCCAGTGATGTACGAGGCGAGGTCGGAGCAGAGGAAGCAGATTGCGTTCGCGATGTCGTCCGGCTCGCCCGGCTTCTTGAAGACGGTCCGGTTGGCGATCCGCTCGTTCATCGCCGGGTTCGCGAAGTGGAACGCCTCGGTGCCGATGATCCCCGGCACGATCGCGTTGCAGGTGATCCCGTGCTTTCCGCCCTCCATCGCCAGGGTTCGCGTCAGCCCGAGGATCCCCGCCTTCGTCGTCGAGTAGCTCGCCTGACCGAAGCCGCCGAGCGTGCCCGCGACCGAGGCCATGTTGATCACCCGCCCCCACTTCCGCTCCTTCATGTGCGGCCAGACCGCCTGGGCGCAGTTGAAGCCGCCGGTCAGGTTGACGCGAAGGTCGCGCTCCCAGAGCTCGGGGTTCTGGTCTGAGAACTGGCCGACGTGATCGAGCGTGCCTGCGTTGTTGATCAGGATGTCCACCGACCCGAACTCCTCGACCACCCGGTCGACCGTCTCCTTGACCTGGTCGCGGTCGGTCACGTCGCACTTGATCGCGGCCGAGCGGCGGCCCATGCCCTGGATCTCGAGCGCGGTCGCCTCCGTGTAGACGATCCCCTGCGCCTTCGCGACCTGAGCGAGGACGCCGTAGGACTCCGCCGTCTCCGTCGACTCGTCCGACTCGACCTGGATGTCCGCGATCACGACGTCGGCGCCCGCCCTTGCGAGCGCAAGGGCGTCAGCGCGGCCGAGGCCGCGCGAGCCGCCGGTGACGAGGGCGATGCGGCCGGAAAGATCGATCTCGAGCGCCATCTAGCTCTCCCTCGGGAGGAAGATCTCCTTGGCGATCACGAGCCGCTGGATCTGGCTCGTGCCTTCGTAGATCTGAAAGAGCTTCGCGTCTCGCATCAGCTTCTCGACGGGGTACTCCTTCATGTAGCCGTAGCCGCCGAAGACCTGGACGGCATCCGTCGTCACCTTCATCGCGGTGTCGGCGGAAAAGCGCTTCGCGAACGAGGACTGGAGCGTCGCGCGCTGGCCCTGGTCGTGCAGCCAGGCGGCCTGCCAGACGAGGAGGCGCGCCGCCTCGATCTCGGTGGCCATGTCCGCGATCATGAAGTTGACGCCCTGGTGCATCGCGATCGGGACGTCGAAGGTGACGCGCTCCTTCGCGTACTCGACTGCGTACTCGAAGGCCGCCTGCGCGACCCCCACCGCCCCGGCGGCCGTGCCCGGACGCGTGAAGTCGAGCGTCTGCATCGCGATCTTGAATCCCTCGCCCTCCTCCCCGAGCCGGTTCGCTGCGGGGATCACCGCATCCGTCATCGCGAAGGCGGAAGTGTCCGTCGAGCGCTGGCCCATCTTGTCGAGGTGCTTCTCGAGCTCGACCCCGGGCGTGTCCATCGGGACGATGAACGCCGAGATCCCCTTGTGGCCCTTCGCAGGGTCGGTCTTCGCGAAGACGACCGTCCAGGTCGCGTGGCCGGCATTCGTGATGAAGGTCTTCGAGCCGTTGAGGACGTACTCGTCGCCCCGGCGCACCGCAGTCGTCTTCAGCTTGACGACGTCCGAGCCCGCCTCCGGCTCCGAGAGCCCGAACGAGCACAGGATCGGCTCCTCGAGGAGCGGCGGCAGCCACTCGGCCTGCTGTTCCTCGGTGCCCGCAATCAGGACGGGGCCCGAGCCGAGGCCGTTGGCGCCGATCGAGGTGCCGATTCCGGAGCAGCCCCAGTTCAGCTCCTCGCCGACGAGGATCCCCTCGAAGGTCGAGAGCCCGAGACCGCCGAGCGACTCGGGCACGTGCACGTTCATCAGCCCGAGCTCGTGCGCCTTCGCGATCAGATCTGCGGGGTGCGTCTGGTGCTCGTCGTACTCGGCCGCCTTCGACCGGATCTCCTTGGCGGCGAACTCGCGCGCGAGCTCGCGCAGCGCCTTCTGCTCGTCGGTGAGGGCGAACGAGACGCCCGTGCCGACCGATTCGATCGTGGCCATGACTGCGCTCCTGCGTACGTCGATTGAACGGTCAGTCAATAAGTCTACGGGCACTCCCGCCCGAGCGTCTAACGCCGGGCTCGGACGCCGTCGTCCGAACCCGGCGTTAGAACGAATGAGCAGCCCCCGAGGAGGGCAGCGCCGTATGGGGTCTCGCAGAATCCGCATCGCTCCGTTGCTGCTGGCGCTCGCCGTGGCCGCTGCCTGCGCGACGGGAGCCCACGCAGCGGGACTGAAGGTGCTCTGGTTGAAGTCCGCCAATCACACCTCGTCGGCGCGCGGGATCCACTCGGTCGACCGGATCGTGATCCACGTCACCGAAGGAAGCTTCTGGGGGTCGGTGAGCTGGCTTCGCAATCGCCGCTCGCACGGCTCCTCGCACTACGTGATCTCACGCGGCGGCGACGTCGTTCAGCTCGTCAGCACCTCGAACGTTGCCTGGCACGCCGGCAACCGCTGGGTCAACCGGCACTCGATCGGGATCGAGCACGAGGGCTTCACCCGCCGCGGCGGCTACACGGACGCCCAGTACCGCGCTTCGGCGCGACTCGTCGCCTACCTGGCCGCGAAGGCCGGGATGCCGGTCGACCGGAGGCACGTGATCGGGCACGCGGAGGTTCCGAACCCGCGCGGGCCCGGCGTCGGCGGGGTCGACCACCACACCGATCCGGGTCGCCACTGGAACTGGGAGCGCTACCTGGGGCTCGTCCGGCTCTACTCGAAGAACCCCGTGCAGCCGACCTACTCGAAGCGGATCCCGAAGGTGGCGCCGCTCCCCCGCTCTGCCCGTCCGGCTGGCTCGGCGCGCACGGCCGTTCTCCCGGGCGCGGCGGTCCGCGGCATCTCGCACTGGTGGTCTGGGATCGACGCCGGGAAGCGGTGGCGCCGGGGCGTCTACAAGGTCGACTTCCTGGTCGATGGCGAGCGGCTCTGGACGGACAACGTCTGGCCGTTCGCCTTCGCCCGCGGACGCGGCTGGGACACCCGAACCGTCGCGAACGGGCGGCACATGCTCTCGCTCCGAATCTACGGGCGGGGCGGCTACCGCGCCCGCAAGCAGATTCCCGTCCGCGTCGTCAACCCGCCACTCGCGCTCGCGGTCACCGGCGCGCTCGAGAACGGCGCCGTGCGCGGCGAACTCGTGCTCGAGGTCCGGCCGAGTCAGCAGGTCGCGCGGGTCGCCCTCTACGCGGACGGCAAGCCGGTCAGCCGCGACGCGAGCCCGCCGTACTCGCTTCGCTGGGACACGACGGACCAGGCCGAGGGGCCACACGAGCTCCTCGTCTATGCCCGCGCCGCGAACGGCCGGCGTGCCGCCGAGACGCTTCCGGTCGTCGTCGCGAACGCGAGCGACGCGCCTGCCTCGTTGTGGGGCCCCCCGGTCGATCACGCGGAGCCCCTGACGCCTTAACAAGACCCTTGCGTGTCGGGGCTACCCTGCGCTCGCGGCAAATGGCTCTACGACTCGCGAAAACCGTCGCTGCGATCTCCGTCGCAGCTTTTCTGCTCGCCCCTGGCGCGGGCGCTGCGACCGCGCTTCGGCCGCCCGTGACGTGGCTCAAGGGCGATGGGAACTACACGAAGGCGAGCAGGGCGCCGCAGTCGATCGACCGGGTCGTCGTCCACGTGACCGAGGGCCAGTTCTGGGGCGCGGTCAGCTGGCTCAAGAACCCCCGCGCCCATGCCTCCTCCCACTTCGTCGTCTCGCGCGCAGGGAAGATCGTCCAGCTCGTCCACACCTCCGACATCGCCTGGCACGCGGGCAACTGGAGGACGAACGTCGAGTCGGTCGGGATCGAGCACGAAGGGTTCACGTACGGGCCCGACGGGTTCACGGACGCGCAGTACCGGAACTCCGCCCGCCTCACCGCCTGGCTCGTCCGCCGGGCGCTGATGCCGGTCAACCGGCGCACGATCATCGGCCACTCCGAGGTGCCCGGGCCCGGGGGCCGCAAGGGGGGCGCGAGCGGTCACACGGATCCCGGCCCCCGCTGGAACTGGACGCGCTACCTGGCGCTCGTCCGCAGCTACGCGGGGGTCGAGAAGCCGCGCGTCCTTCCGCTCGTGCCGGCGGGAGCGCTCCGCGGGATCGTTCCCTGGCGCGCGAAAACCGCCGGCGGGATCCGCCGGGTCGAGTTCTCGATCGACGGCCGCGTCGTCTGGGTCGACGACCGTGCGCCCTTCGCCTACCGCGGCGGGGGGGCGTTGAACACGACGACGCTCGCCAACGGAAGGCATGTGCTCCAGGTGCACGGGATCGTCGGCCCCGGCCGCTACGACATCGCCCGCGCGGCGATCGTCGTCGACAACAGGGCCTTCAGGCTCACGTCCGCGGGCGCGCGTCCGTGGACGAAGGTGCGCGGCACGCTCACGCTACGCTCGCGGGTCTGGGGCGCGCCGGCGAAGCAGGTCTCGTTCCGCGTCGACGGCCAGGTCCAGAGGATCGACCGCACGGCCCCGTTCACCTTCAGCTGGACGACGAAGGGCTCGAAGAACGGCAAGCACATGCTCGAGCTCGTCGCCACCGCGCTCGACGGGCGGGTGACCCGCCGCAGGATCCCGGTCGTCGTCGCGAACAGGGTCGTCGGGCGGTCGGCGCCGAAACCTCCGCCGAAGCCGAAGGCGAAGGCGAAGCCCGCGCCCGTGCCGGTTCCGCTCAGGATCGTTTCCCAGTCGATCGTCGACGGTCAGGTTGCGACCGGGCTCGTCCTCTGGCGGGTCGAGGTGAATCGCCCCGTGGAGGTGGAGTTCCTGGTCGACGGCGTCGTCCGCGGGACGGACGTGGCCGGGCCCTACACCTTCGGCTGGAACGCGAGCGCGGAGGCGCCCGGCGAGCACCGGTTGACCGCCCGCGCGACCGCCAGGGACGGCAAGACCGTCGCGGCGACGGTCACCGTCACCGCGCCTGCACCAGCTTCCGGTACCGAAGCACCCTGACGACCTTGGCGTCGAGCGTCCCGGCTCGCGCGAGCGGCACCAGGGCATCGACCATCCGCCCGGCGTCACGCGCGCTCGTCGTCAGCACGAGGTCGGCGCCCGCCTCGATCGCGAGCCGCGCCCAGTACGGCGCGAAGGGGCTCCCGAGCACGCCGAGCGAGTCCGTGATCGCGACCCCGCGGAAGCCCATCCCCCGCAAGAGCCGGTAGGTGGCGGGCTCGAGCGAGGCGCGGCGGGAGCCGAGCCGGGGATAGATCGCGTGACCGACCATCACGCACGGCACGCCCGCCTTCACCGCCGCCCGGAAGGGCGCGAGATCCTGCGCGCGGAGGGCGCCGTAGACGCGCGCCTCGTCGGTGGAGAGCGGAGTCGAGCCGAGGCCCGGGAAGTGCTTGACGCACGCCGCGGCGCCGAGGCCCCGCGCGAAGGCGACGCCGTACTCGGGCCGGGCGAACTGGCGTGAGCCGAGCGGCCCGTCCGGGAGGTCGAGCACCGGCGCGAAGTCGCCGTCCACACCTGCGCGCCGAAGGCCGGCGGCGGTCTCACGTCCGGCCGCGAAGGCCTCGGCAGAGCTGCGGTAACTCGACGCGGCGCGCCAGGGCGCGATCCGGGAAAACGTCTTCACGATCCCGCCCTCCTGATCTGCGAAGACGAGCGCGCCGCCCGGCCTCGGGTCGTCCGTCGTCCACTGACGCACGAGCACCCCACCGAATCCGCCCGGGGCCGGCATTCCGGCGACGACGAGCAGAGCTGCCTTTTCTCGCGCCGTCAGCGCGGCTGCCTCGGTCTCGGCCGACGAGCCGGTGATCAGCAGGGCGAGCGCGGAGGCGACCGCAGCGATCACGGGTACAGGTCCTGAAAAGTGACCGAGTGCTCCTCGGCCTCGTCGATCAGCGCGGGCTCGACCACGAGCCCGCTGGGTGCACCCGCGTCCACGGCGCCAAAGGTACCCTTCAGGCGTGGCCGTCACGAGCACGAAACCGGCGCTCGACCCGCTCGACTTCCTCGGAATCGACGCACTCCTCGACGACGAGGAGAAGGCGATCCGCGACACCGTGCGTGCATTCGTGCGGGAGCGCGTCCTGCCCGACGTCGGCGACTGGTTCGAGCAGGGGATCCTCCCGCGGGAGCTGATCTCCGAGCTCGGCAAGCTGGGCCTCTTCGGGATGCACCTCGACGGCTACGGCCTCCCGGGCGCGAGCGCCGTCGCCTACGGGCTCACCTGTCTCGAGCTCGAGGCCGGGGACTCGGGCGTCCGCAGCGCCGTCTCGGTGCAGGGCTCGCTCGCGATGTACTCGATCTGGAAATGGGGCTCCGAGGAGCAGAAGCAGCGCTGGCTGCCCGCGATGCACACCGGCGAGGCGATCGGCTGCTTTGGCCTGACAGAGCCGGATGCCGGTTCCGACCCCGGCTCGATGCGCACGCACGCGAAGCGCGACGGCTCCGACTGGATCCTGAACGGTGCCAAGATGTGGATCACGAACGGGACGATCGCGGACGTGGCGACCGTCTGGGCGCGCACCGAGGACGGCGCGATCCGCGGCTTCCTCGTCGAGAAGGGCACGCCCGGCTTCACGGCGCCCGAGATCCACAAGAAGCTCTCGCTCCGCGCCTCCGTCACCTCCGAGCTCGTGCTCCAGGACGTGCGTGTCCCCGCCGACGCGATGTTCCCGGACGTCGACAGCCTCCGCGGGCCGCTCTCCTGCCTGAACGAGGCGCGCTACGGGATCGTCTGGGGCGCAGTCGGCGCCGGCCGCGCCTGCTTCGAGTCCGCGCTCGACTACTCGAAGGAGCGGATCGTCTTCTCCAAGCCGATCTCCGCCTACCAGCTGACCCAGCAGAAGCTCGCGGAGATGGCGCTCGAGCTCAACCGCGGCCTGCTCGTCGCGCTTCACATCGGGCGGATGAAGGACGACGGCACGCTCCGCCAGGAGCACGTGTCACTCGGGAAGATGGGCAACGTGCGCGGCGCGATCGAGGTCGCGCGCTCGGCGCGGACGATTCTGGGCGGGAACGGGATCACGCTCGAGTATCCGGTGATCCGGCACATGAACAATCTCGAGTCCGTCCTGACCTATGAGGGCACCCACGAGGTGCACACCCTCGTCGTCGGCGGCGCGCTCACCGGCACCAGCGCCTTCCGCTAGCCGGCTCGTGCGCCCCGCCCTTCTCCTCGCGGCGTTCACCCTTCTCACAGCCGCTCCCAGCGCGGCCGCGCCCCCGCAGGCGGGCCTGCTCGTGCCCGGCAAGAGCCTCGGCGGGCTCGAGCTCGGGGCGACGAAGAAGCAGGTCGAGCGAGCGTGGGGCCGTGCCTACGGCGTCTGCACGGGGTGCGCGCGCGAGACGTGGTACTTCAACTACTACGCGTTCCAGCCGAGAGGCGCCGCGGTCGAGTTCCGGGACGGCCGGGCGATCGCGATCCACACGATCCATTCACCGATCGCCTGGCACACGCGCAAGGGACTCACGCTCGGGGATCCCGTGGCGGAGATCACCGTCCTCTATGGGGCCCTGACCCGGCGCGAGTGCGGCAATCACTACGCGCTCTTGCTCCCACGGGCAGGCGCTCTCACGGTCTTCTACGTCCTTCACGACCGGCTCTGGGCCTTCGGGCTCGCCCGGAGCGGGGTTCCGGTCTGCCGCTAGACGGCTGCCGGCGCGACGGCCGCCAATCCGCCGCAGACGACCTCGATGATCGTCCGCTCGGCGAGCGCAACCTCCTCGTCGCCGTCGGGAAGCTGACCGAGCACCCAGCCGGTCAGCACCTCCTCGAGCCCTCCGTAGAAGATCCAGCTCGCGAGGCGCGGGTCGACTCCGGACCGGAACGAGCCGTCCGCCTGGCCCCGCTCGATCACCCGCTGGATGATCGTGAAGCCCTCGCGGATCTCCTCGACCTGACCCTGGAGCTGGGGGCTGCGCGCGACCTCGCGCACCATCACGCGGACGAGGTCGGGGTCGTTCCGCCACGAGCGGAGGAGGAGCTTCGCGATCCCCTCGAGCTGCTGGAGCGGAGCCTCGTCCGACTCCTCGACACGCCGGAACGCCTCGAGCAACTCGCTCCAGTTCTCCCTGAAGACGGTCTCGAGCACCTCCTCCTTGGAGGCGAAGTAGTGGTAGAGCAGGCCGTGGGCGATCCCCGCCTCCTCGGCGATGTCTCCGACCCGCGAGGTGTGATAGCCCTTCTGCGCGAAGACGCGGACAGCGGCGTCGAGGATCAGGCGGCGCTTCTCCTCCTGGAGTGTTGAACGGTCAGTCAACGTCGTCGCACCCTAGTGGTAGCGTCGGCAGCCGTGCAACCGCTGGCCGACATGCTCGTGGTCGACCTCACCCGCTATCTCCCGGGGGCCTATGCCTCCCGGGAGCTCCTGAGGCTCGGGGCTCGCGTCGTCCGGCTCGAGGCCCCGGAGGGCGATCCGATGCGCCACGTCGCGCCCGCTTGGGATGCGGCGCTCGGTTCGGGCAAGGAGTCCGTCGTCTGTGACCTCAAGGCCGAGCCAGCCTTCGCGCAGGCGCTCTGCGCGCGCGCCGACGTCATCCTCGAGGGCTTCCGGCCCGGAGTCGCCGCCCGCCTCGGCGTCGGGCCGGACGACGTGCCCGACCGCACCGTCTATTGCTCGATCACCGGGTTCGGCACCGACGGCCCTCACGTCGATCGCGCCGGCCACGACCTCAACTACCTCGGCTGGGCGGGCGTCCTCGAAGACACGGCGCCGGGGCTGCCCCCACTCCAGCCGGCCGACCTCGCCGCCGGCGCGCTCGCCGCAACGGTCGACATCCTCGCCGCCCTCCTCGAGCGGGAGCGCACCGGGGTCGGCGGACGGCTGACGATCTCGATGACCCACGGCGCCCACCGGCTCGTCTCGCACCGGCTCGGCGGCGACCCGCTCCCCCGGTTCCTCACGGGCGGTCTCGCCTGCTACGCGATCTACCCGACGGCCGACGGTCGCCACCTCACCGTCGGTGCGCTCGAGCCGAAGTTCTTCCTCCGGCTCTGCGAGGTGATCGAGAGGCCAGAGCTCGCGGAGCTCCATCTGGACGAAGCCCGTCAGAAGGAACTCGGATCCGCGCTCGCGGCCACCTTTGCGAAACGACCGCTTTCCGAGTGGCTCGAGCGCTTCGACGGGGAAGACGTCGCCGCGGGTCCGGTTGCCACCCTTGCCGAGGCGGCAGGCTCGTTCGGCCACCAGGGGGCCGCGGTCGCACCCGGAATCGGCGCGCATACGGCGCAGTGGCGCGACGAACTGGGGTTTCGATGAGGCGGCTGCTGCTGCTGGTCGCGCTGCTCCTCCGTTGCCGGTCGTTGCCGGCCTCGCGGTCGAGGGGAACGCGCGCAGCCTCCCCCGGCCGGAGCAGGGATCCTCTCCCGGCTACACCGACCTCTACGCGCCCCACTTCCACGGTCAGAACCTCGAGCTCCGCGGTGTCCCGGCCGGCACCTATGTGCTCGTCCACCGCGCGAACCCCGAGGAGCGGCTCGAGGAGCTCGACTACACGAACAACGCGGCCTCGTTGCGAATCAGGCTCTCGTGGAGCGGCGCAACCCCGCGCGTAGAGACCCTTCGCGTTTGCGAGGGGCAGCGCGAAATGCTGAGCGGGTGGCCGTCCGTTACGGGGCGAGGCCGAGAGCGGCAGGGAGCGCGAGCAGCGATTCGATCCGGCCGGGCTCGCCGGGATGGCGCCCGTCGCGGTCGAGCAGGAACGCCTGCATCCCGAGCGCCCGGGCGCCCTCGACGTCGTCCTCGTAGGAGTCGCCGACCATCGCCGTTTCCGCCGCTTCGACGTCGAGGAGCGCGAGCGCGCGGTGGAAGATGTCCGGGTGCGGCTTGGCCCGCCCGAAGTCGCGGGACCCGACCGCGCAGTCGACGTCGAGCGCATGGTGCCGGACGAACTCCTCGAGGTCGCGGCTGCCGTTCGAGATCAGACCCACCTTGAGGTCGTGGCGGCGCAGCTCGGCGAGCACCGGGAGCGCGTCGTCGTAGAGCGTGAACTTGTCGTGCTGCTCCCAGACGGCGACGAGATCGGCCGCGCACTCGCGCGCGCCTTCGGCATCGCCGCCCATTCCGCGGACGATCCTCTCGGTGAACGCGACCCAGAGCTCGTCGTCGTGCACATGCTCGGGGTGGCGCTGGAGCGACCCGATCGCGGTCTGCCGTGCCTCTTCGTACCGTGCCGGATCGAGCACGAGCCCATGACGCTCTCCGAGCTTGCGGTATCCCTCGGGCCCGAGCTCGGGCCCCGGGAGCGCGAGCGTGAAGTCGACGTCGAAGATCACAGCGCTCAGTCGTCGCTCGGGCATGGGTTCGAGGATAGCCTTGGCCCATGCGCACCCCGGCCGAGATCCTCCGCGAGGCGAAGACGATCGCGCTCGTCGGTGCCTCACCGAAGCCCGACCGGCCGAGCCACGGCGTCATGCGCTACCTGCTTGCTCAGGGTTACGACGTCATTCCCGTGCGACCCGAGGGCTGCGACGAGGTACTTGGGATCCCGTGTCACCGCTCGCTCGCCGAGATCGACCGTCCGATCGACGTCGTCGACGTCTTCCGGCGCGCCGAGTTCACGCCGGAGGTCGCGCAGGCTGCAGTCGACGTGGGCGCGAAGGCGCTCTGGCTGCAGCTCGAGATCGTCTCGCCCGAGTCGCGTCGGATCGCCAAGGCGGCCGGCCTGGACTACGTCGAGAACGCCTGCACCGCCGTCGTCCACTCGAACGAAGTGGTCTAGGCTCCACGGATGGAATACGGCCTGCTCGCACTGCGCCTCGTGATCGGCCTCGCGTTCGCGGCGCACGGCTCACAGAAGCTCTTCGGCTGGTTCGGTGGCGGCGGGTCTGCGGGCACGGCCGGGTTCTTCGGCTCGCTCGGCTACCGCGCGCCCGCCCTGATGGCGCTCGCCGCAGGCCTCTCGGAGCTCGTGGGCGGACTGCTCTTCGCCGCCGGGTTCGCGACCCCGCTCGCCGCGCTGATGCTGGCGACCGTGATGCTGAACGCGATCGTCACGGTCAAGTGGACACAGGGATTCTTCGCGGGCTACGAGCTCGACGTCACCTTCCTCACGGTTGCGCTCGCGATCGTCGCGACCGGCCCGGGCCGGCTCTCGCTCGATCGCGCGATCGGCTGGGACGACAACATCACCGGCACCGCCTGGGCCTCGGTCGTCTTCGTGGGCGCGATCGTGGCCGCGGTGGTGACGACGACGCTCGGCCGAGCTCGCGCCGACACCGGCGAGATGGCTGCCTGAGAGCGGCAGTCAGGCGGAAGGCCGCGGCCACAGGTGGCCGCCTTCGGGATCTTCCGCGCGATCGGCATCCGCCGCGAGGCGGATGCCGATCTTGCGCAGCACATCGGGGTGCGGAGATTTGAACTCCGGACCTCTCCGACCCGAACGGAGCGCGCTACCAGGCTGCGCCACACCCCGTGATGCGCGCTAAGGGTACCTAGAATCAGCGCGTGGCTCACCGGGACGAGATCGTGCGCTACGCCGACGAACTGCTCGAGATCGAGCGGTTCCCGGAGTTCGGCCGGCCCGGGCTCCAGGTCGTCGGTGCCGACGAGGTGACGAGGATCGCGTGCGGAGTCTCGTCCTCGCTCGCGCTCTTCGAGGCCGCGGCCGCGAGCGGCGCACAGCTCGTCCTCGTCCATCATGGGATGTTCTGGCGGAACGAGCCGCTCTGGATCGATCGGCGCCAGCGAGGACGGCTGGAAGCGCTGTTCGCCGGTGAGTTGAGCCTCGTCGCCTATCACCTCGCGCTCGACGCCCACCCGGAGCTCGGCAACAGCGCGCAACTCGCCGGCGTGCTCGGGGTCGAACGGGAGCGCGAGTTCGGCGGCGTCGGCCTCGGCGGTCGCCTCGCCGCGCCAGTCGGGATCGACGAGCTCGTCGGACGGATCCGGACTGCTGTCGAGCGCGAGCCTCTGGTCTTCCCTCACGGCCCGGAGCGGATCGAGCGCGTGGCGATCTCCACCGGCGCTGCGGGCTACGACCTGATCCAGGCGGCGCACGAGGGATACGACCTGCTGCTCACCGGAGAGCCGGAGGAGCCTAACCTGCACTCCGCCCGCGAGCTCGGGATCCATTTCGTCGCGGCCGGTCATCACGCCACGGAGCGACTCGGCGTGCAGGCCCTCGCGGCTCATCTGGCCGGACGCTTCGGCCTGGAGTGGGCCTACCACGAGATCCCGAACCCGGTCTAGATCACGCCCCGGCCGAGCGCCGTGAGCGCGTCCAGACAGGCCCTCGGTCGCTCGCCGATCACGAGGTGCCCACAGTCGGCCACGACGCGCACGGGCGCGCGCAGCCGTCGCGCGTACTCGTAGGCGTCGTCGAGTGGCAGCTGAGGATCTCGCGCCCCCCAGAGGACGAGCGAGGGACAGCGGACGTGCTCGAGGTCGCTGCGCGGGTCGTCGCCCACCATCGCCCGGCCCGCGGTGCGGGTGTCGACGTGCTCCCGCGGCCCCTCGAGAAACCCGTGCACCGCCCGCGGGGAGAGCGCGTGCGGGTCGGAGACGAACCACGGACGAAAGAGCGCGCGGCGGTACCAGAGGCGCTCCGCGTAGCGATGGCGAAACGGCGCCACCCAGCGGCCGGGGCGCAGGGTCGCCGCGAGCGAGACCATTCGCTGCGCCCGCCGCGTCCCCGAGGTGATCCCGGCAGGTGCCACGAGCAGCAGTCCACCGACGAGATCCGGGCGCAGGTGTGCGAGCCGCAAGGCGACGAGCCCTCCGAACGAATGACCCGCAACAATCGCAGGGCCTGCGTCCTCCTGCTGGATCAGGGCCGCGACGGCGGCCGCGAAGTCCGTGATGCTCGCGTCGGCCCGGAGCGGCTCCGAGCCCCCATGGCCCGGCAGGTCGACGGCGAGCACCCGGTTTCGCTCGGCCAGCTCGGGCAGAAGTTCGGTCCAGTTCGCAGCCGAGCCCCCGAGCCCGTGCAGGAGCACGACCGGTTCTCCCGTCCCACCCGTGAAGTAGCGCAGACCCGAGGCCCGACGCTCGGCGAGGCCGAGGATGTTCGTTGCAGACGTCATCAGGGGAACGTATCCTCATCGTGATGAAGCATTCTGGGAGGCGGGCCCGTTGATCCCCGCAGACACGACGAGGACGCGAACGATCGAGCCCGCCTGAGCACCAACGTCTCCGCGGAGACACCGGTGCCGGCGGGCTTTCTCGTTTCGCAGGGAAAAGGAGCAGACAGATGGCGAACCACCTGACGCCCGACGAGTTGTCGAAGGAGCTCGGAATCGAGAAGCAGGACGTGATCCGGCTCTGCATCGAGGAGGGCGTGCCGATCTACCAGGGCAAGATCGACAAGACGCTCTTCCAGGCTCAGCTGCAGGCGCTAGGGGCATTCCCGACGGCACACTGAGGACGCCCGGCCGCGAAGCGGCACTTGGGGGCTCTAGCGCAGAACTACCGCGCGGCCGTTCGCTTCTTGGCGGACGGTCGCGCCGCAGGCTTCTTCGCGGCTCCGTTCGCCTTCGCGCCCGACTTGCCCTTGGCCTCCTCGACGCTGCGGCGGAGCGCCTCCATCAGGTCGATCACGGGAGCGTCGTCGGAGGCCGGCTCGGGGATCGTGACCGCCTCGCCCGCCAACTTCGCCTCCAGCATCGCCCTCAGGTTGCCCCGGTAGTCGCTCTGCAGGTCGGCCGGGTCGAAGGCGCCGACGAGGCTCGAGATCACTTGCTGTGCCAAAGCGAGCTCCTGGGCCTTGACGGTGGTCTCCTCCACGACCTCCTCGATCTCGGCCTGCGAGTAGACATCGGCGGAGAGATAGAGCGTCTCGAGCGCAAGCGCGTCGCCCTTCGCCCTGATCAGGCAGAACTTCTCCTTGCCCTGCTGGACGAAGCGGCCGATCGCGGCCATCCCCGTCTCGCTCATCGCGTTCAGGAGGAGCACGTAGGGACGGCGGGCGGCTGCGGCCTGCGCGGGGACGAGAAAGTAGGTGCGGTCGAAGAAGATCGGATCGACCTCGGTCGCATCGACGAAGCGGGTGATCTCGATCGAGCGGGAGTCGTCGTGCTGGGTCAGCGCCTCGAGCTCGGCCTCCTCGACGAGCACGTACTGGCCCTTCGCGACCTCCCAGCCCTTGACGATCTCGTCAGGGCCGAGCTCGCGGTCGTGCGTGGGGCAGAAGCGCTTCTGCTTGATCGGCGTCCCGCAGTCGCGGTGCAGGAGCCGGAACGACACGTCCGACGCTCGCGCGGCCGGTTTCGTCGCCGGCGCGAGGCCGACGGGGATCGAGACGAGTCCGAAGCTGAGCGAGCCGTTCCACGTCGTGCGCATGACGCTCCAAAGTCTAGAGGGACCACGGGGTTTCCCCGACGAGCGGGCATTTCCTCCTCGCTTCGGCCACGAGTAGAGTTTGATCGATGAGTGGTAAACGCACGATTGCACGCCTCTGGCGCGACGCAGCCTCGGCTGGGCGGACGAATCCCGCCTACCTCGAGCAGGACGGCGCGAGCTGGAAGCCGATCTCCTGGGCCGAAGCGTCGAGGCGCGTCGATGCCTACGCGAACGGCCTGCTCGCCCTCGGCGTCCGGAAGGGCGACGCGTTCGCAATTCTCGCGACGACGCGGGTCGAGTGGGCGCTCTTCGACTTCGCGCTCGGACAGGTGGGCGCGATCGGCGCGGCGATCTATGCGAACAGCTCCCCGAAGGACGTCGGCTACATCCTCGAGCACTCGGATTCGGTCGGTGTCCTCTGCGAGGACGCGGATCAGCGCGCAAAGGTGGAGTCCGTTCGAGACGGGATCGGGCGTCTCGAGCACGTGCTCACGTTCTCCGACCTGGAGCAGCTCGCGGAGCAGGGCCGCGCCTACGCCATGGAGTATCCGAAGGCCCTCGCGGACGCTGCAGAGTCCGTCGACGAGGACGATCTCTTCACGTACATCTACACCTCCGGGACAACCGGCCCACCCAAGGGCTGCATGATCACGAACCGCAACTACTACGCGATGGTCGCAGTCGTCGACGATCTCGAACGGTTCACCGGCCCGGACGACACGATGCTGCTCTACCTGCCGCTGGCGCACAACTTCGGGCGGCTGATGCACCTTTCCGGCCCGTACGTCGGCTACACGATCGCGTTCCTGCCGGACCCGCTTCAGGCCGCCGCCGCGCTCGCCACCGTCCGGCCGACCGTCTTTCCGAGCGTCCCCCGCGTCTACGAAAAGATCCACACCGCCGTCGTCGGCAAGTTCGACGAGGCGACCGGTGCGCGGCGCAAGCTCGTCGACTGGGCCCTCGGGGTTGGTCGGCGCGTCAGCGCGCTCCGACGAGCGGGCGATCCCGTCCCGCGCGGACTCGCGGCGCAGCACCGCCTCGCCGACCGGCTCGTCTTCGCCAAGGTGAAGGCGCGGCTCGGTGGACGCCTCGTGACGGCGATCTCCGGCGGGGCGCCGCTCGCGCTCGAGATCGCCGAGTTCTTCCACGCGATCGACATCCTGCTCGTCGAAGGCTACGGGCTGACCGAGTGCACGACCGCCGCGACGACGAACACGCGTCAGGCCTTCCGCTTCGGCACCGTCGGCAAGGCGCTGCCCGGGTTCGAGCTCAAGCTCGCCGGCGACGGAGAGCTCCTCGTCAAGAGCGAGACCGTCTTTGGCGGGTACTACAAGGACCCTGCGGCGACCGCCGAGGTGCTCACCGACGACGGCTGGCTCCTGACGGGGGACATCGCGGAGATCGACGCGGACGGCTATGTCACGATCACCGATCGCAAGAAGGACATCATCGTCACGGCCGGCGGCAAGAACGTGGCGCCACAGAATCTGGAGAACGAGCTCAAGTCGTCGAAGTACGTCTCGCAGGCGCTCGTCGTCGGCGACCGGAAGCCCTACGTCGCGGCCCTGATCACGCTCGAGCCAGAGGAGATCGGCAAGTGGGCCGCTGAGCACGGGCTCCCGGGCGGCGTCCCCGAGCTGTCTCGGGAGCCGCAGGTGCAGGACCTGCTGCAGGAGGTCGTCGACGCGGTTAACGCCGATCGCTCACGCTACGAGCAGGTGCGCAAGTTCTCGATCCTCCCGCGGGACTTCACGATGGAGGACGACGAGTTGACGCCAACGCTAAAACTGAAGCGCCGCGTCTGCAAGGAGCACTTCGCTGCGGAGCTCGACGAGCTCTACGCCGGCGAAACGCTGAACCGCGCCACCGCGATCTGACTGATTTGACAAAATACCCCCCAGGGGTATTATGTCGGGATGAGCACACCACAAGCCTCTCTCAACTCGGTCGCGTTCAGCGCGACCGCCCACTGCCTCACGGGCTGCGCGATCGGCGAGGTCCTCGGCTTCGTGATCGGCACGGCCCTGGGTTGGTCCGATCTGCCCACGATGGCGCTCGCGATCGCGCTTGCCTTCCTGTTCGGGTACTCGCTGACGATGCTTCCCCTGCTCCGGAGCGGCCTCGCGCTCGGAGCGGTCATCCCGCTGGCCCTGGCCGCGGACACGTTCTCGATCACCGTGATGGAGATCGTGGACAACGCGATCATGCTCCTGATTCCCGGCGCGATGGAAGCAGGTCTCGGCGACTTCCTTTTCTGGGGGAGCCTCGCTGTGGCGCTTTCGATCGCCGGCGCTGCGGCTTTCCCGGTCAACCGCTGGCTGATCGCCCGTGGCAAGGGCCACGCAGTCGTTCATGGCCACTACGCTCATTGATCCGCCCGCTCCACTCGGCCGAACCAGCCGACCGAGTTCGTCTTTCCGAATCCGATCGAAGGAGCTCGCCCGATGTTGCGCACGCTCGTTGTGATCGTCGCCTCCGCTGCCGCGGTGCTCGCGCTGAGTGGCTGCGGAGGGGACGACAAGTCCCAGGCGGCCGAAACTGCTGCCAACGGGGCACCGTTCGACCAGGCTTTCATCGACGCGATGGTGCCGCATCACCGCGAGGCGATTGCGATGGCGAAGGAGGCACAGGAGGGCGGCCTTCAGACGGAGGAGCTCCAGACCGTCTCGACGGAGATCATCGCCGCCCAGGAACGTGAGATCGCCCAGATGCTGGACTGGCGCAAGGAGTGGTTCGGGTCACGCGAGATCGGCGCCGGCGGGGCCGCCGCCCTCGGCCTGAGCGACGACGAGGCCGGGATGGAGATGCACGAGTCCGGCTCGATCGCGACGTCAGGCGACGTCGACCAGGCGTTCGCGCAGGGGATGCTCCCCCACCATGAAGGCGCGATCGCGATGGCGAAGCTCGCTCAGGACAGGGCGAGCCACGAGGAGATCCGGACGCTGGCCGACGAGATCGTCGAGGCCCAAGAGCGCGAGATCGAGGTCCTGCAGAAGCACTCCGGCGGCGGCATGAACCACGGCTGACCCCCCAGGGGGGCGCACCGTCTCGGAAGCTCTAGAGGCGGCGCGCTCCCACCCAGGTCTGCGCGTACCAGGAATCGGAGAGGCTCGAGATCTTGACGACGTCGCCCGTCTTCGGTGCGTGGATGAACTGACCGCCACCGATGTACATCCCGTTGTGCCCCAACCCGTTGAAGAAGACGAGATCGCCCGGCTGCAGCTGATCCTTCGAGACGGCGGTGCCCAGGCCGTATTGCATCGCGGCGTTGTGGGGGAGCGAGACGCCGATCTTGGCATATGCGTAGAGAATCAGGCCCGAGCAGTCGAACCCCGAAGGATCGGCCCCGCCCCAGCGGTACGGCACGCCGAGGAACTGCATCGCGACCCCGACCGCCCCGCCGTAACGAGCGGCTGGCGCGGCCGCCGGCGCTGCGGGCGCCGATGCGGGCGCGACTGTTGCCTGGGCCGCGGCTGCGGCCGGCGCTGCTGCCTGGGCCTGGGCCTGGGCCTGCGGCCGGGCCGTCGCGGCCGCGAGGCGGGCCTTTGCCTGCGCCACGAGCCGGACCTGGCGACGGGCCTCCGCCGCCTCGATCTGGGCGATCTGACCCTTGATCGACGTCAACATGCGCTGCCGCTCTCTGAGCTGGCCCTCGATCGAACGGCGTTGACTTGCGCGTTCCGCCACGACCGCCGCCTGATCCTTGCGGGCCTGCTCGAGCCGAGCCTCGCGGGACGTGACCTCTGCCTTGAACGCCTCGACCTCGCGGAGCACGCGAGCGTCCTGGTCGGAGATGCGCTCGACGGCGTCGAGGCGGTTCAGGAGGTCGTCCAGAGACGCGGCGCCGAGCAACACTTCCATCGTCGACGACTCGCCGCCATTGACGTAGAGGGAGACGAGTCGTTCAGAGAGGTGGGTCTGGGCGCCTTTCAGGCTCGATTGGGCGACCACCAAGCGGCGGCCGTTCGTGCGGAGATCGCCGTCGATTCCCTCGAGCTTGATGTTCGCGAGGTTGTAGGCCTCGGCGGCGTGTCCGAGTTGACCGTCGATCTCGCGGATCTGATTCAGGACGTCCTGCGCCTGTGCCCGCTTCGCCGAGACCGAGGGGTCTGCAGCAGCTGATTTGACGGAGCCTCCGGCGACGGCCACGAGAATCGCGCCCAGAAGCGTGAGGAGCGCCGGCGCCTGCCTCAGTCTCGAACTAATGCCGTGCTCCGAGCGGGAGACGACAGGGCTCGATCATCGGCGGCACCCACTGGGGGGCGAGGTCCGTCACAAGCATGGCACCCTAGCAGCGTTGTCGGACGACCGCAACCCGTAGACAAGCCAAAAACGCCCCTCCCAGGGGTCGCCTCACCCAGCACAAACACGCCCTTTTCCAGCGAACCTGTGCTACGGTCCACCCCTCGTGAGGACCCTCTTCACGCGCGTGGCGACCCGTTTCGCCGTCGCTCTCGCGGGTCTGGCGGTGGTCGCGGCGGTCCCCGTCGCGCTCGGCGCCGACTCGTCGTCGCTCCGTGCTCAGGCGGCCGCGTTGCAGGCGCAGGACTCGTCCGCTGCTGCCCGCGCGCAGGCCGCCGTGCTGACGCTCTATGCCCTCGAGACCGAGGTCGCCAAGGCGCGTGCGGACGCAGCCGCGGCGGACGGCCGCCGGGCCGTGCTCGTCCGAGAACGAGCCTCGACCCACAGTCAGCTCGCAGCCGCCCGCTCCTCGATGCGGGCCTCCGAACGCCGGCTCGGCGAGCTCGTCCGGCTGCTCTACGAGCAGAACGGCACCGATCCCCTCGCGATCTTGCTCGGCGCGGGCTCGTTGGACGAGGCGCTGACCGGGCTCGACAACCTCGACCGGGCCGCTGGAGAGAACAACCGGGTGTTGGCACGGACGCGAGCGGCTCGGGGTCGACTCGCCCGCCTCGACGCGCGACTCGGGCGCCGCGAGACCGAGCTGCGGCGCGTCTCGGACGCCGCCCGCGCGCGCGCCGGAGCGCTCGAGACGAAGGCGGCGGAGCGTGCCTCATACGTCGCCGCGCTCCGCCGGGAGCAGGGGCTGAACGCGCGTCGGGTGGCGGCACTCCAAAGCCAGGCGGCGGCGGCGGAGCGGCAGAGCGCGTCGCTCGCGGCCGAGTCGGCAGCACCAGCACCGATCTCGCAGTCCACCCCTTCACCTGTCGCCGCCCCGGCCGCACCGGTTGCGGCTCCCGTGGCGGCTCCGGCCCCGCCTTCGACCGGAGCCCGGACCATGACTGTCTCGGCCCTCGGCTACAGCCTCCCCGGCCGGACGGCGTCGGGGCTCCCGGTCGGCCACGGGATCGTCGCGGTCGATCCGAGCGTCATCCCTCTTGGCACGCGCCTGTACGTCCCGGGCTACGGAGACGCGGTCGCCGCCGACACGGGCAGCGCGATCAACGGCGCGATCATCGATCTGTGGTTCCCGACCACCGCGGCGGCGCTCCAGTGGGGCCGCCGCACGGTCACGATCACGCTGAAATAGCTGCGCAGCTGGGCATCCCAGCTGGGCATCCGGAGGAGCGGACGCTCAGCGCGCGAAGACCCCTCCAGGAGGCCGCTCCGCGGCCTGTCACTTTTCTCGTCCGTCTACACTTTGGACTTCCGAGCGACGCCTAGGGGATCCGGATGACCGAACCAGCAGCGACCATGGAGATCGAGGAGCACGACGTTCGCGTCCTTCTCGTCGACGATCACGATCTCTTTCGCACCGGTCTCCGCAACCTGCTCGAGGAGCAGGGCGTGCAGATCGTGGGCGAAGCTGCGGGCGGCTCGGAGGCGCTCCAGATCGTGCGTGAGTCCGCGCCCGACGTCGTGATCATGGATCTGAACATGCCCGGGATGAACGGCGTCGAGGCGACGCGGCACATGAGCCGTGACGCCCCGCTGACGCGCGTGATCGTGCTCACCGTCTCGGATCAGGAGCAGGACGTGATGGACGCGATCCTCGCCGGAGCGTGCGGCTACCTGCTCAAGGACGCGTCCATCCAGGATCTGATGCAGGGAATCGCTGCCGCGTCGATCGGGGAGTCGCTGATCTCACCCCATATCGCGGGCAAGGTGCTCCAGCACGTGCGAGCGACGACGGCTGCGCCCGAAGCTGCCGCGACCATTCGGGCCGAGCTCTCCGACCGGGAGATCCAGGTGCTGAAGCTGATCGCGAACGGCAAGGACAACGCGATGATCGCCGGCGACTTGCACATCAGCCCGAAGACGGTGAAGAACCACATCTCGAACATCCTGATGAAGCTCCAGATCGAGAACCGGATCCAGGCCGCGGTCTACGCGGTTCGCTCCGGGATCGTCTAGACGTGCCGTTGCTTCGGCGGCGGACGGTCGCTGCAGAGGTCGTGCCGCGACTACAGCGCGTGCGCGCGGAGCTCTCTGAGCAGCGCCCGCAGGCTCGCGAGCTCACGTTCGATGTGCGCCTGCGCGCTCGTGAGAGAGCCGAGCTCGGCATGCGCGAGCGGGTCTCGCACCTCGGCCCGGACGAGCTCTCGCAGCCGTCGCTCGATCCGCAGCCGCTCCCCTTCGAGCGCGAGGGCGTGCGCATACCCGTCGGTGAGAGTCTTCTCGGCCAGCGCGCGCGCCGACGCCCTCCGGGTGGCGGGCTGGTCGAGCAGCGACCGGATCTCGGTCAGGACGGTGGGGAGATGAAGACTCAGGGAGGCGCTCCAAGGTCGATTATGGAACCTCGGCGGAGCCGGAGCATGGGCCGTCAGGCCCATCTTCCGGCCGGGCTCGGCCCATCGCTGCCAGTGCTCGTAGCAGCGCTCGCGGCAGTGCTCGTCACGTTGCTCGCCCTCGTGCTTTCGCCTGCCGCCCAGGCGGCCGATCCGACCCTGCAGACGCGGCTCGGGAAGGCTCTGGCCGTTCCTCATCTCGACCAGGCGCGGATGGCCGCCGTCGCGATCGACCTGCGGACGGGCGCCGTCGCGTACTCCCGGAACCCCGCCCTCTCGCTCCGACCGGCTTCGAACGAGAAGCTGCCGGTGGCGTTCGCCGCATTGACCCTGCTCGGAACCGGTTTCCGCTTCCACACGGAGGTCGTCGGCGCAGGCAGCCAGGTCGGGGACGTCTGGCAGGGCGATCTCTTCCTCCAGGGATTCGGCGACCCCACCCTCAAACCGGCCGATCTGGACGCGCTCGCCGCCGAGGTCGCGAGCTGGGGGATCACACGGGTCGACGGTGCCGTCGTCGGCGACGAGTCCTGGTTCGACGCCCTCCGCACCGGCCCCGGCTGGAAGCCCAGCTTCTACATCCAGGAATCGCCTCCGCTCTCGGCACTCGTCGTCGACCGCGGTCGGTTCCGGGGCCGCACGTCGGGAAACCCGGCGCTGGCCGCAGCCTCGCTCTTCCGGACCGCGCTCGAAGCGCGCGGCGTCACGGTGCGCAAGGACGCGCGGACCGGGCTCCTGACGACACTCGGATTCCCGCTCGCCCAGGATCTCTCCGACCCGCTCGTCGACGTCGTTCGGTTCATGGGGAGGGAGAGCGACAACTACACCTCCGAGGTTCTCGTGAAGCAACTCGGGGCGCTGTACGGGGCCGGCGGGTCGACCGCGGCCGGCGCGCGGGTGATCCACCAGGCGCTGGAGGCCGCCGGAGTCCCGCTCGCCGGCGTTCGGATCGCGGACGGATCCGGTCTCTCGAGCCTCGACCGGCTCACCGCGGGGTCGCTGATCGCAGTGCTCGAAGCGGGTCTCGCCGATCCGGACATCCGCGCTGCGTTTCTCGGCTCCCTGGCCGTCGCCGGGGTCGACGGCACGCTCGAGGATCGACTGGAGTCTCGGCCCGCCCGCGGGCGCGTGATCGCGAAGACGGGAACGACGAACGCGGCCTCGGCCCTCTCCGGCTTCGTTCGCGACCGGTTCGTGTTCGCGATCCTCCAGAACGGAGCGCCGGTCTCGTCGTACTGGGCGCGCCGCGCGCAGGACCGCTTCGTAACGGTGCTCGCAGCGTCCTAGCGGCGGCGCGGCGGCGGCGCGATTCCGGGGGGAGCGGTCGCCGGCGCGTCCTTGACGAGCGAGCGCAAGTCCTTCTCTTCCAGGATCGGGACGCCGGCCTTCTCGGCCTTCGCGACCTTCGAGCCCGGGTTCTCACCCACGATCACGCCCGTGGTCTTCTTCGAGACGTTGTCGGAGACCTTCGCCCCGAGCGAGAGCAGCGCCGCCGCGGCCTCGTCGCGGGTGTAGCCCTCGAGTGTCCCTGTGATCACGTACTGCATCCCGGTCAGGGGCCCCTCGATCGGCCGCTCGGACTCGCCCACCTCGAGCGTGAGCCCGAGGACACGAAGTTCGGCGACGAGCGACCGGTTGCCATCGTCCGCGAACCATTCCGCGATCGACTCCGCGCGGTCGGGGCCGATCCCGTCGACTTCCTGGATCTGCTCCTGGCTCGCGTCGAGGAGGGTGTCGACGACGCCGAAGTGGCGGGCGAGGTTCTGAGCCGTCACCCACCCGACATCCGGGATGTTGAGCCCGAAGAGGACACGCGAGAACGGTTGCGCCTTCGATGCCTCGATCGAGGCGAGCACGTTCGTTCCCGACTTCTCCCCGAACCCGTCGAGCTCGAGCAGTTGTTCGAGCTCCAACCGGTAGAGGTCGGGCATCGAGCGGAGAAGGCCGAGGTCCCAGAGCCGGCGGACGAACTGCTCGCCGACGCCCTCGATGTCCATCGCCGCGCTGACCCAGTTGATCAGCGTCTCCAGGCCGCGCGACGGGCACGCCCGGTTCGGGCAGCGATGCATCACCTCGCCCTCGGGCTTGACGACGTCGTGACCGCAGAGCGGGCACTGCGCGGGCATCCGGAACTCCTTCGTGCCCTTCCGGTGCTCGCCCGCGGGGCCGACGATCTGTGGGATCACGTCGCCGGCGCGCTGAACGATCACCAGGTCGCCCTCGCGGATCCGCTTCCGGTTGATGTCCTCCTCGTTGTGCAAGGTCGCGCGGGAGACGGTGACGCCGCCGACCTCGACGGGCTCGAGGATCCCCCAGGGGTTCAGCGCGCCGGTCCGGCCGACCCGGATCGCGATCTTCTCCAGGGTCGTCTGCACCGTCATCGGCGCCCACTTGAAGGCGCGCGCCCAGCGGGGGCGGTCGTGGAGCGCCCCGAGTCGCGACTGCTGCTCGAGCGAGTCCACCTTGATCACGATCCCGTCGATCTCGTAGTCGAGCTCGATGCGGCGACGCTCCCAAGCCCGGCAGGCCTCCGCCACTTCGGCGATCGACTCCACGCGCTCGGCGAAGGGGTTCGTCCGGAAACCACGTTCGCGAAGCCACGCCAGCGTCTCCCACTGGGTGTCGGCCGGAATCTGCTCGGGCAGGCCCGAGCCGTAGATCCAGATCGCGAGCTGCCGTTCGAAGGTGATCCGCGAGTCGAGCTGGCGGAGAGAGCCGGCGGCGGCATTGCGCGGATTCGGCGCTGTCTTCTTCCCGGCCTGAGCCAGTTGCTCGTTGACACGCGCAAAGGTCGAGAGCGGGAAGTAGATCTCCCCGCGGACCTCGAGCAGCGAGGGCGCGGCCTCTCCCTGCGGCAGCCGCAGGGAGAGCGGGATCGAGCGGATCGTGCGCAGGTTGGGGGTCACCTCCTCCCCGCGCCGCCCGTCCCCACGGGTCGCGCCCCGGACGAAGCGACCTTCCTCGTAGACGAGCGAGACCGCGGAGCCGTCGATCTTGGGCTCGAGAACAAAGGCGACCGGCTCGTCCGAGTCGAGCCGCTTGCTCACGTCGGCGGCCCACTTGACGAGAGCGTCTTCGGTCGTGACCTTCTCGAGCGATCCCATCGGAGCAACGTGATCGATCTTGCGGAACTTCTCCGAGGGAGCCGCACCGACGCGGCGGGTGGGCGAGTCGTCCGTCGCGAGCTCGGGGTGCTGCTCTTCGAGCTCACGCAGCTCATCGTAGAGCCGGTCGTACTCGGCGTCGGAGATCTCCGGCTCGTCGAGCACGTGGTAGCGGTGCAGATGGTGGACGAGTAGGTCGCGCAGCTCTGCGGCGCGATCAGAGAGCGGCAAGGAGCGCTTCCGTGTCGCTGACGATCGCGTCGGGCTCCTCCGCCTCGAGCCGCTCCCGGTGGTGGATTCCGCCCCACGTGACGGCGACCGAGTGGAGGTCGGCGGCCTTCGCCGCCCTGACATCGAATGGCGAGTCACCGACGTACGCGGCGTCGCGCGGCTCCGCTCCGAGCTGCTCGAGCGCGTACAGGAGCGGCTGCGGGTCGGGCTTGTGCCGCTCCGTGTCGTCCGAGCCGACGACGACCTCGAAGAAGGCCTCGAGCGGGAGGTAGCGGAAGGCGATGTCCACGGTCGCGCGCCGCTTCGCAGTCACGATCCCGAGCCGACGACCTTCCTGCTTCAGGATCGTGAGTGCATCCGTCATACCCGCACATTCGGCGAGCTCGGCGTGGAGCGGCTCGTTGTGCGCGCGATAGCAGTCGACGAGCTCGTCGACCCGGTCGGCATCGAGGAGGCGCATCTGCTCGAGCAGGCCCGGCCCGCCGACCGCTGCCACGAGCTGCTCGTCCGGGATCTCCCGGCCGAGCACGGTCACGGCCGCATGGCGCATCGAGGCGAGGATGATCGAGCCCGAGTCGATCACCGTGCCGTCGAGATCGAAGAGGACGACGGGGTAGCGCATCCGCTCGATCGTACCGAGAGGCTCAGCCGCCGTGATCAGCGACGGACGTCCTCGTAGTGGACACGCTCGAGGTACAGCCCCCACGGCGGGGCGGTCATCCCGCCCTCGCTCCGCGGCCGTCCCTCGAGGAGCGAGGCGAGCTCGTCGGGTGGACGCTCGAGCATCGTTCCTACGAGAGTGCGAACCATGTGCCGGAGGAAGCTGTTCGCCGTCACCGTGAAGTGGAGCTCGTGACCGTGTCGCTCCCAGGCTGCCGCGGTGATCGTTCGCCGGAAGGCCCGGTGCTGCGTCTCGGCCGGCGTGAAGGCAGTGAAGTCGTGATCGCCCGGAAGCAGTGACGCGCAAGCGTGGAGCGACGGCTCGTCCAGCGGCCGCGGCCACCAGAGCGAGCGCCGCGCCTCGAGGCCCGAACGGAGCCGGCTCGGCAGAACCCGGTATCGATAGCTTCGTCCCGTGGCGGCGTACCGGGCGCTGAAGCCGTCCTCGACGACGTCCGCCTGGAGGATCGCGAGATCGTGCGGCAGGACGGCGTTGAGCGCCCGCGCGAGGCGTTCGGGTGGCGGCCCGCCCGTGAGCTCGACACTCGCGACCTGTCCCGTGGCGTGCACGCCGGTGTCGGTTCGGCCTGCGACCTCGAGGTGGGCCCAGCCGGGACACACCTCGTCCAGTCCCGCCCGGATCGAGCCCTCGACCGTCCGTTCGCCGGGCTGCCGCGCCCACCCCTGGAACCCGCTCCCGTCGTACTCGAGGGTCAGTTTCAGCCTCACGCGACCTCGACGAGCAGCGTCAGCCGCTCGACCCCGACGATCCTGACCTCGAAACCTTCGTCGGCTCCTTCCTCGCAGCGCGCCTGCCAGATCTCGCCGTGAACGCGTACCTGTCCGAGCGGGCGGCACGAGGTGACGGCGACCGCCTTCGCACCGAGGAGCGCGTCGACTCCCACCGCAGGCTTGCGACGGTGCGAGTAGCGCCAGAGGAACGCTGCCTCGGCGAGCTCGACGATCCCACCGACCGCGACGGCGACGACGCCCCAGGGCGAGGGCAACACGAAGAGCGCGAGCCCGAGAGCGATCAGAAACGCCATCGCTAGCCGCGGCGGTCGATCAGTTCGAAGACACGGCCGTCCGGGGCGCGGAAATGCTGGTAGCGGAGCCCCTTCCCGACCGTGAGCCCTCCGTCGGGCTCGAGCCCCCGAGTTGCGAGTTCGGCTGTCGCAGCCTCGACGTCGTCGACCAGGAAACCGAGATTCGTGTCGGACGGCGGCGGCACCCAGTCCGGCGGCACGAGCGCAAGCGAGGTGCCGTCGGGGAAGACGACGCGTGTGTACCCGTCCTCGGCCACGATGTCCGCTCCGAGAACCCCGCCGAAGAACGCAGCCATCACGGCCTGGTCGGGCGTGGCGACACCTGCGAAGACGAGACCCTCGATCTGCACCACTGCAGGACCCTAGCGCCCTGAAACGCCCCCAACCTGCCCCAAGGGGGCTCGGAGGCCCCCTGAGTTCAGCCTAGACAACGAAGGCGCGCAGATTCTGCGCGCCTTCGTTGCGGAACTGTCATTTCTCCGAGGCCTGCTACGCGGTGCGGGCCGGGCCGGGCGAGAACGCGTTTCCAGGCTCGTAGTCCACGAGCTCCAGGTACACCATCTCGGCCGCGTCGCCCTGGCGGGCGCCGAGCTTGATGATCCGCGTGTAGCCGCCCGGCCGCTCCGCGAAGCGCGGCGCGATCTCCGTGAAGAGCCGGCTGACGACGTCCGGCGAACGCAGCTCCGCGAGTGCCTTGCGGCGCGCACTCAGGTCGCCGCGCTTGCCCAGCGTGATCATCTTCTCGGCGAACGGCTTCACGGCCTTGGCCTTCGCCTCGGTCGTCTGGATCCGGCCGTGCTCGAGCAGCGCGCCCGCGAGGTTCGAATAGAGAGCCTTCCGGTGCGCGGAGGTGCGACCGAGCTTCTTGCCTGCACGAGCGTGACGCATCGGGCTATTCGTCTCCCCGCAGCGACAGGCCGTGGGTCTGGAGAGTCTCCTTGACCTCCTCGACCGACTTCTTGCCGAAGTTCGGAATCGCCGAGAGCTCGTTCTCCGACTTGGAGACGAGGTCGCCGATGGTCTCGATCCCGACCCGCTTGAGGCAGTTGTACGAGCGGACGCCGAGCTCGAGCTCCTCGATCGGAAAGTTCTCCATCCCGTGGGCTACGGGCGCCTCGGCGCCGGCCTCGGCAGCCGCGGCCTCGCCGAAGCCTTCGATTCGGTCGAGATCGGTGAAGATCGCGAGCTGGCGGATCAGGATCTCGGCAGCCTGGCCGATCGCGTCACGCGGCTCGAGCGAGCCGTCGGTGGTCACGTCGAGCCGGAGCTTGTCGTAGTCCGTCCGCTGACCGACGCGCGCGGCCTCCACGTCATAGGAGACGCGGCGGACCGGCGAGAAGATCGAGTCGATCGGAATCACGCCGATCGGCTGCTCGGGGCCGCGGTTCAGCTCGGCCGGGACGTAGCCGCGGCCGCGGCCGATCGTCAGCGTCATCTCGAGCTTGCCCTTGTCGGACAGATGCGCGAGCTCGAGCTCCGGATTCAGGATCTCGAGGTCGGCGGGAGCCTGGATGTCTGCTGCAGTGACCGCACCGGAACCCTTCTTCGCGATGTGCACCTCGAGCTCGGGCGACTCGCCGTGGAGCAGGCAGATCAGGTTCTTCAGGTTGAGGATAATGTCGGTGACGTCCTCTTTCACGCCCGGGAGGGTGGTGAACTCGTGCGCGACGCCTTCGATCTTGACGGCGGTGACTGCGGCGCCCTCGAGCGACGAGAGCAGCACGCGGCGCAGTGAGTTGCCGAACGTGTAGCCGAAGCCGCGGTCGAGCGGCTCGATCACGAAGATCCCGCGGTTCTCGGTGATCTCCTCGTGGACGATCCTCGGAGTCTGGAAATCCATCAGGCTGGTGCGTGTAGCCAAAGCGGTCCCTTCTTCATTGAGATAGAGCCTTGCCTTTACTTGGAGTAGAGCTCGACGATGAGGGACTCCTGCACCGGCGTGTCGATCTCGGCGCGCTCGGGCCACTTGAGCACCTTGCCGGTGAGCCCCTCATGATCTGCCTGGAGCCAGGGAGCGACCGAGGCGGTCAGGTCCGTGGCGTCCCGGATGGTCGGCTCGGCGGCGCTGCCCGAGCGCATCGTGATCACGTCGTCCGGGCGCACCCCGAAGCTCGGGATGTTGACTCGGCGGCCGTTGACCATGAAGTGGCCGTGGCGGACGAGCTGGCGGGACTGGGCCCGTGAGCCGGCAAAGCCGAGGCGGTAGACGACGTTGTCGAGCCGCGTCTCGAGCATCCGGAGCAAGTTCTCGCCCGGGGCGCCCGTGCCGCGCGTCGCCTTCTCGTAGTAGTTGCGGAACTGCTTCTCGAGCAGGCCGTAGTAGCGCCGCGCCTTCTGCTTCTCGCGCAACTGCAGCAGGTACTCGCTCTGCTTGATCCGGCCGCGGCCGTGCTCGCCCGGCGGATACGAGCGGCGCTCGATCGCGCACTTCTCCGTCAGACAGCGCTCGCCCTTGAGGAAGAGCTTCATGCCCTCGCGGCGGCAAATGCGGCACTTGGGGCCGAGATCGCGGGCCATTAGACGCGCCTCCGCTTCCGGGGGCGAACCCCGTTATGGGCCTGCGGGGTAACGTCCTTGACGCCGAGGATCTCGAGGCCGGCGGCCTGGAGCGAGCGGATCGCGGTCTCACGTCCCGAGCCCGGGCCCTTGACGAAGACCTCGACCTTCTGGAGGCCGTGCTCCATCCCCTTGCGGGCGCACGAGTCGGCGGTGACCTGGGCGGCGAACGGGGTCGACTTGCGTGAGCCCTTGAACCCGGCGGAGCCGGCGGACTCCCACGCGATCACGTTGCCCTCCTTGTCGGTCAGCGCGACGATCGTGTTGTTGAACGACGTCTTGATGTGCGCCTGGCCGACCGCGATGTTCTTGCGGACACGGCGACGGGTGCGACCGCGAGCGGTCGCCGCTTTGCGAGGAGGCGCCATTACTTCGCCTTCTTGCCGCGGCCGACGGTCTTCTTCGGCCCCTTGCGCGTGCGCGCGTTCGTCTTCGTCCGCTGTCCGTGCACCGGGAGGTTGCGGCGATGCCGCACGCCGCGGTAGCAGCCGATCTCGGAGAGGCGCTTGATCGCCTGGGAGCGCTCGCGGCGGAGGTCGCCCTCCACCTGCAGCTCGCCGTCGATGTAGGCGCGAAGCTTGTTGATCTCATCGTCGGTGAGATCCTTGACCTTCTCGTTCGGGTCGAGCTCGAGCGCGGCGCAGACCTTGCGCGCGGTCGAGTCACCGATCCCGTAGATGTACGTCAGGCCGATCTCCAGACGCTTCTGGTTCGGGAGGTTGACGCCTGCGATTCGTGCCAAGTGACTAGCCCTGCCTTTGCTTGTGCCGGGGATTGGGGCAGATGACCATGGTGCGCCCGTGCCGCTTGATCACACGGCAGCGCTCACACCTGGGCTTGACGGACGGACGGACCTTCATCTGAGAAAACTTCCTTAGCGGTTGCGGAACGTGATTCTGCCGCGGTTCAAGTCATACGGGGAGAGCTCGACCTTGACGCGGTCGCCCGGTGCGATGCGGATGTAGTGCTTGCGCATCTTTCCGGAGATCGTGGCGAGAACACTGTGGCCACCGTCGATCTGCACCCGAAACATCGTGCTCGGGAGCGCCTCGACGATCTCGCCTTCCACCTCGATCTTCTCTTCCTTGGCTGTCATTGACTCCGTGTTAGCTGGTGCGCGCGACAAAGCGCGGCTGGGCCGCGCGGCTGCTTATCGTAGCAAAGACGGCTGATTCATCGCTTGCTGGCGATCGCCCGCCGCGGTCAGGATCCTGGGGCCGCCGGACGTGATCGCGACGGTGTGCTCGAAATGGCAGGCGAGCGAGCCGTCCTCGGTCGAGATCGACCAGTCGTCGTCGTGCACGTAGACATCCGGGCCGCCAGCCGTGATCATCGGCTCGATCGCAATCGTCATCCCTTCGGAGAGCTGCGGGCCACGGCCCGCCTCCCCGAAGTTCGGGATATGCGGATCCTCGTGGTAGGAGCGGCCGACGCCGTGGCCGACGAGGCTGCGAACGACCGAGAAGCCGTTCGACTCGACGTGCCGCTGGACGGCGGCCGAGATGTCTCCGACCCGGTTCTCGGGGACTGCCTGCGCGATCCCCGCCGCGAGCGCCTCCTGACCGACCTCGAGCAGCCGGCGCGAGCGCTCCTCGATCCCGCCCACGGCGAATGTGAAGGCGCTGTCTGCGATGAACCCGTCGAGGGTCACGCCGACGTCGATCGTGATCAGGTCACCCTCACTGACGAGATGCTCGCCGGGGATCCCGTGCACGACCATGTCGTTCGGGGAGATGCAGATCGCCGCGGGGAAGCCGCGGTAGCCCTTCGAGGTCGGAACGCCGCCGCGGGAGCGGATGAAGTCCTCCGCGATCCGGTCGAGCTCGCCCGTCGTGATCCCGGGCTCGATCTGTTCGCCGACATGAGCGATCGTGTCGGCGACTACGAGGCCCGCGGCCGCCATCTTCTCGATCTCCTGCTCCGACTTGCGGATGATCATCTGACCGCGACCTGCTCGAGCGCCTGCTGGATCTGGCCGTAGACCTCGCCGACAGGCCTTTCGGCACGCAGTTGGACGAGCTTGCCCGTCGTCCGGTAGTACTCGACGACCGGCTCGGTCTGCTCGTGGTAGATCCCGAGCCGCCGGTCGATGGTCTCCGGCGTGTCGTCGGCGCGGCCTTCCTCGTGAGCGCGGCCGAGGGCTCGCTCGCGGGCGATCTCGTCCGGGAGGTCGAAGAAGAGGATCGCGTCGAGGCTGCGGCCGATCACGGAGAGCATCGCGTCGAGCGCCTCGGCCTGGGCGCTGTTCCGCGGGAAGCCGTCGAGGATGAAGCCATCGACCGCGTCGTCCTCGGAGAGCCGCTCCTCGATCATCCGGATCGTGATCTCGTCCGGGACGAGGTCTCCGCGCTCCATGATCGCGCGCACCTCACGGCCGAGCTCGCTCGTGTCGTCGAGGGCACGGAACATGTCGCCCGTCGAGACGTGCGGGACGCCGTGATCCTCGGCGATCCGCTTCGCCTGGGTCCCCTTACCGGACCCCTGGGGGCCCAGGAGCAGCAGCTTCACTACTTCAAGAAGCCTTCGTACGACCGCGCCATCATCTGCGACTCCATCTGGCGCATCGTGTCGAGCGCGACGCCGACCGCAATTAGGACGGACGTGCCTCCGAGAGCGCCGGCAGTCGCCTGCGAGAAGCCGCCGTAGCGGATGAAGAGCGTCGGCAGCGTCGCCACGAGCGCGAGGTAAAGCGCGCCCGGGAGCGTGAGCCGGGTGAGGACACGGTCGAGGTACTGCGCGGTCGGCGGTCCCGGACGAAGCCCGGGGATGTAGCCGCCGTAACGCCGCAGGTTGTCGGCCTGGTCGACCGGGTTGAACTGAACCGCGGTGTAGAAGTAGGTGAACACGACGATGAGGAAGCCCTGCAGGAGCATGTAGCCCAGGTTCGTGGGCAGGAAGTGCTCGTTGACGAAGCCCTGCGTCTGCGGGAAGTACTGCCCGATCGTGGGCGGGAACGCCATCACGGCGGCCGCGAAGATCACGGGGATCACCCCAGCCATGTTCACACGCAACGGCATGTACGTCGATCCGCCCGCAGTCATGCGGCGGCCGACCATCCGCTTCGCGTACTGGATCGGGATCCGGCGCTGGCCTTCCTGGATGTAGACGATCGCCGCGACGATCGAGAGCGCGATCAGCGGGAAGAAGAGCTTCTCCATCGCGCCGCCGTTCCACCAGGCAGCGACGCCGATCGGCGCACCCGTGAGGATCGAAGCGAAGATGAGGAGCGAGATCCCGTTTCCGATCCCCCGCTTCGTGATCAGCTCGCCCATCCACATCAGGAGGGTGCAGCCGACGGTGAGCGTGAGGATGATCAAGGTCATCCGGCCGAGGTTCGCGTCGAGCACGCCCTGGCGGCGGAAGAGAAACGCGTAGCCGGTCGCCTGCGCCGCCGCGAGAATGATCGTCAGGTAGCGCGTGTACTGATTGATCTTGGCGTACCCGGCCTCACCCTCCTTCTGGAGCTCGGAGAGGCGTGGGATCACCACGGTCATCAGCTGCAGGATGATCGAGGCCGTCACGTACGGCATGATCCCCAGCGCGAAGATCGAGAACTGCGAGAGCGCGCCGCCCGAGAAGAGGTTCAGGAGGCCCAGGATCGTGCCGCCCCGGCTGTCGAAGTAGCTGTTGATCGTCTCCGAGTCGACCCCGGGGGCCGGCATCCACGAGCCGAGGCGATAGAGCGCGAGGATCACCGCCGTGAAGAGCACGCGGCGGCGAAGCTCAGGAACCCTCCACGCGTTGCTCAACCAGGAGAACACGCGCTACGACTCCTCGATCTCGGCTGCTTCGGCGTCGTCCGAACCGGCGTCGAGTCCGGCTTCGACCGCTTCGCTGACCGGAGTCGCGTCGTCAACCGGAGTCTCCTCGGCGGCCTCGTCGGTCGCGGTGGGCTTCGCCTTGTGCTTCTTGGCCTTCTTCTCGACGGGCTCGCCACGCAGCCAGGTGATCGAACCACCGGCGCCGTCGATCTTCTCGCGCGCCGACTTCGAGAAGGAGTGGGCGCTGATCGAGAGCTTCTTGGTCAGGTCGCCGGAGCCGAGGATCTTCACGTCCTTGCGAACAGAGCCGATCAGGCCGGCGACCTTGAGGGTCTCCGGCGTAACCTCGGCGCCCGCCTCGAAGCGTGCCTCGAGGTCGCGAATGTTGACCGGCTGCGAATAGGTGCGGAACGGGCCGATCGGCATCGCGTCGGCGGAGGTGTTGCCGCGGAGCTTCGGCGCACGCATGTCGATCGGCATCTGGCCGCCTTCGAAGCCGGCGGGCATGTAGTGCGACCCCGCCCGTGACTTCTGGCCCTTGATTCCGCGACCGGAGTAACGACCCTTGCCGGAGCCGAGCCCACGGCCGACACGCTTACGGTCCTTTCGCGCCTGGGCGGGCTGGAGCGTGTGGAGATTGAGCCCACTCTCAGATGATTTCTCGGCCATGGTCTAGCGCTCCACCTTCACCAGGTGGGCGACCTTCCTCAGCATACCGTCGAGGACCGGGCCTTCCTCGATCTCGTTGGTCTTCCCGATCCGGCCGAGCCCGAGCGCGCGCAGGGTGCCGCGGTGCTTCTGGCTCTGGCCGACCTGGCTCCGAACCTGGGTGAGCTTGACGATGCTCACTGACCGGCCGCCTCGACCTCGGTGGTCGCCTCGACGGTCTCCGGCGCGGGGACGATCTCCGGCGCGGGGACGGGCTCCTTTGCGTGGATCTCGGCGAGCCGGGCCTTGGAGATGGGCAGGATCTCGCTGATCGTCTTGCCGCGCATCCGGGCCACGTCTTCCGGGCGGCGCAGGGCCTTGAGGCCGGCCACGGTCGCCTTCGCCATGTTGATCGGGTTCGTCGTCCCGAGGCTCTTCGCGAGCACGTCACGGATCCCCGCGAGCTCGAGCACGGCGCGGACGCCGCCGCCCGCGATCACGCCGGTTCCCTCGGAGGCCGGGCGGATGAACACCCGGGCAGCACCGAAGACGCCCATGATCTCGTGGGTCACGGTGGTCCCGTGCTTGGGCACGGTGAAGAGGTTCTTCTTCGCGTCGTCGACGGCCTTCGAGATCGCGAGCGGAACCTCGCGGGCCTTGCCGTAGCCGACGCCGACGCGGTCGACCTCGTCGCCGATCACGACGAGCGCCGTGAACGAGAAGCGCCGGCCGCCCTTGACGACCTTGGCGACGCGGTTGATCTCGATCACGCGCTCCTTCAGCTCGCGCACTTCCTCGCGGGCGATCACTTCACGCTCTACGGTGCTCATCGCTGCGCCGCCGGCGAAGCCGGCGCCTCCGCCTGATGCTCCGTCGAGCCTACGCATCTGCTGCTCAAAACTTCAGTCCTCCCTCGCGCGCGCCGTCGGCGAGCGCCTTGACGCGTCCGTGATACAGGTAGCCGCCGCGGTCGAACACGACCGACTCGATTCCGGCTTTCTTCGCGGCCTCGGCGACGGCCTTGCCCACTGCCTCGGCCTGCGCGGTCTTGTCGCCCTTGAACGACTTGGGCAGGCCGAGCCAGCTCGCGCCGGCGATCGTCTTGCCGCTCGCGTCGTCGACGAGCTGGGCGAACACGCCCTTGTTGGAACGGAAGACAGCGAGACGCGGCCGCTCGGCGGTGCCGGCGACCTTGCCGCGAATCCGGCGGTGCCGGCGCTCGCGCGCCTGGCGGGTGGTGAGTGTGCTCATGCCCGCTTCCCGACCTTTCTGCGCACGACCTCGTCGCGGTAGCGGATTCCCTTGCCCTTGTACGGCTCGGGCTTGCGGACGGCGCGGATCTCCGCGGCCGTCTGGCCGACCTGCTGCTTGTCGGAGCCCTTGACGATCACCTGGTTCGGAGCCGGCACTTCGAAGGTGATCCCGGCCCGCGGCTTCATCACGACGGAGTGCGAATAGCCGACGTTGAGCTCGAGGTCGGTGCCCCGCAGCGCTGCGCGGTAGCCGACACCCTGGATCTCCAGATGCTTCTCGAAGCCCTTCGTGACGCCCTCGACCATGTTCGCGATCAGCGTCCGGGTCAGCCCGTGCAGCGCCCGGTCCGGGCCGCGCTCGGTCGGACGGGTCACAAGAATCTCGCCGTCGCCCTGCTCGACCTGCATCCGGGCGGGCACCTGCTGGGAGAGCTCGCCGAGGGGGCCGTTCACCTGGACGCGGCCGGGCGAGATCGCCACGGAGACCGTCGCGGGAACCTCGATGGGCTTTCTGCCGATTCGGGACATCTCTCTACCAGACGAAGGCGATCACTTCGCCGCCGATGCCGCGCTCCGCGGCTTGGCGGCCCGTGACGAGCCCGGTCGAGGTGGACAGGATGGCCGTGCCGAGCCCGCCGAGGACGCGCGGAAGGCGGTCCTTGCGCGCGTAGACGCGGCGGCCGGGGCGCGAGACGCGCTTGACGCCGCTGATCACGCGCTGGCGGTTCTTGCCGAACTTGAGCTCGACGACGAGGGTGGAATACGGCTGTCCGTCCACCTCGACGACGCGGAAGTCCTTGATGTAGCCCTCGTCCTTGAGGACGCGCGCGATCTCCTCCTTGATCCGGGAGGTCGGCATCTGGGCAGTGTCGTGCATCGCCTTGTTGGCGTTGCGGATGCGGGTGAGCATGTCTGCGATCGGGTCGGTCAGCATGTCTTCTCCTACCAACTGCTCTTTGTCATGCCGGGGATCGCACCCTGATGCGCGAGCTCGCGCAGGCAGATCCGGCAGAGGCCGAACTTCTTGAACACCGCGCGCGGCCTGCCGCAGCGGTTGCACCGCGTGTACTGCCGCACCTTGTACTTCTGGGTGCGCTTCTGCTTGACGACGAGCGACGTCTTTGCCATGTCCTAAAAGTCCCTTCCAGGCTCGCTGCCCGCGAACGGCAGGCCGAGGCTCTTGAGAAGCGTCAGCGCCTGCTCGTCCGTCGTGGCCGAGGTCGTGATGGTGACGTCGAAGCCCCGGACGGACTGGACGCTGTCGTAATCGATCTCCGGAAAGATGATCTGCTCGCGCACACCCAGCGAGAAGTTGCCGCGGCCGTCGAACGACTTGGGGTTGAGGCCCCGGAAGTCGCGGATCCGCGGCAGCGCAACGGAGACGAGCCGGTCGAGGAACTCGTACATCCGCTCGCCACGGAGCGTGACCTTCGCACCGACGGCCATGCCCTCGCGGAGCTTGAAGCTCGCGATCGACTTCGTCGCCTTGCGCACCTGGGCGCGCTGGGCGGCGATCGTGGTCAGCTCTTCGATCGCGGCGTCGAGCGCCTTCGCGTCGGTCTTCGCGTCGCCGACGCCCATGTTCAGCGTGATCTTCGTGATCCGCGGAACCTGCATGATCGACTTCAGGCCGAGCTCCTCCTGCAGCTGCGGGCGCAGCTCCAGGTACTGATCCTTGAGACGGGACGTGTAGGTCGTCGCCATCAGCGATCAATCTCCTGGCCGCAGCCGTCGCGCTTGCAGACCCGGACGCGGACGAGCTCGCCCTTGATCTGCTTCTCCTTGATCCCGACGCGCGAGGGCAGCTTGCAGATCGGGCAGACGAGCATCACATTCGAGACGTCGACGGGAGCAGCCTTCTCGATCCGGCCGCCCGGCGCCATCTGGACGCCGCCCATCCGGCTCGAGTCCCGGAGCGGCTTGGGCCGCGTGTGCCGGGTCATCACGTTCAGGTTCTCCACGATCACGCGCCGGTCGCCGGGACGTGCCTCGAGGATGCGACCCTGCTTGCCGCGGTCCTTGCCGGAGAGGATCTGCACGAGATCCCCCTTCTTGATCTTCATTTTCAGAGCCATATTTTCTAAAGCACCTCTGGAGCCAGGCTGACGATCTTCATGAAATTCTTCTCGCGCAACTCGCGGGCGACGGGCCCGAAGATGCGAGTGCCGCGCGGGTTTCGAGCGGCGTCGATGATCACGGCTGCGTTCTCGTCGAACGCGATCTGCGTGCCGTCGTCGCGACCGAAGGGCTTCTTCGTCCGGACGACGACCGCTTTCACGACCTCGCCCTTCTTGACCGTGCCCTGCGGCGTCGCCGACTTGACGGTACCTACGATGATGTCGCCGACCCGCGCATACCGCCGCTTGGATCCGCCCATCACGCGGATACAGAGTATCTCGCGGGCGCCGGTGTTGTCGGCGACGCGGAGCCGTGATTCCTGCTGGATCACTTCGCCACCTCGACGATCTCGGCGAGGCGCCAGTTCTTCGACTTCGAGAGCGGACGCGTCTCGACGATCCGGACGACGTCACCGACCTTCGCCTGATTCGTCTCGTCGTGGACGTGGAACTTCTTCGACTGCCGGATCACCTTCTTGTAGCGCCGGTGCGTCTTGATCGTGTCGATCTTGACCACGATCGTCTTCTCCATCGCATCGGAGACGACGACGCCCTGGCGCTCCTGACGCCGGCCCAGCTCGTTCTCGGGCTTCGGGAGCCGGGTGATCGGCTTGCGCTCGGTCGCCTTCGTCCGCTGCGGACGCGTCTTCTGCGGGCGCAGCGAGCGGGGCAGGCGCTTCTTCTTCAGCTTGGGGCCGGACCGCGGGGCGGGCGCGGCGGCCTCGGCCGGAGACTGGGCGGCGGGCTCTTCGGCGACGGGCTCGTCGACGGCAGCTTCGGGCTCAGCCGCAGCTTCAGGCTCAGCCGCAGCTTCGGGCTCGACGGCCTGGGCGGGCTCGGCCTCGGCAACGGCGGCGGGCTCCTCGACGGCCTCGTCGGGCTCTCCAGCCTCCGCGGCGCCACCCACGGCCTGCGGGGTCGCCTCCTCGTCGGCGGGAACCTCGGCAACGGGCGCGTCGACCGTCTCGTCCGCGGGGGCCTCGTCGGCCTCGGCGGTGATCTCCGTCTCGCCGGCGGCGGGGGGTGCCTCCTCGGGCACGGCGACCATCGCCTCGTCGGCGGCCGGAACGTCCTCGGCGCCGACGGCCTCGACGGCCGCCTCCTCGACGGCGTCAGGCTCGGTCGCGGCGACAGCGGTTCCTGCGGCCTCGGGGGCATCCGCCGTGTCGGTCGACGCCGCCGGCGCGCCCTCGTCCACGGACGGGGCCGCGGCCTCGGTCGTCTCCTCGACAGGTGTCGCGTCGGCCTTCTTCTTCGGGGTCTTCTTCTCAGCCATCTCTACGCAGTCCTCGTTCCTTGGACGTGTTGCTTGCTCTCGCGCTCGTGGCGCACGGTCAGGATTCGGGCGATCTCGCGCTTGGCAGTGCGCAGCCGCGCGCTGTTCTCGAGCGCGCCGGTCGCGGACTGGAACCGGAGGTTGAAGAGCTCCTGACGGGTCTCCGCCATCTTCCGGTCGAGCTCCTCGTCGGTCAGGTCGCGCAATGCTCTAGCTCTCAAAGAGATCAGCCTCTCTCCGGACGAACTTGGTCTTCACGGGCAGCTTCTGGCCGGCGAGTCGGAGCGCCTCCTTGGCGAGCGGCTCGGGGACGCCGGCGAGCTCGAACATGACCCGGCCGGGCTTGACGACGGCGACCCAGCCCTCGGGGGAGCCCTTACCGGAGCCCATCCGGGTCTCGGCGGGCTTCTTGGTCACGGACTTGTCCGGGAAAACGTTGATCCAGACCTTGCCGCCGCGCTTGATCTTGCGCGTCATCGCGATCCGGGCCGCCTCGATCTGCCGGTTGGTGAGCCAACCCGCCTCGAGCGCCTTGATCCCGTAGTCCCCGAACTGGACTTCGGTCTGACCCCGCGAGACGCCGCGACGGCGGCCCCGGTGGACCTTGCGGTACTTGACCTTCTTCGGAAGCAGCATTAGGTCGTCTCACCACCCTGCTTCTCGGAACCCTGCTTCTCGGAACCACCGTCGTCCAGCTTCGTCTTGTCCTCGGTCTGCACCTTGGGAGTCGTCGTGTCGGGCGCGTCCGCGGCCGGCGCCGGGGTCGTCGCGACCTCCGGGACGCCAGTCGCCGGTGTGATGGCGGGCTGCTCGCGACCCTCGGCGCTGACGGCGTTCTCGTCCGTCCGCGGGCTCTCCACGTTCTGGCTGGGACGCTCGGTTCGATTCTGCGGGCGCGGACGGCTCGTACCGGCCGGACGGCCGCCGGAGCGGGGCCGGTCGCCGCCTCCCCCACCGGGTGCGCCGCCGGGACGGCCACCGGGACCGCCGGGGCCACCGGGACGACCGCCGCCGGGACGGCGCGGCTTCTTGACGAGGCCGAGGCCCTCGCGATCCTGGCCGCGGGCGCGGGCGCTCTCGCGCGACGCGCCGAGGCCCTCCGCCGCACCGCCGCGGCGCCTGCGCGCCTGATCCTGGTCGCCGAGGCGCGTGTCCTTGCCGGTGGTGACGCCCTCGAAGCCCTCCGGCATGATCTCGCCCTTGTTGATCCAGACCTTGACGCCGATCCGACCGGCGGTCGTCTTCGCCTCGGCGAAGCCGTAATCGATGTCCGCGCGGATCGTGTGCAGCGGAATCCGGCCTTCGGTGTAGCGCTCTGAGCGGCTCATCTCGCCGCCGCCCAGGCGACCCCCGCACTGGATCTTGATCCCCTGGGCGCCGGAGCGCATCGAGGAGGCGAGCGCACGCTTCATCGCGCGCCGGAAGCTGACCCTGTTCTGGAGCTGCTCCGCGATCGACTGGGCGACGAGCTTCGCATCGAGCTCGGGCCGCTTGATCTCGTTGATGTTGATGTGCACGTTCTTGTTCGTGATCGCGTGCAGCTCCTTGCGAAGCGCGTCGACCTCGACCCCGGACTTGCCGATCACGATCCCGGGACGGGCAGTGAAGATGTCGACCGTGATCCGCTGCTTGTCCTTGCGGATCAAGATGTCGGACAGGCCGGCGTGGCCGAGCTTGCCGTTGATGTGCTCGCGGATCCGGACATCCTCGAGGATGTAGGTCGCGAACTCCTTCTTGCCCACGTACCAGTTCGACTTCCAGTCGTGGATGACACCGACCCTCAGGCCGCCGGGATGGACTTTCTGGCCCATTAAGCGACCGCCTCCTTCTTCTTCGTCCGCGACTTCGCGGCACGCTTCGGTTTCTCTGCGGCCCGCTCTTCAGTGGTACTGCCGGGCGCCGGGGCATCGTTCTTCGCAGGCGTGGCCTGGCGGCGCTTCGGCCGCTGGTCTGCCTTCGGATCCTCGCCGAGCAAGATCGTGATGTGACAGGTGCGCTTGAGGATCTGGCTTGCCCGGCCCCGCGCGCGCGGCCGGAACCGCTTCAGCGTCGGGCCCTCGTTTGCGAACGCCGCGGCGATCACGAGCTCGTCGCCGATCAGGCCATGGTTGGCCTCGGCGTTCGAGACGGCCGAGTGGAGCACCTTCTCGATGTCGGTGGCGACGTGGCGCTGCGTGAAGCGCAGGATCGTGCGCGCCTCGGGAACCGTGCGGCCGCGAACGTTCGCGAGCACGATCCGCGCCTTCCGGGCGGAGCTCCGGACCCAGCGGGCCTCGGCCTTGACCGTGACGGTCTGCAACTGCTGCTTAACGGCCACTAGCGCTTCACCTTCACCTGACGGTCGCCGGCATGGCCGCGGAACGTCCGGGTCGGCGCGAACTCGCCGAGCTTGTGCCCGACCATCGCCTCGCTGACGAAGACCGGGACGTGCTTGCGGCCGTCGTGGACCGCGATCGTGTGCCCGACCATGTCGGGGAAGATCGTGGACGTGCGCGACCAGGTGCGGATCATCCGCTTCTCGTTCGTGGCGTTCATCGACTCGATCCGGCTCAGGAGCCGGGCCTCGATGAAGGGCCCCTTCTTGGACGATCTCGACATTTAGCGCTTGTCCTTCCCGCGGCGACGGCCGCGCACGATCAGCTTGTTGGATTCCTTGTGCTTGGCGCGGGTGCGCTTGCCGAGGGTCGGCACGCCCCACGGGGTGACCGGATGACGGCCGCCCTTCGACTTGCCCTCACCACCTCCGTGCGGATGGTCGACCGGGTTCATGGCGGAGCCACGGACCCCGGGGCGCTTGCCGAGCCAGCGGTTGCGGCCGGCCTTGCCGATCGACTGGTTCTCGTGGTCGGTGTTTCCGACCTGACCGACGGTGGCGCGGCAGGTGAGCGGGACGCGGCGCATCTCGCCGGAAGGGACGCGGAGGACGGCATAGCCGGCGTCCTTGGCGACGAGCTGGACGCTCGAGCCGGCCGAGCGAGCCATCTTCGCGCCCTGCCCGGGCTTCAGCTCGACGTTGTGGACGAGCGTTCCCGTTGGGATGTTCTCGAGCGGAAGCGCGTTGCCGGGCTTGATGTCTGCGGTCGGGCCGGACTCGACCGTCGCGCCGACGGTGATCCGGGCCGGAGCGATGATGTAGCTCTTGGCGCCGTCGGCGTAATGGAGGAGCGCGATCCGGGCCGACCGGTTCGGGTCGTACTCGATCGCGGCGACCTTCGCGGGCACGCCGTCCTTCGTCCGCTTGAAGTCGATCACCCGGTAGCGGCGCTTGTGGCCGCCGCCCTGGTGGCGGGTCGTGATCCGGCCGTTGTTGTTCCGGCCACCCGTCCGCTTCAGCGGCTCGGTCAGGCTCTTCTCGGGCCGCGACTTCGTGACCTCCTCGAAGCTCGAGACGGACATGAAGCGCCGGCCGGGGGAAGTCGGCTTGTACTTCTTCAGCGCCATCAGACTTGTGCTCCTTCGAAGATCTCGATCGTGTGCCCCTCGCGCAGCTGGACGATCGCCTTCTTCCAGCCGGGGCGCGTGCCGACGGAGCGCCCGCGGCGCTTCGGCTTGGCCTGGACCTTGATGATGTTGACGCCCTCGACCTTGACCTCGAAGAGCTCCTCGACGGCCTGGCGGATCTGCGTCTTATGCGCGTCCTTGTGCACCTTGAACGTGTACTTGCGGTCGGTCTGGAGGCTGTAGCTCTTCTCCGATACGACCGGTGCGAGCAGGACTTCGTTCGGATGGAGGCTCATGCGCCCGCCCTTCCCTGGACGAGCGGGAGCGCAGCTTCCGTAATCAGGATCGAGCGTGCCCAGACGATGCTCGCGACCTCGAGCTCGGAGGGGACCGTGATCAGCGTCTTCGGGAGGTTGCGGAACGACTTGATCAGCGTCTCCTCCTCCTCGGTGACGACGATGAGGAGCGGCGCATCCTTGCCCCAGCCCTCGACGAGCTCCTTCGCGCGCTTCGTGACCGGGGTGTCGAAGCCGGAGGAGTCGAGGACGCCCAGCGTGCCGTTCGCGGCGTGGCTCGAGAGCGCGCCCGAGAGGGCGGCGCGGCGGGCCTTCCGGTTGACCTTCTGGTTGAAGCTCGTGCCGACCGCGAAAGTGACGCCGCCGCCCGTGAAGTGCGGGGCGCGGATCGTGCCGGCGCGGGCGCGGCCCGTGCCCTTCTGGCGCCACGGCTTCGCACGGCCGCCGGAGACGAGCCCACGGCTCTTGACCCCGCGCGTGCCCGACCGGCGCGCGTTCATCTCGGCGCGAACGGTCTCGTGGACGAGGTGCGGCTTGACGTCGGCGCCGAAGACGGCCTCCTCGAGGGAGACGTCCTTCTTGGCCGATCCTCCGAGGAGGGGTGCTTTGGGTGCAGCCATTACTTGGCCCCCCTGATCTCGACGATCCCGCTCTTCGGGCCCGGGATGGCGCCCTTGACGAGCAGGAGGTTGCGCTCGACGTCGACGTCGTGGACGACGAGCCCTAGCTGAGTGATCCGCTTGCCGCCCATCCGACCGGCCATCTTCTGGCCCTTGAAGACGCGGGACGGGGTCGCCGAGGCGCCGATCGAGCCCGGCTTGCGGACGTTGTGCGAACCGTGGGAAACCGGGCCGCGGGAGAAGTTGTGCCGCTTGATCGTGCCCTGGAAGCCCTTGCCGATCGAGATCCCGGCGACCTTGATCGCATCGCCGGGCTCGAAGGCCTCGACGGTGACGGTCTCGCCGACGACGAGCTCGCTCTGGCCCCGCAACTCGACGAGATGCCGGTGCGCGGTCACGCCCGCCTTTGCGAGGTGGCCGATCTCGGGCCTCGTGATCTTCCGGTCGACGACCGGCTCGTAGGCGATCTGCACCGCCTCGTAGCCGTCCGTCTCCATCGTCTTCACCTGGACGACCGGGCAGGGGCCGGCCTGGATCACGGTGACAGGGGTGACCTGCCCGCTCTCCGGGTCGAACACCTGGGTCATGCCCAGCTTGCGGCCGAGGATCCCCTTCATTACAGCTTGATCTCGATGTCGACACCTGCAGGGAGATCGAGGCGCATCAGCGAGTCGACCGTCTTCGGCGTCGGGCTGTGGATGTCGATCAACCGCTTGTGCGTGCGCACCTCGAAGTGCTCCCGCGAGTCCTTGTCCTTGAACGGACTTCGGATCACGCAGTAGACGTTCTTCTCGGTCGGCAGCGGCACGGGGCCGGTGATCGTCGCACCGGTGCGCTGGGCCGTCTCCACGATCTGTGAGGCGGAGCGGTCCAGCTGCTGGTGGTCATAGCCCTTGAGCCTGATCCGGATCTTCTGTTGCGCCACGAGTCTCCCTCGGTCCCTTCGCTACTTACTTCGTGATCTTCGTGACGACGCCGGCACCGACGGTGCGGCCACCCTCGCGGACGGCGAAGCGAAGACCCTCGTCCATCGCGATCGGCTGGATCAGCTGGACCGACATCTGCGTGTTGTCCCCCGGCATGACCATCTCCTGGCCCTCCGGCAGCGTGATCTCGCCGGTGACGTCCGTGGTGCGGAAGTAGAACTGCGGCCGGTATTTGGAGAAGAACGGAGTGTGGCGCCCGCCCTCTTCCTTCGAGAGCACGTAGATCTCGGCGCCGAAGTCGGTGTGCGGCGTGATCGAGCCGGGCTTCGCGAGCACCTGTCCGCGCTCGATCTCCTCGCGCTTGATGCCACGGAGCAATGCGCCCGCGTTGTCGCCGGCCTGGGCTGCGTCGAGCGTCTTCTGGAACATCTCGACGCCCGTGACGATCGTCTTCTCCGTCTTCTCGTGGATCCCGACGATCTCGACCTCGTCCCCGATCTTGATCTGGCCCTGCTCGACCCGGCCGGTGACGACCGTGCCGCGACCGGTGATCGTGAACACGTCCTCGATAGGCATCAGGAAGGGCTTGTCGATGTCGCGCGTCGGCTCCGGGATGTAGGAGTCGACCGCCTCCATCAGCTCGAGGATCTTGGGCGTCCACTCGGGATCGCCCTCGAGCGCCTTCAGCGCCGAGACGTGCACGATCGGGATGTCGTCGCCCGGGAAGTCGTACTTGGAGAGGAGCTCGCGGACTTCCATCTCGACGAGCTCGAGGAGCTCCGGATCGTCGACCATGTCCGCCTTGTTCAGCGCGACGACGATGTAGGGCACCTCGACCTGCTTCGCGAGCAGGATGTGCTCGCGCGTCTGCGGCATCGGGCCGTCAGCGGCCGACACGACCAGGATCGCGCCGTCCATCTGGGCAGCACCCGTGATCATGTTCTTGATGTAGTCGGCGTGCCCCGGGCAGTCGACGTGCGCGTAGTGCCGGTTCGCGGTTTCGTACTCGACGTGCGCGGTGTTGATCGTGATCCCGCGCTGGCGCTCCTCGGGAGCGGCGTCGATCGAGGCGAAATCGCGCGCGACGGTGCCGCCACCCTGCTCGGCGAGCACCTTGGTGATCGCGGCGGTCAGGGTCGTCTTCCCATGGTCGATGTGACCGATGGTGCCGACGTTGAGGTGCGGCTTGGTGCGCTCGAACTTCTGCTTGGCCATGCTTGTCTGTCTCCTTTTCTAACTGGTCTGCGAGGAATCGACGATGTCCGCGGCGATGTTGCCCGGGACGTCCTCGTATCGGTCGAACTGCATCGTGAAAGTGGCGCGCCCCTGGGTCATCGAGCGCACGTCGGTCGCGTAGCCGAACATCTCCGAGAGCGGCACGCTCGCCTTGATCGTGGTCGCGTTCCCCATCGGGTTCATCTCCTCGATCCGGCCGCGGCGGCTGTTCAGGTTGCCCATGACGTCGCCGAGGAAGTCCTCGGGCGTCACGACCTCGACGGCCATCGTCGGCTCGAGGAGCTTCGGCTTGCCGCGCTTCATCGCTTCCTTGAACGCCATCGAGCCGGCGATCTTGAAGGCGCGCTCCGAGGAGTCGACGTCGTGGTAGGAGCCGTCGATCAGCTCGACGCGGACGTCGACGACCGGATACCCGGCGAGCACGCCGGAGTTCATGGCCTCCCGAATTCCCTCGTCGATCGGCTTGATGTACTCCTTCGGGATCTTACCGCCGACGATCTTGTCCTCGAAGACGTAACCGACACCCGGCTCCTGCGGGATCAGGTTGATCACCGCGTCGCCGTACTGGCCGGAGCCGCCCGTCTGGCGCACGAACTTGCCCTGCACCTTCTCGGCGGCCTTCGAGATCGTCTCGCGGTAGGCGACCTGCGGCCGGCCCACGTTCGCGTCGACCTTGAACTCGCGCATCAGACGGTCGACGATGATCTCGAGGTGGAGCTCGCCCATCCCGGCGATCAGCGTCTGGCCGGTCTCCTCGTCGCTCGTGACGCGGAAGGTCGGATCCTCTTCCGCGAGCCGCTGGAGCCCGCCACCGAGCTTGTCCTGGTCGCCCTTCGTCTTCGGCTCGATCGCGACCGAGATCACGGGCTCCGGGAAAGTCATCCGCTCGAGCACGATCGGGGCGTTCTCGATCGCGAGCGTGTCGCCGGTGGTCGTCGACTTGAGGCCGACGCCGGCGGCGATGTCGCCCGCGCCGATCTCGTCGCGCTCTTCCCGGTGGTTCGCGTGCATCTGGAGGATGCGGCTGATCCGCTCCATCTTCCCGGTCGTCGTGTTGAGGACGCGGTCGCCCGACTTGAGCGTGCCGGAGTAGACCCGGAAGTAGGTCAGCTTGCCGACGAACGGATCGGTCATCACCTTGAAAGCAAGTGCGGCGAAGGGCGCATTCGGATCGGCGTCCCGCGTCAGCGCGGCCTCCGTCTTCGGGTCGAGGCCCGAGATCGCCGGAACGTCGAGCGGGCTCGGGAGGTAGTCGATCACGGCGTCGAGGAGGGGCTGGACGCCCTTGTTCTTGAAGGCGCTTCCGAGCACGATCGGCGTCAGCGCATCGGCGAGGGTGCCGGCCCGGAGGGCGCGCTTGATCATGTCGGGGGTGACGAGTGACTCGTCGGTGAGATAGGTCTCCGTCAGCTCGTCGTCGTGCTCGGCGACCGCGTCGATCAGGAGGTGGTGGTACTCGTGCGCCTGCTCGGCGAGATGGGCGGGGATCTCACCCACGGTGAAGGTCTCGCCGAGGTCGTCCTCGTAGGTGATCGCCTTCATCTCGACGAGGTCGATCACCCCACGGTGATGCTCCTCCTGGCCGATCGGGAGCTGGATCGGAACCGGGTTCGCGCCGAGCTTGTCGATGATCGACTGGACGGACGCGAAGAAGTCGGCGCCGGTGCGATCCATCTTGTTGATGAACGCGATCCGCGGCACCTTGTACTTGTCGGCCTGGCGCCAGACGGTCTCGGACTGCGGCTGGACACCGGCGACGGCGTCGAAAACGGCGACCGCGCCGTCAAGCACGCGCAGGCTCCGCTCGACCTCGACGGTAAAGTCCACGTGCCCGGGCGTATCGATAATGTTGATCCGGTGGTCGCGCCACTCCGCCGTCGTCGCGGCAGACGTGATCGTGATCCCGCGCTCCTGCTCCTGCGCCATCCAGTCCATCGTGGCGGCGCCCTCGTGTACCTCGCCCATCTTGTGGGTGCGGCCGGTGTAGTAGAGGATCCGCTCGGTCGTCGTCGTCTTGCCGGCGTCGATGTGCGCCATGATCCCGATGTTGCGGACGCGGTCGAGCGCGATGCGTGAGGCTGTTGTGCTCATGTCCCCGTTACCAGCGGTAGTGGGCGAAGGCCTTGTTGGCCTGTGCCATCCGGTAGATGTCGTCCTTCTTCTTGAACGCGCCGCCCTGCTGGTTGATCGCGTCCAGGAGCTCGCCCGCGATCTTCTGCTCCATCCCCTTCTCGCGGCGATCGCGAGAGAACTGGACGAGCCAGCGGATCGCGAGCGTCCGGGCACGTCTCTGCGGCACCTCGATCGGCACCTGGTAGTTGGCGCCACCGACGCGGCGCGAGCGAACCTCGAGCACCGGGGTGACGGTCTTGACCGCGGCCTCGAGCGCCTCGACGGCGTTCTTGCCCGACTTCTCGGAGACGATCGCGAGCGCGTCGTAGACGAGCCGCTCCGCGGTCGACTTCTTGCCGTCCAGCATCACCGCGTTGATGAACTGGGTCACGAGCGTGGAGCTGTGAACCGGATCCGCGACGAGGACGCGGGGCGTGATGTCTGCGCGACGGGGCATCAGGTCTTCTTTGCCCCGTACTTCGAGCGGCCCTGCTTGCGATCGGACACGGCGGACGTGTCGAGCGCGGCCCGGATCACCTTGTAGCGGATACCCGGGAGATCCTTGACGCGGCCACCGCGGATGAGCACGACGGAGTGCTCCTGCAGGTTGTGCCCCTCGCCCGGAATGTAGGTCGTGACCTCCATCCCGTTCGTGAGCCGCACGCGCGCGACCTTGCGCAGCGCTGAGTTCGGCTTCTTCGGGGTGGTCGTGTAGACACGCGTGCAGACGCCGCGCTTCTGCGGAGCTCCGCGGAGCGCAGGGGTCTTCGTCTTCCCCTTGGGGGAAGTCCGGCCCTTCCGGACGAGCTGATTGGTAGTCGGCAAACGAGTCCTCTCAGAAAGCTTCTGCTCACACAGCGGTTCTGCACACACAGCAACGGTCGGCAGGGCTACGCAACACCCTGACCAACCGGACAGCGGATGGTAGCTGACCCGGCCAGATCCCGCAAACCAGGGCGGTTGAGGTGTCGATTTTATCGGTTACGAACCATAGCCCTAGGGGCGAAACGCGATTAGAGTGAGCAGACTGGCCACTGCGGCCGGTCGTTTCACATACCGCCCATGACCAGCCTTCTCATCGCCTGTGCAGCGGCAGTCGCCGCGGTCGCCCTCTTGGGCATCGTCTTCCTGCTCGTCCGCAGGACCGACGGCTCCGGAGACGAGCGGTTGGAGTCGGTCGTCGCGCAGATCAACGATCGGATGGAGTCGATGGTTCGCGAGCTCTCGGACGCGCTCGAGCGGGCGCAGGAGGAGAACCGCCGCACGCGCGTCCTCGGGGAGCTGGGCGGGTCGATCGATCTCGACGAGGTACTGACTCGAACGCTCGAGGCGACCGGAGCGCTCCCGGGCGTCGATGCGGCGATCATCGCCGTCGACGGCGGCAATACGGTCGGTGCCGTGCCGCCGATCGTCTCGACGTTGGGACTGAGCCTCGGCGAGGCCGCACCGCCGCCGCTCGCCGGGCCTCCGGACGGATCCACCCCACGTTCGATCGCCGTCACCTATCACTACGGCCCCGACCAGCCCGTGGGTTCGGCCCCGATCCGGGGCGGGCTGGGAGTGCCTCTCGGAAGCGACGGCGAGCACCTCGGCTACCTCTCGGCCTACTCGCGGGGCGAAGAGCGGTTCGGAGAGGCTGAGACGACCGAACTCGAGGAGCTCGCGCTGCGGGCGGGGCCTGCGATCGAGAATGCGCGCCGCTTCCGTGAGGCGCGGCAGCTCGCGGATCTGGACGCGCTCACCGGCCTGCACAACCGCCGCTACTTCCACGAGACCCTCGCGCGAGAAGTAGCCCGGGCGCATCGGTACGAACGGACGCTGGCGCTGATCGTCTTCGACCTCGACGACTTCAAGGCGATCAACGACCGGATCGGTCATCTCGCCGGCGACGCGGTGCTTGCAGAGGCAGCTGACCGCGTGCGCGACGTCGTCCGGTCTGCCGACATCGCGTGCCGGGTCGGCGGCGACGAGTTCGCCGTGATCCTGCCGGAGTCGGGGCTCAAGGACGCAGACGGGCTCTACAAGCGCCTCGAGGCGGCCGTGTCGAGCCGACCGGTCGCTCAGGCGGGACGCCTTCACCTCTCCGCCGGTGTGACCGAACTACGCTCGGACGACGACTCGGTGACCTTCTTCGAGCGCGCGGACGAGGCGCTCTACCGCGCCAAGGGCGCCGGCAAGGGCACTGTCGTGGCCGTCGGCGCCCTGGCGACGGACGACGGCCCCTGGCCGCGTTCCGCCCCGGGCACCGCTTCGAGCTAGCCGGCTTCTTCGAGC
>DATLXM010000035.1:0-21249 GCA_035575835.1 Gaiellaceae bacterium
CGTGCAAGCCGACGCGCGTTCCAAGCTCACGGGCGTCGAGAGGCGCCTCAGCCTCCTGGACGAGTTCGAGGATCCGCACACGGCTTGGGTCGCTCAGAGCGCGGTGGAGTTCCGTACCGAGTTCAGCGGCTGCCTGGCTCCTCATTCTCGTCACGATCAGATCCTATCCACGCCGTGGATGTAAAACTGATAGTAATCGTTTCTACTGTAAAAAACATGACAAAATGGACGACGGCGGGGGCTTCTGGGTCGGTGCCACTCCCCCGACCAGGTGGGAGGTGATTCGTAGTGGCGACGACCGAGAGCGAAGTCGTCAAGCAGATCCGCGAGGAGTACGCGTACGGCTTTTCCAACTCGGACGAGGCGGAGAACTACTTCTTCAAGTCGGGCCGCGGCCTCTCGCACGAGGTCGTCGAGGCGATCGCGGAGCACAAGAAGGAGCCGGACTGGATGCGCAAGTTCCGGCACAAGTCGCTCGATTACTTCCTGGCGCGCCCGCTTCCGACGTGGGGCGGCAACGTCGCCGAGATCGACTTCGACAACATCTACTACTACATCAAGCCGACCGAGAAGCAGGTCTCGAAGTGGGAGGACCTGCCGGCCGACATCCTCGACACCTGGGACAAGCTCGGCATCCCGGAAGCCGAGAAGAAGTACCTCGCCGGGGTCGGTGCCCAGTACGAGTCGGAGGTCGTCTACCACAAGCTCCAGGCCGACCTCGAGGACAAGGGCGTCATCTTCCTCGACATGGACTCGGCGCTCCGCGACCACGAGGACGTCGTCAAGCAGTACATGGGGACGATCATCCCGCAGAACGACAACAAGTTCGCAGCGCTGAACTCGGCCGTCTGGTCGGGCGGGTCGTTCATCTACGTGCCTCCGGGCGTCAAGATCGAGCTCCCGCTCCAGGCCTACTTCCGGATCAACGCGGAGAACATGGGCCAGTTCGAGCGGACGCTGATCATCGTCGACGAGGACGCCTACGTGCACTACGTCGAGGGGTGCACCGCGCCGATCTACTCGTCCGACTCGCTGCACTCGGCGGTCGTCGAGATCATCGTCAAGCCGCGCGGGCGCTGCCGCTACACGACGATCCAGAACTGGTCGAACAATGTCTTCAACCTCGTCACCAAGCGCGCCGTGGCCTACGAGGACGCGACGATGGAGTGGGTCGACGGGAACCTCGGCTCGAAGCTGACGATGAAGTACCCGGCGATCTGGCTGATGGGGGAGCGCGCGCACGGCGAGGTGCTCTCGATCGCGTTCGCCGGCAAGGGCCAGCACCAGGACGCGGGCGGCAAGGTCGTCCACGTCGCGCCCAAGACCACGTCGGTGATCACGTCGAAGTCGATCTCGAAGAACGGCGGCCGCGCCGGCTACCGCGGGCTGCTCGAGGTCGCGAAGGGGGCCGTCGGAGCGAAGTCGAAGGTCGTCTGTGACGCGCTGATCCTCGACGACGAGTCGCGCTCCGACACGTACCCGTACATCCGCGTCGACGAGAACGACGTCGACCTCGGTCACGAGGCGACGGTCTCCAAGATCGGCGAGGAGCAGCTCTTCTATCTGATGAGCCGCGGGCTCTCCGAGGCGGAGGCGAGCGCGATGATCGTGTCCGGCTTCGTCGAGCCGATCACCAAGGAGCTCCCGCTCGAGTACGCCGTCGAGATGAACCGGCTGATCCAGCTGCAAATGGAGGGTTCCGTTGGCTAGCCCGGTGACGGGCCTCGACTTCGTAGCCGTTCCGTCCACCGACTGGAAGCGATCGCGGGGCTTCTACGTCGACACTCTGGGGCTCCGGCCCGACGCCACCGGCGACGCGGAGTTCTGGGTCGGCGAAACGTGCTGCGGGATCTACGAGCCGACCACGTTCGGAATGGACTTCGCGCCGCAGACGACCGCACATCTCGCGTTGCACGTCGAGGACATGGCCGCGGCGCGCTCCGAGCTCGAGGCGAAGGGCGTCGAGTTCGTCGGCGAGACCTTCGACACGGGCGTCTGTTACATGGCGTTCTTCCACGATCCCGACGGCAACGCGCTCATGCTCCACCATCGCTACCAACCGCGCGAGACGTGATCACCGTCGAGCGGACGGACTTCGTGTCCGTGCCGGTCCAGGACATGGCCCGAGCGAAGCAGTTCTACGGCGAGACGCTTGGCCTGCCGCTCGTCAGCGGCGACGACGCCTGGCCCGAGTACCAGCTGGGCGAGAACGTCAGCCTCTATCTGATCGATCCGACGAACGTGGGCCAGACCTTCACGGCGCCGCACTCCTCGCAGATCGCGCTGCGCGTCCCGGACGTCGCGGCTGCGCGGACCGAGCTCGAGGGGGCCGGGGTCGAGTTCGCCGCCGAGACTCTCGACACCGGCGTCTGCCACATGGCCTTCTTCGCAGATCCCGACGGGAACGCGCTGATGCTCCACCGCCGGTACGCCCCCGTGGAGGCCTGAGAGTGGACGTCCAGAAGGTCGACTTCGTCCTGATCCCCTCGCGGGATCCCGCGGTGACGAAGCGCTTCTACGGGGAGACACTCGGCCTGCGACCCGACGAGCACGCGCACGGCGACGCGTGGTTCGAGTTCTGGGCGGGTGAGACCTGCCTCGGATTCTTCGTCCCGGAGTCGATGGGACGCGAGTTCGCGCCGACGAAGAACGGCCCGATCGCGCTGCGCGTCCCCGATGTCGCCGCCGCCCGCGCCGAGCTGGAGGCGAACGGCGTCGAGTTCGCCGCCGAGACGATCGACAGCGGCGTCTGCACCATGGCCTTCTTCACCGATCCCGACGGAAACGACCTGATGCTGCACAACCGGTATGCCCCGCATGCGCACTGAGGCGCGCGCGGCCTACGAGGCTCTTCCGATGCCGTCCAGCTCGGACGAGTCGTGGCGGTTCACCAGCCTGAAGGGCTTCGATCCCGAGGCTTTCTCGGCGAACGGAGCGACGGAGATCGCCACCGCGAGCGGGATGCTCGAGCTCGAGGCGGCCGGGATCGTCCGCGTCTCCGAGGCCGGGATCGAGATCGAGCGCGCTCCGGACGGGATTCGCTTCGAGAAGCTCGCCGACCACCCGCTCCTCGGAGAGCTCGTCGGCTCGGACGAGAAATTCGCCGCGCACAACGCGGCGATGTGGGAGAACGGGCTGCTCGTGCACGTCCCCAAGGGCGTGACGCTCGAGCAGCCGCTGTACGTCCGGATCGTCAACTCGGTCGAGGGCGGCTCGCTCTTCTGGCGCCTGCTCATCGTCGCCGAGCCGGAGAGCTCGTTCACGGTGATCGAGGAGTACGTCTCCACCGAGCCGGCGCTGTCTGGCTACCTGAACGCGGCGGTCGAGATCTTCGTCGAGCAGGGCGCGAAGGTGGAGTACGTCTCCGTCCAGTCGACCTCGACGGAGACCTGGCACTTCGGCACCCACCACGCGCGGGTCGGGCGCGACGCCGAGCTCGATTGGGTCGCCGGCGGCTTCGGCTCGAAGAAGGGGAAGATCCGGATCCAGAACGACCTCGCCGGCCCCGGCGCGACCTCGCGGGTCACGGGCGCCTACTTCGCGGACGGCGACCAGCACCTCGACTACGACACCTTCCAGGAGCACATCGCCCCGAACACGACGAGCGACTTCGCCTTCAAGGGCGCGCTTCGCGACTCGTCGAGCGCGGTGTGGCGCGGGATGATCCGCGTCGAGAAGGACGCGCAGAAGACGAACGCCTACCAGGAGAACCGGAATCTCCTCCTCTCGAAGACCGCGCACGCCGACTCGATTCCCGGCCTCGAGATTCTCGCGAACGACGTCCGCTGCACCCACGGCGCCACGCTCGGCCAGGTCGACCGCGAGCAGCTCTTCTACCTGATGGCCCGCGGCCTGTCTCGTCAGGAAGCCGAGCGCCTGATCGTCAGAGGCTTCTTCCAGGACGTGCTCGACCGGATCGAGCTGGAGCCCGTGCGCGAAGCGCTCGGCGCCGCGCTCGAAGCCCGCATCCCGCAGGCCTAGCGCGGCACCGCTGGCGCCCGCCGCCTGACCGCGGTATCACTACCCCCGTGGGAGGGGCGCAACAGGGGGTCGGCGCGCGCGGGCTGCTAGCAGTGGCGATCGCGATCGGTGTCGCCGGGGTCGCGGGCGTCCGAGCCGAGACGGCTCCGTCGAAGACCTCCACCTGCTCGCCACCACGCGGCACGGCCGCTCACAACCAGAGCGTGATCCGCGCGTTGCGCACGCGCCACGACGTCTGGGGGAACCGATTGATCGCTGCCCCCGACGGGCCGAGTTACGAGGCGGCTCGCCGGTTGCTCCCGCCGCTTCTCTTCGCTCGGGCTCCAGGGAAGCGGTCGCTGACCGAGTCCGGCGTCTACTACCTCCCGTTCGGGCAGCCGCTCGACGCGCGCGGGGCCGGGTCGATCGCGCTGCACGTCGCCGACGGGAGCCAGGTCATCGCAGACCGCGTCGGCGGGCGGCGCGTGACGATTCTCGTCGGGGCGAAGGGCGGCGAGCGCTACGGCTCGTGTCTCGAGCGGCTCGGGCAGGCCCGGCTCGCGGACGGCTACCAGCCCGTCCTGACCACGACGTACACCGACGCGGCCCGCGTTCGCTACCGGCAGGAGTCGTTCGCCGCGCAAGTGCCCGAGACCGGCTCACTCGTCAGCTTCGTCCGGCTCGACGTCGACGCCACCCGCGCCGCGACGAAGACGGTGCTGATCCGGGTGAAGCCGTCGGTGAGGGCGCTCCGCAAGGTGCTCACGTACTCGCCGCACGGAGCCGTGAAGAACTCGGTGCTGAGCTATCGGGTCAAGCGAGGCGCGCGGACGACGATCTACCTCGCCTGGCACAACTACCCCGGCCGGCGCACGGTCAAGGTCGACGCGGCCCGGTACGAGAGCGCGCGCGGCGCGGTCCGTGCCTACTGGGGCAAGCGCCTTCAGGAGGGGACGCAGATCTCCGTCCCGGAGTCGCGAGTCAACAACGCCTACCGCAACCTCCTGGTCCAGAACCTGCTCCTCACCTACCGCTACAGCGTCGGCAACCCCTATGAACAGTTCTCGTTCCCCGAGAGCGTCGACGTGGCCGAGGTGATGGGAGAGCTCGGCTACGCGGGCGTCTCCCGCTCGATCCTGCGCACGTCGCTGACGCGGAAGGACGAGCCGTATCCGAACTGGAAGAGGGGCAAGCGGCTCGTCGGCTCCGCCCTCCACTACCGCCTCACCCGCGATCGCGCGTACATCGACGCGGCGACACCGGTGCTCGGCCGCTACGTGGACGAGCTCGGCCGCCAGATCGGCGCGAGCGAGACGGGGCTGCTCGGGCGCGAGCGCTACTCCTCGGACATCCCGGACGACGTCCTCGGCCTCCACTCCCAGGCGACGGTGTGGCAGGGGCTCCACGCGATGAGCCGGGTCTGGGCCGAGACGGGGCAACCCGCGCTCGCCCGCCGCTCCGAGGCGCTCGCGGTCCGGCTCGAGGCCGGCCTCCGGAAGGCGGTGGGCGCCTCGCAGCGCCGGCTCCCGGACGGGTCGCTCTTCATCCCGGCCAAGCTCCTCGACGGTGAGCCCGCCTACGACTCGCTGACCCAGGCGAAACTCGGGAGCTACTGGAACCTCGTGATGCCCTACGCGCTCGCCTCCGGGCTCTTCCCGCCGGGTGGCCCACAGGCAGACGGGTCGCTCAGCTACATGCTCCGCCACGGTTCGCGCCTGCTCGGCGTCGTGCGGGCCGGGGCGTATGCGCTCTACGAGGATCCGGTCTTCCCGACCTCGGGCACCGACCAGGTGTACGGGATCAACGTCGCCCGCTTCCTCGCCGACAACGACGTCTCCGATCAGCTCGTGCTCAGCCTCTACGGCTCGCTCGGGACGGCGATGACGCCGAACACCTTCGTCTCCGGCGAGGCAGCGAGCGTCGCCCCGCTCGGCCGCAGCCGCTACCGCTCGATGTACCTGCCTCCGAACAACGCGAGCAACGCGGCGTTCCTCGAGACCCTCAGGTCGCTCCTCGTCCACGAGCGCCGGGATGCCGTGGGCGCCCCCGTCGGGCTCGAGCTCGCCTTCGCGACGCCGCGGCCCTGGCTCCGCGCGGGACGGAAGATTTCCGTCCGCCGTGCGCACACGAGCTTCGGACCGGTCTCGTACGCGCTCGAGGCGCGCACCGACACGATCCTCGCGACGGTCGACGTTCCTGCCCGGCCGGCGCCGGAGTCGCTGAAGCTGCGGTTGCGGCTCCCACGCGGGCAACGGATCGAGTCCGTGACGATCGGCGGCAAGCCGGTTGAAGCCGCGACCGGCGAGACGGTCGACCTGAGCGGACTTCGCGGCCGGGTCGAGGTGGTCGTCCGCTACGGGAGCCGCCGGCCGACCACGGCGGCCGGGGTGACCGCCGTCAAGCGCTGGCGCATCCGCTACGTCGCCCACGACGGGCGCCCGAATCACGCGACCCTGGTCCTGCCCTCCTGGTACGGCCCGGCGGCAAACCCGCCGCTGCCGCTGATCATCTCGCCGCACGGCCGCGGTCAGAGCGGGCGCTCGAACTCGATCCTCTGGGGAAACCTGCCCGGTCGCGGCTCGTTCGCCGTCGTCAATCCGGACGCCCGCGGCAGGCGGGTCGCAGCCCACTCCTGGGGGTATGCGGGGCAGGTCGCCGACCTCGCCCGGATGCCGGAGATCCTGCGCACGACGCTGCCGTGGCTGCGGATCGACCGCAAGAAGATCTTCGCCTTCGGCGGCAGCATGGGCGGGCAGGAGACGCTCCTGCTGGTCGCGCGCCATCCGAAGCTGCTCGCCGGGGCAGCCGCCTTCTCGTCCGTGACCGACCTGGCGCTCCAGTACCGCAACTTCACGCGCCTACGCTGCAACGACGCCTGCCGCACGCTGCTCGGCAAGCAGTTCGGATCGAGCCTGCGCGCGCTCGCGCGCCGCGAGATCGGCGGCGGCCCGCGCACCTCGCCCGGCGCGTTCGCGGCTCGCAGCCCGTATACGTACGCCCGCGCGATCGCCCGCTCCTGCGTGCCGCTGCAGCTCTGGTGGAGCGTCTCCGATCAGATCGTCGTCGACCAGCAATCGCAGACCGGGAAGTTCTTCTGGGAGTTGCGCCGGCAGAATCCCGGTGCGGCCGTCGATGCGTTCGTCGGCTTCTGGATCCATTCGGCGGAGATGCGCGCCCGCACCGGGCTGCCGCTCGCCCTCTCGAACTTCGGGCTCCTACCAGGCTCGCGCGCCTGGGTGAGCGTCAGGCACATCCGGCCTCAGCCGGGCACCAAGTGCGCCCGCCCTTAGCTCGCGACCGGTTTCGCGATCCGGTAGAAGAACGGGCCGAGCCCCGCCTGACTGATCGAGAGCATCAGGGCGAGGTGCTCCTCTAGCGGGGCGCGCCTGGGTCAGATCGCCGGCCGACACAGGGTCGTAGCCGGCGTCGCGAATCAGCTGCTCGTCACCTCGCGCGCGTCGTCGTCCGCGGCGTAGAGGTTGCCCGGCGGCGTCGGCTCGGCGTCGATCCTGTCGTAGACGTTCGCGAAGTTGAGGTTGAACGACTTCGCCGTCGGGCCGCCGACGATCGACTTCACCTGGTGGGCGTTCGACTCGAACGACTCGTCCCGACCGCGAAAGGCGTTCGTCGCGTCGATCGTGGTCTTGCCCCTGGTTCCACTCACTCATCCCAGCGCTTCGGAGATGGCGGCCGACGGCACCGCGACGAGGAGCACATCCGCGTCCGTTGCGTCGCCGCCGTCCTTGCCGAGCTCGGTCACCTCGTGCCCGGATCGGCGCCAGCGCTCCGCGAGCCCACCGCCGACATTGCCCCTCCCGATCACCGTGATCTTCACGCTGCTGGCAACGTGGTGGTCGCCACCGCTATTCCGAGGTCGGTGTGCACCGACGCTGCGATGAAGACCGTCCAAGGGTGCGCCGGCTCGCCGCCGGTGTACGCGACGACCGGGATCCCGCGGCTGTGCGCGTACCAGGCCTCCATCGCCGTCCCCTCGTCGGGGCGGGTGAAGTCGGCGAGGACGGCGGCGCAGGAGTCGATGTCCGCGAGGTCGCCCTCGACGATCTCCCGCTCGTGGCCCTCGGTGCCGCCCCGGAAGTCGCGGCGCATCGGGTCGACCGGCTCGCAGCCGGCCTCGCGCAGGAGCTCGCTCGCGCGGCGGCGGTATTCCTCCGCGAACGGCGGTCCGGCGAGATAGACGCGGCGCACGGGACTACGATACGTCCGTGAGCGACTCCGGCCTCCCCGAGTTCAAGGCGCTCGGGCACGCGGGCTCGGACACCTACGCGGGCCTCGAGACGTTCCCGAACCCGGGGGTGACGAGCGTCGAGCTCGAGAGCGACGAGCTCGTAGCCCTCTGCCCGGTCACGAACCAGGCCGACATGTACCTCGCGACGATCGAGTTCGGGCCGGACAGGCTGTGCCTGGAGTCGAAGTCGCTGAAGCTCTACCTCGGCTCGTTCCGGAACGAGGGCGTCTTCTGCGAGGCGCTCGCGGTCAAGATCCGGGACGATGTCGCCAAGGCGCTCGAGCTCGGACCGGAGCGGGTCACCGTCACGCTCATCCAGAAGGCGCGCGGCGGGATCATGATCACCGCGACCGCCTAGGCGCCGAGCCAGCGGCGGCGCTTGGGGGGCACATCGGCCCGCTCTCCGAGCGAGCGAGCGGCTTCGAGCACGTCGTCCGCGGTGAGCGTGATCACGGCCTCGCGGTCGAGCTCCGCCAGCTCGGCGCCCTCGACCTGCGCGAGTCGCAGCGCCTGCCGGTTGAGGGCCTGCTCGAAGATCGTTCGGGCATAGCGCGCGTTGCCGAAGCCCTCCCCGCGCTTGGCGCCGGTGAAGATTCGCTCGAGCGCCTCCTCGACGCCGGGGCCGAGCTCGTACTCGGCCTCGCCGGCGAGGTTGCGAGTGATCGCGAGGAGCTCGGCGGTGGGGTAGTCCGGAAACGAGATCTCGCGCGCGAAGCGCGAGCGGAGGCCGGGGTTCGAGTCGAGGAAGCCGCGCATCAGCCGCGGATAGCCCGCCACGATCACGACGAGCCGGTGGCGATGGTCTTCCATCCGCTTGAGGATCGTCTCGACCGCCTCGGCGCCGAAGTCGTTGCGCCCGTCCCCGTCGCCAGGGGTGAGTGCGTAGGCCTCGTCGATGAAGAGGACGCCATCGAGGGCGCGGCGGATCGCGCGGTCGGTCTTGATCGCCGTCTGGCCGATGTACTGGCCGACGAGCGAGGCCCGGTCGACCTCGACGAGATGACCTTTCTTGAGGAGCCCCATCGACCCGTACATCTCGGCGAGGAGCCGCGCCACCGTCGTCTTGCCGGTGCCCGGGTTGCCGAGGAAGACCAGGTGCTGGCTCGTCGCGACCTCCGGGAGCCCGTGCTCGAGCCGGCGCGCCTGCACCTGGAGGAAAGCGACGAGCGCGTGCACCTGCTCCTTGACGGTCTCCAGCCCGACGAGGGCGTCGAGCTCGGCCTGGAGCTCCGCCAGCGGCCGCGGCGGCTCGGGCTTCCCACCGAACCGGTCGCTGATGAACTCCTCGACCTCCGGTCCTGCCGTCCGCTTGAGCTGGTCGCGAACCATGCGCGCACCGGCGCGGATGTCGTCGAGCGGGTTCACGCCGGCACGGTAGCGCCCGGAGGGCTCAGCGGTCTTGAAGCGCCTGCTGGAGCTCGGCCACCTGCGCCTCGAGGCGGGCTACGCGCTCCTCGAGCGGACCCTGTGCAGGACCTGACGTAGTGACGCTTTCTCCCTCGGCTGGGCTCGTGGCCGGCGGGGCGGCGGCGTTCCCGCCAAGCAGCTGCTCCCAGCGATCCTGGCTCTGGCCCGGGCGCCGCGGCAGCACGTGCACGAGCTCGGCGGCCGCGAGCGCGTCGAGCGCCTTCTGGACGTCCTCGAGCGTCGAGTACGGGTAGAGGCGCTCCACCCGCGTCTTCAGCTCGCCCGGGGTCTGCGGGCCGCGCAGCACCAGCACCCCGAGGAGCGCGATCTGCGAAGGCACCCGGCCGAGGGCGTCGTCGAGCAGGTGCCGGTACTTGGCGACGCGGCTCCCCGGCCCGGTCGCGAGCCGAACCCAGCCGCGGCGCGAGAGCTTCTCGAGGGCGGCGCGCACGGTTGCCTCGTCGAAATCGACGACCGGATCCCGATTCGTGGCCTGGTTGCAGGCGAGCCGAAGCGAGTTCAGGGTCAGCGGGTACTGGTCGGGGGTCGTCCGCTGCTTCTCGACAAGGCAGCCGAGCACCCGGAGCTCTGCGGGATCCGCATCCATGAGCGAACGCTATCGCGGCCTGCGAGAATCGCGTCGTGGTTCCCGAAGCGCCACTCGAGCGGGAGAACGGCGGCCTCGTCCCGCAGGCCGAGGGCTGGTTCGTCCTGAACGCGAAGGACGCGCTCTGGCAGGAGGGCGACTTCGGGGCGTACACCCGCTTCGAGGGGCCGAAAGGCAAGTTCCCTGCGCTCGGGATCAACATCGGCGTCCTCGCGCCCGGCCAGCCCGCCTGCATGTACCACGGCGAGGACGAGCAGGAGGACTTCCTCGTCCTCCAGGGCGAGTGCCTGCTCCTGATCGAGGGCGAGGAGCGGCGGCTGAAGGCGTGGGACTTCGTCCATTGCCCGGCGTGGGCGGAACACGTCTTCGTCGGGGCGGGCGACGGCCCCTGCGCGATCCTCGCCGTCGGCTCGCGCACGGGCGGCGACGTGATCTATCCCGAGTCGGAGTTGGCGCAGCGACACAAGGCGGGAGTCGCGGAGGCGACGCCCGATCCCAAGCTGGCGTACGCCGAGAACGCCGAGGACGTGCCGACCCCGTACGTCGAGGGCTGGCTTCCTACTTCCTGAAGCCCGCCCGGAGCGCCCGGACGACGCGTCGCGTCGACCAGAAGAGAAAGAGCGCGCCGAGGAGCGAGCGAAACCGCTCGGCCGAGAGCGGCGTCCGCTTCGCGATCGGCCCCTCCACCTTCTCGGCGAGCTTGGCTCGCGAGCCGTAGAAGGCGCCGTCCGTCATCCGCTGGAGAAAGCCCACGCACCCTCTATTCCCGCCGGGCGCGTGGGCTACTCCTCTAGGAGTGCCGCTCTGGCGGGATCGGATGATTGGAGCGGATCAGGTCGAACGGGTCGAGGATCGTCTTGATCTGACGCAGCTTGTGGTAGCTGGCGCTCGAGAAGAGTGACGACGGGTTGCGGCTCGTCTCGGCGAAGTTCATGTAGTTGTGCTCCGCCTCCCAGGGGCCGAGTGCCTGCAGCAACTGCGCCACGTGCGCACGCACCGCTTCCTTGATCTCGGGGGTCGGTGCGATCCCGATCGCGAAGGTGATGTAGGGAGCCTCCCAGGCGTCGATCGCACCATGGGTCGATGAGCGCTGCGCGACGGCGCCGCCGAGGTGGCGGATCTCGGCCGACAGGATCGGCGTCCCGACGACGTGCTCGACGAACAGGTCGATCAGGTCGCCGTCGACCTCCGAGAGCATCCCGCCGTCGCCGAAGCCGGGCGTCGGGTCTTCCGGATCCATGTGCAGCCGGCTGAGCTCCTCCACAGGGATCGTGGCAACGGTGTCCATGATCGGCCCGAGGCCGCGGAGCGGCTCGAGCAGCTGCGCGCCCTCGGCCTCCTCACCGAGCCAGATCGCCTGAACGACGACGAAGGACTGGCCGCGAACCGGCTCCGGGATCTCCGGGATCGGCGGGAACTGGAGGATTCGGCCCACAGAGCTCATCTCGTCGGGCAGATCGTCCGTCCACGCGCGCCACACCTTCAGGATCTCGGCCGCCCCCTCGACCGGGAACCAGAGGATCCCCGCGTAGACCTCATCGATCGGGAAGAGGTCGAACTCGATCGCGGTCACGATCGCGAAAGAGCCGCCCCCGCCGCGCAGCGCCCAGAAGAGGTCGGGCTCGTTGTCGCGGTCGGTGCGGAAGAACTCACCCGAGGCGGTGACGCCCTCGATCGCGGTCACGCTGTTCGCGCCGATCCCGTGCTTGCGGGCGAGCCAGGAGAGGCCGCCGCCGAGCGTGTAGCCGAGGACGCCGACGTCGGGTGAGGACCCGGCGAGCGCCGCGAGCCCGTGTTCGGCCGCAGCCTCGACGACTTCGATCCAGATCACTCCGGCTTCCGCACGGGCGGTTCGGCCGATCGGGTCGATCTCGACTCCGCGCAGGCGCGACGTCTTGAGCAGGATCGTGCCGGAGAGGTCTCCGAGCACGCCTGCGTTGTGGCCGGTGCTCTGGGGCGCCACCCGGAGGCCGTGCTCGCGGGCGAATACGACGGTGGCGACCACGTCGGGCACCGACTCCGGGAAGACGACCAGGGGGGCGTTGGTCGACCGCGAGATTCCAGGCCTCGCGGGCCTCGTCCCACCATTCGTCGCGCGGGGAGACGACCTCACCGTCGAGCAGCTCACGGAGCGGCTGGACGTCGAGGCCGGAAATGGAATGGGTCAGTGTGGACACGTCGTTCACCTCAGTTCGTTCGGGTGAACAGATCCTGCGTCGACGGCGGCCGCACGGCATCGGCCGCACGTACTAACCGGGCTGCCGCCAGAGGTGATCTTCGAGTCGTCCTCTCGGACGAGGCTCGCCGTCTAGGAGGACGAGTTCTGCTGGGAACCCAGCGCCAGCGCGAAGGCGCGGAGTGCCTTGCCGACCGCGAACGCGACGGCTCCGATCGGGACCGCGATCAGGAGCCCGAAGAGCGCAGCCTCGCCGGCGCTGTCCACCGAGTCCGATTCTTCGAATGGCTCGATCGCGTAATCGAGGCCAGACCAGAGCGGGAGGAGGAGCAGGATCGCGATCGGCCACCAGCGAACGCTTGCCGCGCCGAGAGCGAGGGCGAGGGGGTAGACGAGCTGGAAGGCCCAGTCGATCCCCGGCACGAGTGCGAGCCCCAGCGCGGCGAGGATCCCTGCCGCGAGACCACGCGCAAGAACCATTGGGCTAGCTGCGGACGAGCGGCTTGTACTTGATCCGGTGCGGCTCGAGTGCGTCTGCGCCGCGGGTCTCCTTGACCCAGTCCGCGTACTCGCCGTAGCTGCCCTCGAACCAGGTCGCCTGGCTGTCGCCCTCGAAGGCGAGAATGTGGGTCGCGATCCGGTCGAGGAACCAGCGGTCATGGGTGATCACGACCGCGCAGCCGGCGAAGTCGAGGAGTGCGTCCTCGAGCGCGCGCAGCGTGTCCACGTCGAGGTCGTTGGTCGGCTCGTCGAGGAGGAGGACGTTGCCCCCGGAGCGGAGCAGCTTCGCGAGGTGGACGCGGTTGCGCTCGCCTCCCGAGAGGTCGCCGACGCGCTTCTGTTGGTCGGAGCCGCGGAAGTTGAACCAGGAGACGTACTGACGCGAGTTGATCTCCTTCTTCCCGAGCAGGATCGTGTCCAGGTTCCCGGAGATCTCCTTCCAGACCGTGTTCTCCGGCGTCAGGCCGCCGCGCGACTGGTCGACGTAGGCTAGCTCGACCGTTTCGCCGACGGTGAGGACGCCCGAGTCCGGCTGCTCCTCGCCCGAGATCATCCGGAAGAGCGTCGTCTTGCCGGCGCCGTTGGGGCCGATCACGCCGACGATCCCGCCGGGCGGGAGCGAGAACGTGAGGTCGTCGTAGAGGAGCTTGTCGCCGTAGCCCTTTGCGACCTTGTCCGCCTTGACGACGACGTCACCAAGGCGTGGCCCGGCCGGGATGTGGATCTCGACCTTGTCCAGGCGGACGTTCTGATCGTCGCTCAGGAGCTTCTCGTACGACTGGACGCGCGCCTTCGACTTCGCGTGGCGCGCCTTCGGGCTCATCCGCACCCACTCGAGCTCGCGGGCGAGCGTGCGCCTGCGCGCCGACTCGGTCTTCTCCTCGATCGCGAGCCGCGCCTGCTTCTGCTCGAGCCAGGACGAGTAGTTGCCCTCGAAGGGGAGGCCCTTGCCGCGGTCGAGCTCGAGGATCCAGCCCGCGACGTTGTCCAGGAAGTAGCGGTCATGGGTGACGGCGACGACGGTGCCCTTGTAGCTCTCGAGGAAGCGCTCCAGCCAGGCGACGGATTCGGCGTCGAGATGGTTCGTCGGCTCGTCGAGGAGGAGCAGGTCGGGCGAGGAGAGGAGGATCCGGCACAGCGCCACCCGGCGGCGCTCGCCGCCCGAGAGCGTGGTCACGTCGCGGTCGCCGTCCGGGAGCCGGAGCGCGTCCATCGCCCGGTCGAGCGTCGCATCGAGGCTCCAGATGTCGTGCCGGTCGATCTGATCCTGAACCTCGGCCTGCTCGGCGAGGAGGGCGTCGAAATCGACGTCCGGCTCCGCGAACCTGGCCGAGATCACGTTGAAGCGGTCGAGCAGGTCGCGCATCGGGCGGACACCGTCCTCGACGTTTTCGCGCACGTTCTTCGAGGAGTCGAGATCGGGCTCCTGCGGGAGATAGCCGACGGTCGACTTGGGATCGAGCTCGGCGACGCCGCTCGAGGGCTCTTCGAGCCCGGCCATGATCCGGAGGAGCGTCGACTTGCCGGCGCCGTTCGGTCCGAGCACGCCGATCTTCGCCCCCGGCAGGAACGAGAGCGAGATGTTCGCGAGCACCTGGCGATCCGAGCCGTAGAACTTGTCGGCCTTGTACATCGTGTAGACGTAGTCGCTCATCGCTCCCGAGGGTACCGTTGCATCGTGAGCGGTTGCTGCGCCCGGCACGGCCAGGAGGAGCTCTTCGGAGATCGCTTCGCCCGGCGCGCCGCCAAGCGCTACCGACAGAAGGGGCCGGATGCGATGGCGCGCTCGCTCGCGCGGCGTGCCTCGGTCCGCGGGATCGAGGGCGCGACCGTGCTCGAGATCGGCGGCGGGATCGGGCAGGTGCTGCTCCAGCTCCTCGCGCGAGGCGCGCGCGAAGGCGAGGTGGTCGAGCTCGTCCCCTCCTACGAGAAGGAAGCCGCGGCGCTCGCGGCTGAGGCCGGCCTGGGCGCGAGCGCGTCCTTCCGCACCGCGGATCTCGTCGCAGACCCGGGTACGGGCCGGCCCGCCGACGTCGTCGTTCTGAACAAGGTCGTCTGCTGCACCCCGGATGGGGTCGCCCTAGCGGGCATCGCCGCCGGGCTCGCTCGCCGGACTCTCGTCCTCAGCTTCCCACGCGCCGACCGGCTCGGCAGGATTGCGTTCGGCGCGTTCAACCTCGGGCTGCGGCTCCGGCGCGGCCGCTTTTGCGTCTTCGTCCACTCAGCCGACGAGCTCCGGGGCGCGATCGAGGCGCACGGGCTCGCGCTCGCGTCCACCCGCGACGGCCCGCTCTTCCGGATCCTCGCCTTCGAGCGCGCGTAACCTTGGTCCGTGCCTGAGCTCGGACTCTTCCCGCTCGGAATCGTGCTCTTCCCGCAGGAGCAGATCCCGCTCCACATCTTCGAGGACCGCTACCAGGAGCTGATCGGTGAGTGTCTCGACGAGGACCGGGAGTTCGGGCTCGTGTTCGCGGACGAGGACGGCCTCCGAGAGATCGGGACGCGGGCCGCGGTCACGCAAGTGCTCGACCGGTTCGACGACGGCCGCCTGAACGTCGTCGTCCAGGGCCGGGAGCGGTTCCGCCTGCTCGAGCTGACCGGAGGGCGCTCCTTCCAGACCGGGCTCGTGGAGTCGGTCGAGGAGGCGCCCGACCCGGCGGATCCGGCCGACCTGGAGCGCGCGCTCGAGCTCTTCCGCAAGCTCGTCGAGCTCACGGGCTCGGACGTCGAGGAGCCCGAGGCGGGGAGTGACGAGCTCTCGTTCCAGCTCGCGGGGCGATTCGACTTCGCCCCCGAGCTCAAGCAGAAACTGCTCCAGCTCACCTCCGAGCGCGAGCGGGTGAAGCAGCTCGCAGACCTGCTCGAGGGAGCGGCGGCGACGGTCGCCCAGGAGCAGGAGATCGCGGGCCGCGCTGCCACGAACGGCAAGGTCGACCCGCGCGGTTGACGTCAGTGGCGCCAGTACCATGACGGCCATGGCCGTCGCCGCCACCACGAAGCTCGACGCCCAGCGCCTCCGCGCCGACTTCCCCTTTCTCGAGGAGCTCCAGAACGGGCTGCCGGTCGCGTTTCTCGACTCAGCCGCTTCGACCCAGAAGCCCCGGCAAGTGCTCGAGGCGATGACCGAGTTCTATTCGCACTCCTACGCCAACGTGCACCGCGGCGTCTACCGCCTCGCCGAGCGCGCGACCGACGGCTACGAGGGCGCGCGCGTCAAGGTGGCGAAATTCGTCAACGCGCCTTCGGAGCGCGAGGTGATCTTCACCCGGCAGGCGACCGAGGCGCTCAACCTGGTCGCGTACGCGTGGGGACTGGACAACCTCGGGCCGGGCGACGTCGTGATCGTCAGCGAACTCGAGCACCACTCCAACTTCGTCCCGTGGCAGTACATCGCGGGCCGCACCGGCGCCGCCTTCCGGACGATCCCGATCGACGATCACGGGGAGTTGCAGCTCGACGCGCTCGACGGGCTCGCCGCCGAGGGGAACGTGAAGGTCGTCGCGACCGGGCTCGTCTCGAACACGCTCGGCACGGTCAACCCGGTCGAGAAGCTGACCGTCTGGGCGCACGAGCAGGGCGCGATCATGGTCGTCGACGCGGCTCAGGCCGCTCCGCACCGGACGATCGACGTGCAGGCGCTCGGCTGCGACTTCCTCGCGATCTCCGCGCACAAGATGCTCGGCCCGACCGGGGTCGGCGCCCTCTGGGGCCGCCGGGAGTTGCTCGAGCAGATGTCCCCGTTCAACCTCGGCGGCCACATGATCCGCACGGTCACCGCGGAGGAAACGACCTGGGGCCAGCTCCCCTACAAGTTCGAGGCGGGAACGGGCCCGATCGCCGAAGCGGTCGGCTTCGGCGCGGCGATCGACTACCTCAGTGCGGTCGGGCTCGACGCGATCGCCCGTCACGAGCACGAGCTGACCGAGTACGCGCTCGACAAGCTCGGCGAGCTGCCCTGGATCGAAACCTACGGGCCCGTGGTCGAGCGGCGGGCGGGGATCGTCTCGTTCAACGTCGAGGGCGTGCACCCGCACGACGTCTGCCAGATCCTCGACTGGGAAGGAGTCGCGATCCGCGGCGGCCACCACTGCACCCAGCCGCTGATGCACCGGCTCGGCGTGATCGCGACGAACCGGGCGAGCTTCTACCTCTACACGATTCCCGAGGAGATCGACCGGCTCGTCGCCGGGCTCGAGAAGGTCAAGCAGAACCTGGGTTGATGTCGGAATTCGATCAGCTGTACCGCGAGGTCATCCTCGACCACTACCGCAACCCACGCGGGCACGGCGCGCTGGAGCACGCGGACGTGTCGGCCGAGGGTCAGAACCCGCTCTGCGGGGACGAGATCTCGATCTCGCTCGCCTTCGACGGCGACACGATCGCGGACGTCCGCTTCGAGGGCCGCGGCTGCGCGATCTCGCAGGCGGCGACCTCGATGCTGACCGAGCTCGTCGTCGGCCGAGATGCAGCGGAGGTGGCGCGGATGCCCAAAGAGGAGCTGCTCGAGGAGATCGGGATCCCGCTCACGCCCGTCCGGCTCAAGTGTGCCCTGCTCGGGTTGGGAGTCCTGAAAGTCGCCTTGAACAAAGGCAAGGGAACGCCCCTGCCGGAAGAGTGGGCCGGCAGCGACGAGCTCAGCTTCACGTGACCGTCGACGTCTGCCCGGTCGAGGAGCTCCCGCCCGGCGCCGTCAAGATCGTCTACGCGGGTCTTACCGGGATCGGCGTCTACAACTGCGACGGCAAGCTCTACGCGATCGAGGACCGCTGCTCCCACGACGACGGCCCGCTCTGCGAGGGCGACTGGGAGCCCGAGCTGTGCATCGCGATCTGCCCCCGCCACGGGGCGCGGTTCGACATCACCACCGGCAGCGCTCTGACCCTGCCCGCCTTCGAGCCCGTCGAGACCTTCGCGGTCCGGGTGGAGGACGGCTGGGTCAAAGTCGACGCTCCGGGCTAGCGGCTGAATTCGCGAGATCGTCCTCCGGCCGCTCAGCTATATTCCGCTCAACCGCGGAAAGGAGGTGGTCCGGTAGTGACAGATTCCAGTACGGGCAGTGGAGGTACTAGCCGGTAGGGGCGCGTCCCCGGAACCTGCAAGGGGAATCGTCTAGCCAGCGTGGGGGACTACGCGTTACGCGCCGCCGTTTCTTGACTGGAGCGGCCCGGAAACGCCCCTACTAATTCCAGGCTAGTCACCGGATCAGGGCCCCGCCGACTCACATCGAGTCCGGGGCCCTGACTCTTTCTAGGCAGCGCGGCGGAGCTGCTCGTCGAGCGGGACGAGTGGGAAGCCGAAGGTGTCGACCGCGTCCGCGTTGGAGACGACGTTGTCGCCCGCCTCGAGCATCGTCAGCTGGTCGCGCGTGACCGGTGGGTTCGGCAGCCGCTCGAGCAGGGACGCCTGCGCCCGCATCAGCCCGAACGGCAGGTGCACCGACGGCCTGCGCGAGCCGGTGCTCCGCTTCAGCCTCGCCCAGAACTCGTTCCAGGTGACGACGTCGGGGCCGCCGAGATCGTAGGTCCGGTTGGCGGCCTCGGGCTTGTCGATCGATGCGGCGAAATAGGCTGCGACGTCCTCGACCCAGATCGGCTGGATCCGCTGCGTTCCCGGCCCCACGATCGGCGTCACGGGAGCGAGCTTCGCGATCTTCTGGAACTGGGCGAGCGCGCCGCCTCCCTTCCCGAAGATGAAGCTCGGCCGGAAGATCACATGCTCGAGTCCCGATTCCTTGACCGCCTGCTCCATCGCCCATTTCGCGCCGTAGTACGGCACGAGATCCTTCGTCCGCTCGTCCGTGCCGAGCGCCGACATGAGCACGAAGCGGCGGACGCCGGCTTCGCGGGCGGCCGCGGTGAGGTCGCGCGTGCCCTGGCTCATCACTCGCTCGAAGTCGCGTGGCTTGCCGGTGAGAATCGCGACGAGGTGGACGACCGTGTCGCAGCCCTCGGCGGCGCGCCGGAGGCTCGCCGCATCGGTCATCTCGCCGACGAAGGTCTCGCAGCCCCAGGCGTGGAGCCGTCCGGCATCCGCGCCGTCTCGGACGAGCGCGCGCAGCTCACGGCCCTCGGCGCGCAGCGCGTGGACGACGTAGGGGCCGACGAAGCCGGTTGCACCAGTGAGCAGAATCATCGGATCGCTTTCACTCGAAGTTCTTCCAGTAGCGGCTGGGGGTTGGTCCCTTCTGCCCCTGGTACTTCGACCCCAACCCGCCCGAGCCGTACGGCGACTCCGCGGCCTCGGTCATCTGGACGAACGAGACCTGGCCGATCTTCATCCCGTGGTAGATCGTGATCGGGAGGTTCGCGACGTTCGAGAGCTCGAGCGTGACGTGGCCGTCCCACCCGGGGTCGATGAAGCCGGCGGTCGAGTGGATCAGGAGCCCGAGGCGGCCGAGAGAGCTCTTCCCCTCGAGCCGGGCGACCAGGTCGTCCGGAAGGCGGATTCGCTCCAGGGTCGAGCCCAGCACGAACTCGCCGGGATGGAGGATGAACGGTGTCTCGTCGTCGATCGTGACGAGTTCCGTCAACTCCTCCTGCGGCTGCTTCACGTCGATGAACGGGTAGTTCCAGTTCCGGAAGACGCGGAAGTAGCGATCGACGCGGACGTCGAGGCTCGACGGTTGCATCAGCGACTCGTCGTAGGGCTCGACCTCGATCCGGCCCTCGGTGAGCAGGCGGCGAATCGTCCGGTCGGAGAGAACCACGGAGCGATTCTTGCAGGCTCGGTCCGGACCGCGTACCGTTCCCGCGCCCGTGTCGATGCTCTTCGAGCCGCTGGAACCGAACGAGCGCTTTCGCGCGCGTCGCGACGCGGCCCGGAGACGCAAGCGGCAGCGACGCAGTGCGCTCGTTGGGATTCTTCTCACCGGCGTGCTCGGGCTCGCCGCCGGGGCGAAGGTCGTCACCGCCGAGGAGCGGGCGGCACAGGCGACGAAGCCGGCGAAGCCGAAGCCGGTGTGGCCGCAGCCGCGTCCGTACTCGAGCGAGGTGCGCGGCGTGCACGTGACGATGGCGCTCGCCTCGCTCGACGGCAAGTTCGCCGAGTACCTCGATCTGACGAGGGAAGGCCTGAACACGATCGAGCTCGACGTCAAGGACGAGAACGGCGAGGTCGGCTTCGTCCCCTCGGCCGTCCCGCTCGCGACGAAGGTCGGCGCGGCGCGGCCGTACTACGAGCCGCGGCAGCTCGCGACCGCCGCCCACGCACGCGGTGTGTACCTGATCGGCCGCGTGGTCATGTTCGAGGATCCGCTCCTCTCGGAGGGCCGCCCCGATCTCGCGCTGCACAACCCGGACGGCTCGGTCTGGCACAACGACGCCGGGCTCGGCTGGACGAACCCGTACGACCGGCGTGTCTGGGATTACAACGTCTCGATCGCGGAGGTGGCGGCGAGAGCAGGCTTCGACGAGATCCAGTTCGACTACGTTCGCTTCCCGAGTGACGGCGACGTCCAGAACATCGTCTTCCCGCGCAAGACGGCGACCCCGCCCGGGTGGGTGATCGCCGAGTTCGTCAACTACGCGGCGCGACGGCTGAAGCCGCTCGGAGTCCGTGTCTCGACCGATGTTTTCGGACTCGCCGCGACGCGTGATCTCGGGATCGGGCAGGTGCCGCGCCGGATCTCGAAGTACGTCGACGCCGTTTACCCGATGGTTTATCCCTCCCACTTCGGCGCGGGTGAGTACCAGCTGGACGACCCGAATGCGTCGCCCGGCGAGACGGTGCAGTACGCCCTCTCGCACTTCCGGCGCGAGCTCCGGCCGAGCAAGGCGATGCTGATCCCGTGGCTCCAGGATTTCTCGTACGGCCGCACCTACGGGCTCGCGGACGTGCAGGCGCAGATCGATGCGGCACGCCAGATGGGAGCCAAGGGGTACCTGCTCTGGAACGCTGCAGGCGTCTACACCCCGGGCGCGCTCGCTCCCGCCCCGTAGCTCGTATCGTTCGTTACACTCGCCTGGTGCCACTGGCGATGACGGTGTCGGTCGTGAGCGTGGAGCCCGGTGAGTCGGCTCACACCGCCGTGCGGAAGATGCTCGACGGCCACGTCGGCTCGGTCGCGGTCTGCGACGGCGCGCGCCTCGTGGGGATCTTCACCGAGCGCGACGTCCTCCGGCTCGCGGGCGACGGCGTCGATCTTCAGCGCACGACCGTCGCGGAGGTGATGACCGCAAACCCGGTCACCGTCTCCCCCGACGTCGATCCACTCGAAGCGGCGAAGCTGATGGTCGAGCGCAAGATCAGGCACCTGCCCGTCGTCGAGGGCGACCACCTGCACGGGATGATCGGGATCCGAGATCTTCTCGGGACGCTCGTCGAGCGCGTCTGGCGCTCCCACGACGAGGACGC